>JAJDNG010000041.1 GCA_022340845.1 Gammaproteobacteria bacterium | reverse complement strand
GCCTTTACCTTTATAGAATTTTTCCTCCGGGTTAATACCCAATGCTTTGTAGACCGCGGCGTCGACCGGCTCCTCTTCCAGGCAATTCGCGCAATTGGTTTTAACCAGACGTTGCGCCAGCACCCCCAACAAAGTGTCGTTGATCAAATACGGCTGTACACCCATTTCCAGCAACCGGGTCAGGGTCACCGCCGCGCTGTTGGTGTGCAAGGTACTGAGCACCAAGTGCCCGGTCAACGCGCTTTCAATGGCGATCTTGGCGGTTTCCTCGTCGCGTATTTCACCGACCATGATGACGTCCGGATCGTGGCGCAGTATGTTGCGCAGAATGCGCGCGAACGTGTAACCCACTTTATGATTCACCTGCATTTGCTCAATGCCGCTCATGTGGTATTCCACGGGATCTTCGGCGGTAATGATATTGACGTTGGTTTTGCGGATGTGCTCGAGCGCCGCGTATAAGGTGGTGGATTTGCCCGATCCGGTCGGTCCGGTGACCAGCAGTATGCCATAGCTCTTGCTGATCATGCCTTTCAATAATTCATTGTTACGCTCGTCAAAACCCAGTTGATCCAGGTTTTTTAATCCCACCATGGTATCCAGCAAGCGGATCACCACGCTTTCCCCATTGACCGTGGGCATAACCGACAATCGCAAGTCCACTTTATGGGAATTGACTTGTACTATGGCCCGGCCGTCTTGTGGTATGCGCCGTTCGCTAATATCCATTCGACCGATGATCTTTATGCGGCTGACTACGGCCGCATGTATGGTTTTACTGAAGCGGCGAATGTGGACCAGACTGCCATCGATACGAAAGATCAAGTCCACTTCTTTTTCGCCCGGCCTTATGTGAATATCCGATGCCCGACTACGAACGGCTTCCATCAGCGTGTTTTGCACCATACGCACGATGGGACGTTCTTTACTGAGTTTTTCCGCCTCTTTAATCAGACCGAAATCTTCCGCCTCATCCGTCGCGATATCAATGGTTTCCAGGCTTTCAAAAATCTCTTCGTCATCACGCTTGCCATAATGTTTGTCTATGGCATTTTGTATATCGGTTTTGGTGGCGACGGTCAGCTCTATGGCGTGTTTGGCAATAAACTCAGCCATTTTTAAATTGTTACTCTCGGTAGGATTCGCGGTAGCCACTACCAGCCGGCCTTCGTGCAGGAATAACGGCAACATGAAAAATTGAACGGCTAACTCCCTGGGCAAAAAGCTCAACGCACGGGGATCAATATCAAACCCATTGAGCGTAACAAACGGCAACCCCAGTTTGTATGCCAGGGTGTTTTGAATGGCCTCTGCGCCAATCATGCCTTGTTCGATCAGAATATCGCCCAGATGAATGCCGGGCCGCTTTTTCTGTTCTTCCAACGCGGTGTTAACTTGAGCTTCGGTGATGAGCTGCTGGGCGATCAGCAATTGCCCTAAAGTCTGCTGCGGTAATTCCGGCTTGGTTTGCAGTGCTGTGGCGACTTCCAGAGAATTTCCGGCGACAGACAGAGACAACTCGCCATCGGCAAACCATTTCACCGCTTCGACGTCCGGGTGACTCACGTCCAGCTCGGCGTTCGCCATATCCTGCTCAGCTTGTTGCCCCGAGGCATATTGTTTAATGGTGTTGCGGGGCACAAACAACCGATGCACATTGCCATCGGATTTTTGCATAAAAATATGAAATCCACTGGGCTCGGTCACCACGGTTTCCGCGACCACGAAAAATCGTTTGCCATCTCGGAAAATCAATTCAACGGAGCGGCTTTGGGCAGCAAGGGTTGGGCGCCGCGGTGCCGGGCTCAATTGCAGTTCTTGCGGCGTAATAATCTGCCGGGAGAAAATCAAAAACCGTAAATTGATAAATGGGATAGTATTCAAACTGCCATCCGCCAGTCTAACCATCACTTTCCCGTCGATGTCATTGAAATCCACCAACTTTCCGAAAACCGGATCACCGCGCATGAGATGGGCAACCACCGGAGAATTCCCCAAAGGCAACTCGTGCCCCAGGGAGCGTGGCGCTTGCGGCAAATCGAGACGGATACTCTCTGGCAATTCACCTTTGGCGTAATGATGTCGCTGTTCAGCAGTATTCATATTAATTTCCTAGGGTTATACCAACGACGATATGTAACTTATTGATTCAGTACGAAGGCGGTTGGAATATTAGATAAACTATCGGTCTATAAGCGCAGCACTTGAATGCAGTACTCGCTATGGAATGACTGATGTGGCGGTCAAAATCGACTTTGAAGATTGAACCACAAAGGCACAAAGGACACGAAGCGAAAACAAAATTGACAACAAAGACGAACTCAAGCTGCGCACTACATCCATAGGTAACGTTTTAAAATTTGTAAATCTTCGCGTCCTTCGTGCCTTCGTGGTTAATAATTTTTCCCCAGCGCCAGGTTCTAGGAAAAACCCATTTGGCAAAATCGTGTATCATTAGCCCTTTCGAACCTAAAACTCAGGACCATATCCGTGAGCAGCGAAAACAAAAACAATTCAGAGCACCCCCGCGACGACAAATCCACGGCGCAATTTGACGCCCCGCTGGAAAAAGTATTCGATAAAATCGTCACCCCATTTGAAGAGTTTATTCACCGGGAAACCACCAGTGGCATGTTGCTGCTGGGCTGCACCATCGTGGCCTTGCTTATCGCCAACAGCGCCTTTGTGGCAAGCTATCAGCATCTGCTGCACACCCATCTTGAAGTGTCGATCGGCAGCTGGGGTATAGATAAAACGCTGCATCACTGGATCAACGATGGACTCATGGCGTTGTTCTTTTTCGTAGTAGGGCTGGAAATCAAACGCGAAGCGTTAGTGGGCGAGTTGGCCGACCGCCGCCACGCCATGCTGCCCATCGTGGCCGCCATCGGCGGCATGGCGATACCGGCACTGATTTTCTATGCCATCAACGCGGGCACCGATTCGGTCAAAGGCTGGGGTATTCCCATGGCAACGGATATCGCGTTTGCGGTTGGCGTCATGGTGTTACTGGGCTCGCGTCTTCCCAAAAGCCTGCTGACTTTTTTAGTGGCGCTGGCCATCGTCGATGACTTAGGCGCGGTGGTGATCATCGCGTTATTCTATACCGAGAATATCGCGGGCGATGCGCTGGCCATGAGCGTACTGTTATTGGTGATATTAGTATTTTTTAACCTGGTTGGCGTGCGCAAGCCTCTGCCTTATTTTCTGGTCGGCACATTGCTGTGGCTGGCTATGCTCAAATCCGGCGTGCATGCTACGCTGGCCGGCGTCTTGACAGCACTGGCCATACCGGCCCGGCCAAAATTTGAACCTGCCTTTTTCAGCAAGCATGTGCGTGCTTTGATGAATCGCTTTGATAGCGCCCACAAGCCTGGTGAAAGTATCATGCGCAACGAAGACCAACGCGCCTTACTACAAACGTTGGAAAACAGCGTGCACATGGTGGAAACCCCTTTACAGCGCCTGGAGCACACCATGCATATGCCGGTGGCGTTTTTAATCGT
>JAJDNG010000003.1 GCA_022340845.1 Gammaproteobacteria bacterium | reverse complement strand
GGTGTGCCTTTAACCTTTGAACAGGAAGATGCCATACCGTTTCTGAAAGACGCTATCGCCCGCTGGGAAACTCACTTGCAAGCCGTGGTGGAATTGCATAAAAGCGACAAAGTGCGCATGGATGCGTATTTGATTCGCACGGAGATCGGTCCCGTGCTACAGAGTATTGATAACAAACTGCGGGAGCTCAGTCATAATCTGCGCGACCGGACAAACAATTCTAGTCAGGAGCTTATTGCTCAAACTAAAACCACGACCAAGGTGGTTACTTTTTTTCTGCTTGCCGGTATTGGCGTCGGCGTGTTATTGGCCTGGCTGATGGCCCGTATGATTGTGACACCGATACGTGCGGTTGCTTCGGCGATGGAAGATATTGCCGATGGGGATGGTGACCTTAGCCGCCGATTGACGGTGCGTGGTAGTGATGAGGTGGGGTTGCTGGCCGCCGGGTTTAACCGATTTGCGGAGAAGACGCAGCAAATTATCCGTCAAGTGTCCGATTCGGTGAGCCAGTTGGATGCCGCCACCGGTGAAATGAGTCGTATCACCGGCGCGACGACGCAAACCATGACTCAACAAAAGCAGCAAACCAGTTTGGTTGCCGAAGCGGTGAATGAAATGTCGGCCACCGCCCGGGATGTGGCGCAAAACGCCGAACAAACCGCACAGGCCGCGCAACACGCCGATGAAGAAACTCACCAAAGCCGGCAAATTGTCAATCAAGCCATCTCCGGCGTGGATGAACTGGGAGATGACATTCAACAAACCAGCGATGTGATTCAAAAACTTGGTGATGACGTGCAGCAAATCGGTGCTGTCATCGGCGTGATCCGAGACATTACCGAACAAACCAATTTGTTGGCATTAAATGCCGCTATTGAAGCGGCGCGTGCCGGCGAGCAGGGTAGGGGATTTGCCGTGGTCGCCGATGAGGTGCGCACCCTGGCCAATCGCACCAAACAATCCACTGATACTATTATCGAAAAAGTGGAATTTCTCATTCGTGACGCCAAGCTTGCCGTGGAGCGAATGCAATCCAACACCGACAAAGCCAAAGCGGTGGTTGGTCTGGCAAACAACGCGGGAGAAACCTTGACCTCAGTAACCCAGGCCGTGGCGAATATTAATTCTATGACCGAACAAATAGCCAGCGCCGTGGATCAGCAATGGAAAGTGGCGCAAACCGTCAACGCCAATATCGAAAACATCATCCAGTTGGCGAATTCCGCTGATCAAGCGGCGAATCAGGTGTCAACCAACAGCCATGGCTTGAAAAGCCTGTCCGAAAATCTCAACACTTTGGTGGCTAAATTTAAAGTGTGAAACCGTTGGCCTCTGCAGAAAATTCTGAGAGTAAGCACAAAAGCCAGCAATGATGCGTTACATCAATCCCCAACGTTTTCTTAGGTTGGTTTTTTCCGATATTGAACAAAAAATAAAAAGACTGGCTAAAGCCTGTCAGAGAAAACGAATCTCCAGTTACAGACTACCGCCTGCTTTATCCCTACAAAAAACAGTGTTCCCTGAATCCTTTTTCCTGTCTATGATTGTATATAGATGCGAAGGATTTATTTGGTTACAAATTCAGGGAATTGTAAATGACACAATATATGGGAGTCGCTAAAGCCGCTAAGTTGTTGGGGGTTTCCAGAGACACTTTGCAACAACTCATTCGCCGCGGTGATTTGGAAACGTTCGAAGGCCAGGTGGATTTGGAGACCCTAAAAAAACGGTTTCCCTCACTGGCGTTGGATGATTCCTCCATTGTGGAACGTATGCAAATCATTCGCGATTCTGCTTACGGCAAACGCGTGCAAGAAACCTTATCGCCCAGCAAAGAAGACCTGCAATCCCAGATCCGTCGTTTGAAAGTAGAGCTTGCGGTGGCGCGGGTTAAACAAACCTCTTATCGCGATATGTTTGTTGATTTGCTGGATAAACTGGGTGAAATTCAGCAAAACGGTGAGTCCAGTCAACAATTGCTGGTCGACGAATTAAATGCCTGGATACTGGATCGTATTAAGGCCGCAGAATCCTATTTAGCGTTATCCGACGATGACCCATCTGATTAAAATTAAACCCAGTAATCACACTTTTGAAGCCGATGAGAGCGAATCCTTATTGGATGCGGCACTGCGCGGGGGGTTGAGCATCAGTTACCGCTGTACTACAGGTGCTTGCGGTGAGTGTAAAGCACGGGTGGTATCGGGTCAGTATCAATTTGATGCGTCCCACGATTATAAATTGACCGAGGCGGAAAAAAACCAAAACGTCATTCTCATGTGCAGTGTTCACGCGAACAGCGATCTGGTGATAGAAGCCCAGGAAGCCCGCAGTCCGGCTGACATACCGAGGCAACGCATTGCCGGGCGAGTGGCCAAGCTGGAGAAAATCGGTAGCGATCATATTGTGTTGCACGCGCGCACACCGCGCTCGCAAACGCTGCGGTTTTTAGCCGGTCAATACGTGACTTTGTCGCTCGATGGGGCGCCATCCCGCGACATGGCTGTGGCCAGTTGTCCGTGTAACGGCATGGTCCTGCAATTTCACGTGCAGCGTGATGATAATGATTCTTTTGCCGATTGTGTTTTTCATCACTTGACTACAGGAAGTAACGTGATCATTGAGGGGCCGTTCGGCGAATTCACACTGGATGAAGAGTCCCGCCGACCGATCGTGATGGTGGCGCAAGATACCGGGTTTGCCCCCATGAAAAGCCTGGTAGAACACGCCATCGCGTTGGATTTGCAGCAGTCTATGCTATTGTTTTGGGTGGCAGGAGCGGATAAGGCGCATTATCTCTCCAACTACTGTCGCTCCTGGGAAGATGCGTTGGATCGGTTTGTGTACATACCGTTAACATTGAGTGCCGCCAAGGATTTGGATGTTGCCTATGCTGAGATTGTTCAGCAAATCATTTCGCGCTCCCCCATCGAATCGGAGATCGATCTGTATCTGGCCACCCCGTCGCCTTTGGGTAACCTGATTGCCGATGCGTTTTCAGCCAAAGGAACGCCGCGCTCGCGGATAGCCATCACCGGTACTTGTTAGTGGCTGGTATGGGATTAAGCCTCTTAGGGTGCTAGCAGCTCTAAATATTCACCACGAAGGCACGATGGACACGAAGGGAAAAAGATATTCATTTCTTCGTGTCCTTCGTGCCGTCGTGTTTGAAAATAAAATCCAAGTTCTAGAAGTGGCGAGCTACGATGTCGATAAAGGTGCTTGAACAGGCAACAACGTCCCTTTCAAATTAGCGTTGTCCAACAAGGCGCCGCTCAGGTCGGCCCCCATTAAGTTGGCGCCACTGAGATTGGCGCCTGATAAGTTTGCTAACCGCAGGTCAGCATTTTTCAGATTGGCATTCGTAAGGTTGGCGCCGCTCAAATCCACTTGGACAAGATTGGCGTTTTCCAACTTGGCGCCGCTTAGATCGGCGTTCACCAGAGTGTTTATCTCCAGCGTTAATAAAGCATCGAAACCTTTTTTATCGAAGATGGCAATCATTAAGCTTCAACGACACAGTTTTTGCCCTGGGCTTTGGCGGCATCCAGGGTTTTGTCGGCGCGGGTCAGTACCGCTGCAGCATTGTAGTCCCGGTGCACGTTGATGAAGGTGTAGCCGCAACTAATGGTGCAACGCAGTTCATCCGGTACCGCCGGGTGACGTTCTTGTTGTTCAAGGAAGGTTTCGGAAAGCTTTTCCAGGCAGGGGCGAATCTTATCCGGCTGCATGTCCAGTAACAATAATGCGAATTCATCCCCGCCCAGGCGAGCGGCGAAATCGGTTTTACGGCAGTATTGCTGCAAGGTGTTGGCGAACAATTTTAAGGCCTGATCGCCGGCGGTTTTGCCCGCTTGCGAATTGAGTTTTTTAAAATTGTCCAGGTCGATTAATACCACCGCCATAGGGATGCCTCTTCTGGCGAGGTTGTAAGCGCGTACGAACTCATTATTGAAATGACGCCGGTTGGGCAGTCCTGTCAAGTCGTCCACCCAGCTTTGATTGGCGATCATTTGTTGTTTTTTTTGTATATCGCGGGCGATGTATTCGATGGAAGGTAAAATTTCCGCGCTTTCTTTCAATTGGATGTTTGGCGCTTCTTCATTGAATTCCCCTTCGGATACTTGATTTAACCGCTTTTTCACCGTTTCGAAATCGTGTTTCACCGTGCGGCTGACATAGGCGATAAAAAAGATAATCAACGCAATAACCAAGGCAGACGTCAGTACGTTAGACAGGCTCAAGGTTAAATAAATCGGTGATGATGAAGCCAGGTTTTCGGTGACTTTGATGGTCCAGCTACTATCGGGTACCGGCATAGCCACGCTGTATTGTTCTCTGGAAGTGGATATGGCGCCGGCAACGGCAATCGGTTCGCCATCAGTGTCCAAAAGTTGCAGCAATTGTTCTTTGCTGACGCTTTCCTGCAGCACGGCTTTGAGAGTGTCCAAACTGAAGCTTACAAACAAAATCCCCATTTGTTGGTTTTCTTCATCGAATACCGGGGTCGTTAAATCGTAATGGGATAGTTCTGGGATGTCCCGGTGAATAGGAGGATGGGCGACGTTTTCACCTTGGGAAAGGCGGGTTAAGTCCGTCATACATTGTGGTCCCAGCCGTAAGGTCACGGGATCGCCCAAGACTTCCCCGTTTTTGGACAATAGCGCCACGCCGATGGATTGGGGGAGATATTTTCGCATTTCCACGGCCCAATTGTGCGCGGCGTTATTATCACCAAACAATAATAAATCGCGGGTGTTGGGTTCGGCCGCAACATTGGCAATGACTTGCTTATAAATTTTGAGCTGTCGCCCGATGATCAAGGCCTTGTTTTTAACTTGCTCATGAATTTGCTGGTTTTCGTAATTTTGATAGTGCGAGCGTACCAGCAATAGATTGACGATGGCGGAAATCAACAAGAGCGCAATGATTACCGTCGCGGTTATATAAACAATCTTACGAATTGAGTTGCGTTTGAGTGGATTCACTATTAGATTCAACACCTGACTACACTACCTATGTACTGCCTATAAACCGCTTATTAACTGCATATTGTTAAGCGTCTTTTTTGCCTTGCCCGCTGGTCGGGATGACGAGTGAAAATCCCTGTAAAAGTTACCCGCTGAATGTGGTGCGTCCAGCGCTAGCAATGGCATCCCTCAACAGGCGAAAAGTCACTCATCTGCCTTGTATTATCAGTCACTTGATCTACTGGCCAACCGTTTGCTGATAAATCTCGCGTAATTTCGGCACCGCTAAACCGGCTTCATCGGCAAGTTGTATTGCGTTGCTTAACCGGGCCGGCGCTGAACGTCCCATGCATTGGTGTTGTAAGTCGCCTTCAATAGCGGCAACCATACCGGCAATTAATTGATCCCGGTTGTTATGCTGTCCGGTCAACCAGTCTTGAATATCCATAATATCCGCGGCAACGGCTCGGGCCAGCGCTTGATGCTGATGCCATAACGCGTCCACCGTCCCGCCGACTATCAGTCCAGCGATATTGGTCGTCAATATATAGACGTTTTTTCGCACCAATTCGTACAACAATTCCTGTTCCGATTCCAATAGATGCGTTGGAATATTCAATTGCGCCAGGCTGTTAATAACAATATCCGCTTTATCACCAAATACCGGAGAAGGCACTAATACTTTGAAATCCTGACCTTTTTTCTTTTCGAACCAAACGGATATTACTGTAGGGGCAGCAATGCCGTAAGCTTGCCAATCCCGGGGCAGTAATTCGTTTTGTAGTAGAGTTAAACCGGCGTGCCATTGTTGTGGCAGGGAATCCAAACTGGAATGCAGGTCTTTCTCCGCCACAGCCAATAATGTCAACGTGGGTTCAGGAACCAAAGTCACCACTTCGTTGACATTCATATTGCGGTTGATGGGGTATACCGGAAATCCTGCACGTAAAAAGCCGCGAGCGAAGACTCCTGCCATTTCCCCAACACCAATGATTACAATCGGTTTAGGTATTGTCATGGCGTGAACTTTCAGTTTTTATTATGGTTACTTAAATAGGTCACGTAAGCGGTTTTTTCTCACTAGATTTTTATATAGTACCCTAATTTGTTGGGTGTAATACATATTTAATATGCTTGAATACGCCTAATCAGAGCAAAGGGTTACGCTTAAATGATTATTAAAGCCTGTAAACAATAAAAAATATTTATGATAGAAAAGATTCTATTAATTATTTTTATAAATGCTGATAACCTTTTGTGATTCAGCGGGGTATTATAAATTATGTTTTGCCAAACTGTAAATTTTTTGTATAAAAAATATACGAATGTTTCGTTGGAGCTTGGTAAAGTGTTCTGACATTGTGATACAGTAATTTGATTGGGTAAATCCGGGGCATCGCTAAGGTACGTAGTGTGAATAATAAAATTTACGTATATTTATTTATTGTTATTTTAACGCAAGTTTCTGTTATTTCAGGACAATGCTGGGCACAAGGTGCGCAAAGCGGTGCCTTGCAAGGCTCGGTTCCAGCGGTCGGTACTTCGGTTAACACTACAGCCGGTACTTCGGCTGCCAGCCCGGCAAACAAATCCGCCTCCGAGTCATTGTCTGCATTTCGCTCCCTGGATCAGGAAACCGAGTTGTTGGTTAAGGAAGTCATGGATTTGAGCAGTGATTTAGCCATCATCCAGGAGGAAGAGGACAACCCCGCTAACCATCAACTGCTCGTACTGGTGACATTCGATCCCACAAAACTGTTTGCCCTGGACTATATTCAGCTGGAAGTGGATAACGAAATTGTCGCCGCCTATCAGTATTCCGAAAACGATTTGCAGGCCTTAAAGCGGGGCGCAGGCCACCGATTATATGTGGCAAACATGCCGGCGGGCATGCATGAATTGTTCGCCACTATGGTGGGGCGCATTCCCCGTGATCCCGACTATAAAAGTGAAGTGGCGTATAAATTTGTCTCCGGTGTGTCCCGCACCGTGTTGGAATTAAACGTGAGTAGTAAAGCCAAAGGCTTTCCCATTCTGGCAATTAAGGAGTGGAACTAATGGTGCGTTGTGTCACCGTCACCGTGAGCCGAAAATTTATATTGGGATTGATCAGTGCATTGCTGTTACCTATGCACGCGCATGGCGAAGTGTTTATCAATTGGCAAGGCCTGCAAGATCCATTCGTGCGCGATGCGTTGTTTGATTCTTACCAAGGCAAACATTTCAACGCGATAACCCGATTGCAATCGGCACAAAAAACCGGTCTTATCAAAGGCAATCCCGAAAGAGCGAGTCTGGTGCTGGGTGGATTGTACTTGGCGTATGGTTTTCACCAGGAAGCGGCGAACATATTCGAGGCATTTCTGGCCACAGATCAACCACCCGAGGTACGCGACGAAGCCTGGTTTTATTTGGCCAAAACGCAATATCATCGTGGCCACTATGAAAAAGCACTACAGGCATTGTATAAGATACGGGGCAACCTGGGCATCAGTTTACAGCCGGAACGCTACTTAATCGAGGCGATAATCTATATGAAGCAGGACCGCCTCGATGACGCCGTAAAAGTACTCAATAAAGTCGATCAAAGGACAAACTGGTGGGCGTACGGCCGCTACAACCTGGCGATTGCGTTGTTTCGCCTCGGCAAGCGCCAGGAAGCCGAAACGGTGCTTAATCAAGTGGGATCAATGAGCGTTGCTGACAAGGAAATGCAGGACTTAAAAGACAAAGCCAACTTAATGCAAGGCTTCGCCAGTCTCGAATCCGGTGAGTCGGAAAAAGCGAAATCCTATTTTAAACGTTTAAAACTGGACGGGATGCATTCGAATCAAGGGTTGTTGGGTCTGGGCAGGGCGTATTCGGCGAATAACGAACATGAAAAATCCTTAGTGCCCTGGTTGGAGCTTATTGACCGCAATCCCAGTGACTCTGCGGTACAAGATGCACTAATGGCGGTTCCCTACGCGTTAGGGCAAATGGAAGCGTATAAGCAGTCTTTGGAATACTATGAAAAAGCCATGCGCTTGTTCCAGGAGGAAATCAAAAAAATTAACACGGCGGCAGAGGCGGTCGGTGGCGGTAAACTGGTTGAAGGATTGATACGAGCGCAATCGGGCGAAAGTGTCAGTGGCTTATGGACCGAAAAGATGGTGTTGAACACCCCAGAAGGTCAGTATCTGTGGCCGTTACTCACCCAATATGAATTTCGCGAAACGCTGTTTAACTATCAGCGCCTGAGAGTTTCCTTGGGTAAATTGGAAGGTTGGTCAGCATTGTTAAACACCTTGCAAAGCCTGAGTGACAAACGCCGCGCAACTTATGAAACGAGAATTACGCAATTGCAGTCCCAGATACTGCTGGCATCGGAAAAACTGAATCATCATTTGGAAAGTCTGGCTTACGACGAGTTGGAAAGGCGCAAACAGCGACTCGTGCAGTATTTTAACGAGGCCCGGTTTTCGGTGGCGCAAATTTACGACTACGCCGCCAAGCGGTGGGGGCAAACGCAGTGAGGTTGAGGTTGCATTCACGCTACGTAGGAAGCTTGCTTTGCCTGGTGTCGGCCGGGCTCATCCTGACGTTGTCGGGATGCGCTTCCACGGGTGGTTCCGGAGATGGTACGTTAGCCTCCCTGGGCGAACAGTTACCCATCAAGATTGAAAAAGACGCTGTGATCCAATCTGCCCGAGCCAAAGCCATGGAAGGGTATTGGGATTTTATGAACAACGCACCGGAAGACAGTTTACGTGTTGAGGCGCTACGCCGGCTGGCCGATCTGGAGTTGGAGCGTAGTGAAGAAGCGTATCAAAAACAATTGGACAAAATTGCCGAGCAAGAGCACAAGATCAGCCGCGCCGATCAAATTGAATTGAAGGGAATCAACTACGAAAAAGCCATCAAGCTGTATGAGGACGCACTTCAAGCCAGCGCCGACGGCGGCGTGGATGATCCGCAAGTGTTGTATCAATTGTCTAAAGCCTACGAGCAAGTCGGCAAGCCAGAAAAAGCCTTGGAAGCGCTAAACCGACTGCTCACGAGTTTTCCGGATATCAAAAACCGTGACGAAGTGTATTTTCGCCGTGGTGAGTTGTTTTTTCAGTTGAAACAATTCCAACAGGCGGAACTCGCGTACAGTCAGGCTATGGTAGTGAATCCTTCCTCGCCACTTTATGAAAAAGCCCTGTCCCAACGCGGCTGGTCAGCATACAAACAAAACAAATATCAAAAAGCCTTATTTTCCTTTTTCAGCGTGGTGGACAGAAATCTGGGCAGTACGCCAGATGGAGGGACGGATTATTCTCAGCTGTCCCGCGGCGAACAAGAATTGTTAGACGACACTTTTCGGGTTATTCTGTTGAGCTTTAACGAATTGGGCGGCGCCGCGGCCATGGGTGAATACTTTGACCAGCATGGCAGCAAAGCGTATGAGCCCCGTGTCTATCGGGAGTTGGGGGAATACTATTTGGGTCAAGGTCGAATTAAAGATGCAGCGGATGCCTATAAATCATATGTGACACGGCATCCGTTTGCTGTCAATGCACCGCAGTTCGATCAGTATGCCATCGATGCTTACGCCAAGGGTGGGTTTGCCAGTCTGGCGTTAGAGGCGAAAATCGCTTTTGCGCAACACTATCGTATCAATGGTGAATATTGGAGCAAACAATCGCTGGCGCAACAACAAACACTGGCGCCCCTGATTGCCGATAATATGGAAGAACTGGCCGGTCACTATCACTCGATAGCGCAAAAATCCCACAGTCCCGAGGATTATCAACAAGCACTCATTTGGTATCGGCAATATATCAAGTCATTTCCCAATACCAAAAAAGCTGCGGAAATCAATTTCCTGTTAGCCGAAGCGTTGTTTGAAAACAAACAATTTGAACAAGCCGCCAAAGAATATGAAACCACCGCCTACCAGTATGTCAAAGCCGGAAAAAACGCCGAAGCGGGATACGCTGCTCTGGTGGCGTATGATGAACATATCAAAACGCTGCAAGGCAAACGCCAGGAAGTATTTCGGCGGGTAGCCATAGGTAGCGCGTTGCGATTCGGTAAAACCTTTCCCAAGGACGAGCGAGCGTCAAACGTATTGATGAAAGCGGCGGAGGATTTGTTCGCCTTGGAAAAATACGATCAAGCTTCCGTGGCGGCCAATTCCGTACTGGAGCAGATGGGGCAAACCACCGAAAAAATGCGGTTGTCAGCCTGGATGATTATTGCAAAATCGGAATTGGAAAACGGCGAGTATGGCCGTTCCGAATCCGCCTATAAAATGGCGCAAACCATGGTCAAAAACGATGCGGCGCTTAGCGCGACCATTAAAGAAGGTATTGCCGCCGCCATTTATAAACGCGGCGATGCATTGCGGGCGGCTGGCGACATGGATGGCGCGTTAGTACAATTTAAACGAATTGAGACCGAAGCGCCTAACACGGAGGCCAATATTACGGCCCAGTTTGATGTTGCGGCGAACTATATGGCAAAGGAAGACTGGGACAACGCCGCAGCCGAATTTCAAAAGTTTAGGCGCAAATACCCCAATCACCGTTTGCAGGAAAAAGTGTCCGAAAATCTCGTTATCGCTTATATAAAAACCGACAAGCCGCTGTATGCCGCCGAGGAATTACAAAGCATACTGAAAAAACAGCCGGATGTGCGCAATAGGCAAGAAGTCATGTGGCAAATCGCACAACTGTATGAGAAGGGCAGCGCATACGATAAAATGATCGCCGCCTACGACCAATATGCCCGCGAATATCCGCAGCCACTGGAGCAAGCGACAGAAGCCCGCCATAAAATTGCAACCGCCTACAAGCAAATGGGTAATAATCAAATGTACGTTCAAACGTTGCAAGAGGTTATCCGTGCTGATAAATTCGCTGGCACTCAAGGCACTGATCGCACGCGGTTTCTGGCAGCCAAAGCCTCGTTTGAACTGGCTGAGCCGGCATTAGAGTCTTTTAGAGAGATACAACTGAAAGCGCCATTGAAAGCCAATCTGGCGAAGAAAAAAGCGCGCATGCAAACGGCAATCGATGCTTATACGCAGGCCGCTGAATACGGTGTGGAGGAAGTAACCACAGCGTCTGTTTATTTATTGGCCGAAATATACGGCTCCTTCGGTAAAGAGTTATTAAATTCTGAAAAACCCACTGGATTATCGTCCGAGGAGTTGGAACAGTATGATATTCTGCTGGAGGAACAGGCGTATCCATTTGAGGAAAAAGCCATTACTATCCATGAATCGAATGTTGAACGGGTCAAGGACGGCACGTATGATGAGTGGGTTCAAAAAAGTTTTGCCGCATTAAAAAAATTACGTCCGGTGAGATATGCAAAAGCGGAAAAAAGTGAATCGGTGGTCAATGCATTATATTAGATTAGTTGCTATCGCTGCCTTGGTCGGCCTGAGTGCGGGTATATTCGGCGGTTGCGCAGGTACTGGGGAAGCCAAAAAAGAAGCCGAATCCGCCCAACCGCAATCCCAACCCCAGGATGCGGTGTCCCCCGAGGCGCGTCAAAAATATGATGAGGCGCTAAAGGCCATGCGCAATGGCGACGCCGATAAAGCCAAAGACATGTTATTGGCTTTGAGCGAGGCGCATCCGGATTTGTCGGGGCCTTACACCAATCTAGGCTTGATTTATTTTCGCCAGGGCGACACCGACAAGGCGGAAGCGGCATTTTTACAAGCCATTAAAGTCAATCCTAAAAGTGCCGTAAGTTATAATCACCTGGGTATTATCAGTCGTGGTAAGGGTAAATTCCAAGAGGCCGAGGCGCAGTACCAGCAAGCCCTGAAAATCGACGACAACTACGCCTATGCCCATCTGAATATTGGCATATTATATGATCTGTATCTTGGGCAATTGGACAAGGCATTGGCACATTATCAAAAGTTTCAAAAACTGTCGCCGGAGAAAGACCCTGAAGTGGAAAAATGGATTGTGGACTTGCAGCGGCGCATCAAATCAGGCAATTAAAAGTATTTTGTTTCCTAAGTAAATTCTGTAATATTAAATACATGTTAATGATAAACAATTGGATTATTTGTACACTTTTTGTGTTAATGCTCGTAAGTGGTCAATTAATGGCCGAACAGCGTATTGAATTAGATGACACCGCGATTCTAGGGTCCAGGGAACTGCCAAAAGTGACTTACATAGTGCCGTGGAAGAGTTCCAATATTACAGAATTCGGCAACCTGACGGGGTCCAGCTCTATTTCAGACAATTTGCAGGCATTAGACCGCGAAGTTTTTCGTAAAGAGTTGGATTACTTTAGTATGCTGGAAAGTACGGGGAGAGCGACACAACCATAATCCACTGCTTTATTCCTACCGAAAGTTTGCCGACAGGCTAACAGCTAAATCGATTTCCGTGGCGCGTATTGCAATGATTAAATTACTTATTGGATGTAATGTGATCAATGTCTCATTCAATTTGCTTGAGGATATCGATAACGTGGATTAGCACACATTTTGCAGTTTCTGTTTATTTCGGGACCACTGTTATTAACATCGTTTTTTAATGAAATTCATTTTTAAAGACCAGAGCACTAGTTGAGGAGAAACATATGGAGGTCTTGACCACACTTGTTAAATTTTTCCAAGAGGGCGGGTTATTTATGTATCCCATCTCCCTCGTTTTGGCGATTGGTATTGCAATAGCCGTAGAGCGCTACATGTACCTCAGTTACGCCAAAGTGACCAACCGCAGTATGTGGCAAAAACTGACTCCATTGCTCAGAGCCAACAACTACGTTCAAGCCATGGCATTGAGCTCCAAATCCAAAGCGGATATCGGCAAAATCCTTACCTATGGTCTATCCCGGGTGCAAGCGGCTAAAACCCGTGACGACATTGAAATGGCCATGGAAGAGGGTTTGATGGAAATCATTCCGCGTCTTGAGAAGCGCACTCACTATATTGCCACTTTCGCCAATATCGCCACGTTGTTGGGCTTGCTCGGCACCATCATCGGATTGATTCAAGCGTTTACCGCGGTGGCCAATGCCAATCCGGCCGACAAGGCAGACTTATTATCCGCCAGTATCTCAGTGGCGATGAACACCACGGCATTTGGGTTAATGGCCGCCATTCCACTTTTGTTGATTTACGCGGTATTACAAACCAAAACCACTGAACTGGTGGATAGCATGGAAATGGCCACGGTGAAGTTTCTCAACGTCATCACAGAACATCACAAACCCAGCGCCTAATCTTTATAAGGTCGATTACTCATGTCGCGACTACAGCGAATGCGCCGCCCGTTGCGCGGTGACACGGATATTAATATCACTGCGTTTTTAAATCTGATGGTAATCCTGGTGCCGTTTTTGTTGATCACGGCCGTGTTCTCCCATATGACCATTTTGGAGTTGAATCTTCCGCCCAACCAGAAAGCACCGGATAATCCGGATCAGAAAAAAGAACGCAATTTTGAATTAATCATCCGCAACAATGAAATTGTGGTTTCCGATACCTTGGGTGGCCCCATTCGTTCGTTCAGCAAAGTCAGCGGTAAATATGACATGAAAGCGGTGACGGACATATTGGTTAAAATCAAAGCGCAGTTTCCGGAAAAGCAGAATATCACGATATTATTGGAGCCGAAGATCCCCTATGAAGTGTTGGTCGAGGCCATGGATGCTTCCCGGGTGGTAGACGTAGTGGAGGCGGGTTCTGTCGTGCAGAAAGAATTATTCCCTATCATCTCCATTGGTGATGCGCCGTCCTGATGATCACAATGAAAGCCCCAGGATTGGAAATTAGGAAAAGGTTTCTCATATGTCCATGATGAAAATGTCGCGACGCGCCAAACGGATGGAGCGTCATCACAAGCGTAATAAACGCGGTGCCGCGCTGAATATGGTCTCATTGATGGATATTTTTACCATCTTGGTGTTTTTCTTGTTGGTTAGTTCGACCACGGTGCAGGACCTGCCCAATACCAAAGAAATCAAACTGCCTGAGTCCATCGCGGAGAAGCTCCCCAAAGAGACAGTGGTCATCGTAGTGGGTAGTAACGACATTGTGGTGCAAGGGCGAAAAATTGCCGATGTGCAGGCAGTCAACCGAACCGATAATCAGGAAATACAGGCTTTAAAATCAGAGTTGGAAAGAATTTCCAAACGCCAAATTGTGGCAACCACGCCTGACGGCAAACCGATTCCAAGAGAAGTTACCATTATGGGCGACAAAGAAATTCCTTACGAATTGCTGAAAAAAATCATGTTTACCTGCACCCGTGCGAACTACACCAATATATCGTTAGCAGTTATGCGTAAAAACGTAGAAAAAGGCTAGCCCGCATTTCGCACCAGGCGGCTACAAACGTCAAGATGAGATGAAAAAAACAAACGATTATGCGATTTAAATCTTTAATACACGGTTTCAACTTTCAGCCTATCGCGGTTCTGGCTCGTCTTCGTGTCCGTATGCTTGCTCTTCACTTTTGTACAGGAAGTACTTATGCCGCAAAGCACAAGGATGTGCGGAAGCGGCCAAGTCATAGCTACTGCTATGACTTTCGCTCCAGAGTGGCGCCTACGAACACGAATCCTTCGCCAGCTGCCGCGATCCTGGTGAGAACTGCGAGCTAATACGTGATGCTGTTTCATTCATTCGAGCTGCCATGGTCTTACATTCAAGGGGAGATTGAGCGTCTCAAGCGCCTGGTTATTATTTGCCTGGCGGTGACGGTCGTCTTCGGCTTGATTATTCCATTCATTCCGGTTCCCGAGAAAGACTTATCCAAAGAAGAAAAATTGCCGCCGCGTCTGGCGCAACTGGTGATGCAACAAAAAGAAAAACCCAAGCCACCGCCACCGAAAATCGAAAAGAAAGAGAAAAAGAAAGAGGAAAAAAAGAAAGAGAAGAAGAAAGAAAAGAAAAAGGAAAAGCCAAAAGAGGAAAAGAAAAAAGTCGAGAAAAAGCCTGAAAAAACCCAGGCACAAAAAACCGCCGAAGCGCGCCGTAAAGCTCAGAAATCCGGTTTGTTAGCGTTTGCCGACGAACTGGCCGATTTGCGTGACAAAAATGTGGATCAGACGCTGAACAAAACCAAGAAACTGTCCAAAGGGGCGACGGAAGCGAAAAAATTTGAACGCAATATTTTGACCTCGAACTCAACGGTTCCCGCGGGTAGCGGTGGCATCGATACATCTAAGATAAGCCGCGGCGTGACCAGTGGTACGAAATTAGAAGGGCGCGAAACCACCAAAGTGGAAAGCGACATTGAGAAAGTTGCCAAGGCTAATCAAGGCAGGGTTACCGCATCTTCGGGCAAACCGAAAAGAAGCCTGGAAGAGGTGTCTATTGTCTTCGACCGCAACAAAGGCGCGATTTATTCCTTATACAATCGCGCATTGCGAAAAGATCCTACCATAGCAGGGAAAATCGTCTTTGAAATTACCATTGCTTCGGATGGTTCGGTGGTGGATGTGAGCGTGGTGTCCAGTGAACTGGGAGATCCCGCATTAGAACGCAAGCTGTTGGTAAAGATCAAAACCTTTTTATTCGAACCCAAGTCAGGCGCGGATAATCTGATCGTGACGTATCCGCTTGACTTCGTGCCTTCTTAAATTTGTATGAACCACGAAGAACTGCGATTCTATTGACTCTTTATAACGTCTTTCCCTTCGCGGCTTCGTGGTCGTAACGTTTAAACCATCTCATCTAAAACATTGCCCGCGCCGCTGGCATGGCTCACCGTACCTGAATTGTCATACAGCGGCTGTCGGCTGAGTTGAAGCGATTGTTTATCCGCGGGTTCCCCCTCATTGTCCTGGCGTTTCCTTTGTATCATATCCGCACGAGCTTCCGCCGCCATTTGTGCAGCCTGGGCCGCGACCTTGCGGTCTTGTCCCGAAGGTTGTGCCGGCGCTAACGCCGCCGCTTGAATGCGATTGGCTTTGATCAGCGTGGCTTGCGGATCTCCAGGGACTGCGGAAGTATCGACGCTCACTTCACCGCCGGTGGCGTAGCGTTTGCCGTCGGGGCCGGTGGCGTAAGTGTAACTGGCCGGG
Organism: Gammaproteobacteria bacterium; assembly: GCA_022340845.1. Classification (GTDB taxonomy): domain Bacteria; phylum Pseudomonadota; class Gammaproteobacteria; order SZUA-152; family SZUA-152; genus JAJDNG01. Next base: position 143 of record JAJDNG010000003.1, on the reverse strand, counting down.
CCGGTTAATCCACCGCCTGCCGCTTTGTGTGCCGCCTCGTGGGCTTTGACCTCGCGATCCCGTGCGGCCATTTCCTGTGCTTGCTGTTGTTCTTCCCTGGACATTGTTTGCCGCGACAATGTTTTTTCAGGCAATGTTTTTTC
>JAJDNG010000278.1 GCA_022340845.1 Gammaproteobacteria bacterium | reverse complement strand
GTTGTACAGCACTTTGGCACCGCGCAAGATGTGCTAGTGAGGCTGGCGCCAAAAGAAGAAATTAGCAGTGCGGATTTAAGCAACCAGGTGATTCAGGTCTTGCAAGGCACCAGCGGCGAAAAAATTGAAATACGCCGGGTGGAATTCGTGGGTCCCCAAGTGGGTGAAGAGTTGACCGAGGACGGCGGTTTAGCGGTGTTATACGCTTTGATCTGCATATTTATTTATGTGTTCTTCCGTTTCGAATGGCGCTTCGCCATTGGCTCCGTGGCCGCATTGTTTCACGATGTGTTAATCACCTTGGGCGTATTTTCCGTGTTGCAATTGAACTTTGACTTAACGGTGTTGGCCGCTTGCCTGGCGGTTATAGGGTATTCATTGAACGACACCATTGTCGTGTTCGACCGCATCCGGGAAAATTTCCGCAAAATGCGCAAAGGCACCACCGTGGATATCATGAACAATTCTTTGAACCAAACCTTGTCACGCACCTTGATGACATCGTTCACCACTTTGCTGGTATTGATAGCGCTGATTTTACTGGGTGGAGAATTGATCCGCGGGTTTGCCGCTGCGTTGATCATCGGTATTGTGGTGGGTACTTATTCCTCCATTTATGTCGCCAGCACCAGTGCGTTAATGTTGGGCGTCAGCAAAGCCGACTTAATGCCGGTGAAGAAAGAAGGCGCCGAAGGTGAAGATCAGAGCGAGACCGAAACGCTGTAGCTGTAACCACGGGTTTATGCCGAGCAATTTAGTGTCGACAGCCCTGTACGTAGACAGCCTTTACGTAGACAAAAGGAACGTCACGATTGACCAAAGTCTTGGTCTTAGTAATAGTCCAAAGCAAAAGAGAGCCAGTTGAATGTTTGATAAAACCATGACCATCGCGGGATTCGATGACGAGTTGGCCCAGGCCATCGATCATGAACGCACCCGCCAGGAAGAACACATAGAATTGATTGCCTCGGAAAACTATGCCAGCCCCAGAGTCATGGAAGCTCAAGGTTCGGTGTTAACCAATAAATACGCAGAAGGTTATCCCGGCAAACGCTATTACGGCGGTTGTGAATATGTTGATGTGGCGGAACAACTGGCTATTGACCGGGTAAAACAACTGTTCGGCGCGGCCTATGCGAATGTGCAACCCCATTCAGGCTCCCAGGCCAACTCAGCCGTGTATTTTGCCTTGCTACAACCCGGTGACAACATATTAGGTATGAGCCTGGCCCACGGCGGGCACCTCACTCACGGCGCCAAAGTCAGTATTTCCGGCAAATTGTATAACGCCCATCAATACGGCTTGAATGAAAAAACCGGCGAGATCGATTACGATCAAGTGGAGGCTTTGGCCAAAGAACACAAACCCAAAATGATCATCTCCGGATTCAGTGCTTATTCACGCGTGGTGGATTGGCAACGATTCCGCGACATTGCCGATTCAGTGGGCGCTTATCTGATGGCCGATATAGCCCACGTGGCCGGGTTGATCGCCGCCGGCGTCTATCCCAGCCCGGTGAACATCGCCGATGTCACCACCACCACCACGCATAAAACCTTACGCGGCCCCCGCGGCGGATTGATACTGGCCAAGTCCAATCCGGACCTGGAAAAGAAACTCAACTCCCTGGTGTTCCCAGGCTCCCAAGGTGGCCCGTTGATGCACGTGATTGCGGCCAAAGCGGTGGCTTTTAAAGAAGCCTTACAACCGGAATTCAAGGAATATCAGCAGCAAGTGGTGAAAAACGCCCAGGCCATGGCAAGCGTTTTGCTGGAGCGTGGCTACAATATCGTCTCCGGCGGCACGGATAATCATTTATTCCTGGTGGATTTGATCAACAAAGGCATTACCGGCAAAGACGCCGATGCTGCGTTGGGTGCGGCCAATATTACGGTCAACAAAAACAGCGTGCCGAACGACCCTCAGTCACCTTTTGTCACCAGCGGTTTGCGTATCGGAACCCCGGCCATGACCACGCGGGGATTCAACGAGCCCGAAGCAGTTCAAGTGGCCGGCTGGATTTGCGATATCCTGGATGATATTAACAACGAAGCAACCCGGGAACGCGTTAAACAACAAGTTCTGGATATCTGTAAACGGTTTCCGGTATACAAATAAGACAACCGGTAATCACTACGGTCTACGCAGTGCAAGGGGTTGCCTGTTGTAAAAAAGCGGTTTTTTAGCAACGGTTTTAATTGATTATGCATTGTCCGTTTTGTGACGCCGAAGATACCAAGGTCATCGACTCCCGCTTAGCCGAGGACGGATATGTAGTACGCCGTCGCCGCGAATGCCTTAGCTGCACCGAACGTTTCACAACCTATGAAACCGCGCAGCTGATAATGCCGCAAGTCGTTAAAAGCGACGACCGTCGCGAGCCTTTCAATGAAGACAAGTTACGCGGTGGACTGTTAAGAGCACTGGAAAAACGTCCAGTAGAACTGGACGCCATAGAAGCCGCCATCGAACGCATTAAAAAACGATTACGCTCCACCGGCGAACGCGAAGTCAAATCCATCACCATTGGTGAATGGGCCATGGAAGAGTTGCGTAACCTGGACCACGTAGCCTATGTGCGCTACGCCTCGGTGTATCGCAGCTTCCAGGATGTGCGCGCGTTTCGCGAAGAAATCGAAAAACTGGAAAAACTGCCCACGCCGGAACAGCGCAAAGCGCAGATCTCGCTGCTGGATGACGAGGACGCTGCCAAGTGAGCGCAATGCAGGAGATCATGGCCGATGATTATCGGTACATGAGTATGGCGCTACGCCTAGCGGCAAAAGGTCTGTATACCACCAATCCCAATCCCCGGGTGGGCTGCGTCATCGTTAAGAATCAACAGATTGTCGGCCAGGGCTGGCATAAACGGGCCGGCGGGCCACATGCGGAAATCCATGCGTTACAACAGGCGGCAGACAATGCCCAAGGCGCCACGGTCTATGTCACCCTGGAACCTTGCAGTCACCATGGTAAAACCCCGCCTTGCGCCGACGCCTTGATCAATGCCAAAGTGAGCCGAGTCGTAGCGGCCATGCGCGATCCCAATCCGCTGGTGGCCGGAGAAGGCCTGCAAAAGCTGGCGAGCGCAGGAATACAGACACAAACCGGCGTGTTGCAACATCAGGCTGAAGCATTAAATCCTGGATTTATCATGCGCATGCAGCACCAGCGGCCATTCATGCGTTGCAAACTGGCAATGAGCATGGATGGCCGTACCGCCATGGCTAACGGTAAAAGTCAGTGGATTACGGGCCAGGACGCGCGCCGCGATGTGCATCACTGGCGGGCCCGCAGCTCGGCCATGTTGACTGGAATCAATACCGTACTGGCGGATGATCCTTCGCTGAACGCGCGGTTGGAAAACCTGAGTGATGACGATCTTGTGCAACCGGTGAGAGTGGTGGTCGACAGTGGGCTGCGAATACCGCCGGAGGCAAAAATGCTTTCCTTACCCGGAAAAACCATCATCGCGACAGCGAACCGGGACGAGACAAAAATACAGCAATTGCAAAAGCACGGTGCTGAAATCATTGTGTTAGATCAGAAAGACGGCCGGGTAGACTTGCAAGCACTTATGCGCATGCTTGCCGAGCAGCAAGTCAATGAAGTCATGGTGGAAGCCGGACCGACACTAAACGGCGAACTATTGCAGCAAAACCTGGTGGATGAGCTAATCGTCTACATGGCGCCTGTTATTATGGGCGATGCAGCCAAAGGTTTATTTACCTTGCCCGGGTTGGAAACAATGCAAGACCGTATCGATTTACACATAAACGATATCCGCGCGGTAGGCCGCGATTGGCGCATTAGCGCGGTTGTTAAAAGGTTAATCTAATGTTCACCGGAATCATCCAAGCCATCGGCAAAATCGACACCGTGGAAGCACGCGGCGGCGATGTGCGCATAGTTATGGACAGTGGCAAGATGTCCATGGCGGACGTTAACCTGGGCGACAGTATTGCGGTGAATGGTGTGTGCCTGACCGTGGTGGAAAAGACCGCTAAGGGATTCGCCGCGGATGTTTCCAACGA
>JAJDNG010000275.1 GCA_022340845.1 Gammaproteobacteria bacterium | reverse complement strand
TGGCGGAGAGCGAGGGATTCGAACCCCCGGAGGGTTGCCCCTCAACGGTTTTCAAGACCGCCGCTTTCGACCACTCAGCCAGCTCTCCAAATTCCGATTTTTACCCACATATTGCATGGGGAGTTAGTTGGGTAACCGCTTTAATGCATCTCTGAATGCGTCTGTCGCATCAATTCACTGGTTGCTATCGTTTAACCTTCTGATTGAATTGAAGTTTCGTGGTATAAGACCTTCGCTATTGCTCAGGTTGCCATTCAGAGGTGTCTATTAAATAGTCACGGTTTTTTAATATTAGCGTTTTATTATTGAATTCAATTAGATTGCCGTTATATAGCTAGAAGGCGTGGAATTCTACTTTAGTTCAGCAGGAAGTTCCAGCTTGTCATACAGTGCACTTGCCTATATGCTGTGAACCAAATGTTGACAGATAATGTCATAAATAAGTGTAACAATTATCAGTTATAACCATGAATGGAGGTTAGTTCAAAATGAATCAGAATGCTGTAGCGCGTCCGCAAGCGTCGGTACTGTCTACAAATAAGGTCATTCGAAACACGTATACGCTGTTGTCCATGACGTTGCTGTTCAGCGCATTGACTGCAGGCGTTGCGATTATGACCAATATGCCGCCAATGAACTTTATTATTGTGTTGGTGGGTTATTTTGGCTTGTTGTTCGCAACCCAAAAATTCGCCAATAGCGCGTTGGGATTGGTGTTTGTTTTTGCGCTGACCGGGTTTATGGGGCTGACACTGGGCCCTATCATTAATATGTACTTGCACTTGCCTAACGGCAGCCAGATCGTGATGACCGCCATGGGCGGAACCGGCGCCATTTTCTTGGGATTGTCCGGTTACGCGCTGACAACCCGCAAGGATTTCAGCTTTATGGGCGGTTTCCTGATGGTGGGTATTCTGGTGGCATTCCTGGCGGGCTTAGGCGCGTTGATTTTTGGAATCCCGATGCTGTCTTTGGCGGTTTCCGCAATGTTTGTGCTGTTGATGTCCGGCTTGATCCTGTTTCAGACCAGCCAGATTATCCACGGCGGCGAAACCAATTACATTATGGCCACAGTGACGTTGTATGTCTCAATTTATAACTTGTTCACCAGCTTGCTGCACTTGTTGGGCGCGTTTAGTGGTGACGATTGATTTGAGTTAATGCTTTTCGGTTTTACGCAAAACCCCGGTTTATCCGGGGTTTTTGTTTACTATAGGTATGTTTCTCGGGCGAGGGAGTTGGTTCGCCGGTAGAAGCAAACAGATTCAATTATTGTAGAGCGTGGGAGTCTATGGAAACGTGGGAAAAGATTATTTTGGCCGTGATTGCGGGCTTGGTGATGTTTTTTTTCTTCCCCAGGATGAAGCATTGGATGAAAGGCGCGCCCAAGGGCAGTCGCAGTGACTGGATGGGACTGGCGCTTATCCTGGGGGTTGTGGTGTTGTTTGTGTTGTTGATGATTATGTCGGTGCAATAGGGCTTTGGCTCAGCCGCTAGGTTCTGAGTTTTCCAACTTGCGATAACGCAATCCCAGCACGTCTTCGGTGACGCGTTGAATTTTTTCCGCCACCGGGGGCGCTTCTATATCCATGACTTGTTCAACCACCCATTTATCATCGGTCAGTGTTAAGTGCTGCGCTACATTCAACGCTAAATAGCGTGTGAATTCAAAGCCTGGACCGTTGTCGAAGCGGCATTCGGCATAGTTTTTAAAGCGCTCGTTCATGGTATCCATGAACGATTGCACATACTCTCCAGGGCCTAGCAATTCCTCCTGATTTTCTGCGACGGTTTCCGCCAGTTGGGTGGCCACGGCGGTGATAAACGGGGCGCGCTCTTCTTCGGCGATTTTTTCGTAAATCAGGCGGTCCACGATGTGCAGTTGGTAATAGATAAATTCGTTGATGGTATCGATGGCCTGGGTATCTTCACGGAAACGAAAGCCTTCTTTTTCCATGTGCGTGAAAGCCTCTTTGGCCAGCTTCCAGATGTTCATGGCAATGACGCTGCTCAAATCCTGCAGTGTTTTCGGGCGACTGGCGCGTTTGCTGCGCCGTTCCCGTTTGGATTTATGCCATTTGGTTTTTAAGCGTACTGCCATTAGAAATACTCCACGACTAAGCTGCACCCTCGCCCCAGCCCTCTCGGTAACGGCTCGGTCTTCGTTCCTGACGCGACTCTATCGATTCGGTCCATGGAATCGTCCTGCGTTACTCTATCGACTGCCATGCAGTCATCCCTCACGGGGGAAGGTGTTATTGAATGGCGCCAGATGCATGATGTTCATATATTTTGTTAAAAAATCCATAAAATATTTGTTATTGCAGTTAATGCCCTTAAGTATAAACTAGTTGCATTTAGAGATCCGCATTATGATTAATTTAGGCGAATTAGCGCACACTGTGCAAACCAACTGCCACATCTCGGATGCGCGTCATGCCGGCAGTTACAGTATGTGTATTTTCTTGTTGAAAATGCGGGAGTATTTTCGCTGGGAAAACCAAATTCCCTTGTCGCAACAAATCGAAAAAGCCGCGATCGGCGAATGGCTGCTGGAAAAAGAGCAATCCTGGGAGGGAATGGAAGATCATCCCTATGTGCCTTTGCAGCTGGAAAGCGGTGAATTTGATCCTTTTGATGCCAAGCAGATTAACGCGGAACTGAATCCCCTGGGATATGTGTACAGCAGCGGTTATGGCGTTTTTAATAAACCGCATTTTTTTCTGGGTCAGTTAAAAAAGACCTATCAGAAAAGCGACGTGACGATTTATATCTCTGCCTGCGAATATGCCCGCGATTTAGTGGCACCGCCGGCCATGTCGTTGGGGGATACCATATTTATTCGCGAAGAGTCGTTGCGGCGGATGATTTGGGAAAAGATCGAGGAATGGCAGTGGAAACAGGATCAGGACACAGCCATGGCCCGCGTGCTGGATTTTTATCGGCATGAACAGGACGTGGAACGAATTCTCGATCGCTTATGCGAGAATGAATCACACAATGTGTTGTTGCACGAAATCGGCGAAGCGCAAGCCGGAAGGTTATTGGGGCGCGAATGGGAGGATATGTTAAACGACATTCCGCGTTCGCAAACCGAGCTACAGATCCGCGCGGTCAGAGACCATTTGGCGGACTGCCTCTCCACCTTGCCGGCGTTACTGGAAACGGAAAATATTCCTTCGCTGCATTTTTATTTCGCCAACTTTACGGCCATGCGCAAAGAGTTGTTTCCCGCCGCCGTGCAAGCATACCAGCATTGGGTGAAAACCGGTGAACTCACTCAACTCGACGATATCGCCACCAGTGGTCAACACTATTGGTCCGATGTGGCCAAGCAATTAATGGCCACCTGGCGCACTACGGCTGGAGGCGCGCGCGACACCGCACCGCATCAAGCCTTGGAAAAACTCATCCAGCCCTTATAATTTAGGGTATGCGCTTTTAAAACCCCGTTGCACCGGTTTCCAATAATTCCGCATCCGTCGCAAAATATCCATTAAGATTTGACCTCAAGCCTTGGTCCATGAACATCCGGTCCATTTACAAAGGAACATAATTATGAACGATCTCGAATTTGATTTATCCAGCGGTTTGCAAGCGTTTGAAGCGCGAAATTTCAGCAAAGCCTTACAGCTACTCACTCCATTAGCTGAAGACGGCAACCCTGAGGCCCAATATCGAGTGGGCATGATTTATCAAAATGGTTTAGGCAAGGTGAAAAACCTGGAGTTTGCTAAAAAATTCCTCACCGCCGCGGCGGAGCAAAATCACGCCTATGCCCAGCACGGCTTAGGGGTGATGTATATGTTTGGTGAAGGGGTGGAAAAAGACGAAGCCATCGCCGTGCAATGGTTTCGCAAAGCGGCGGAGCAAGGCTTGGCAGGCGCACAAATGACGCTGGGCTCGATGTATGAAAACGGTCAAGGGGTGGCTAAAAACGAAGTGGAAGCTCGCAAATGGTACAAGCTGGCGGAACAAAACGATTAACGACTGCGGAGGATTTAATATTATTTGGCAGGCAAATCGCTCTGCCTGCCAAGATAAATAGTCTTAACTCGTCTCACTGATATCGCTGGTAAGAATGTGTAATTTCTAGAATGGTATTGTTTTTATTTATAGGTGGATCGAAATATCTGGATATTGTTTTTCTATCCTAAATGGTTCAACCCTTTACTTTTCAACCCACTGTTTCCAATTATCGGTGGCTTTTTCTTCCCCGTCTGAATAACCTGCTTCGTAGGCTTCGTTTAAACGCTGTTCTTCGCGTTTGGGATTTTGCAAATAGCCACTGGCCCAGCCCACCACATATTCGCGAGAAACGTTGGCTTTTTCCATTTTATCTAAAGTTTCATAGTAAATATCGTTCATATCCGACAACTCCCATCTGTTACAGGTTATTTAGGACTAATAAATTGGGTTGGATTATTGCGCCCAGGTCATTGTGTCTTTAAGTTCGTTGTGTATTATTGGTATGGCGTTACAGTAAATTAGCCAACGCTTATATTACTTATTCGTCGTCATATTGCAACGATTTGTTTAACTTTATACCGCGCCGTCAAAATTTAATTGTAGAACAATCTCGTTAGTGACACTGACGCTTTCTGGCAAATTCAGGTAAATTATTCATTTTAAATCGGAAAAACCAGGTACCGCAATGAACTCACCCGTAGATAATCAACCCAAGACAGCCATTAACACCAAAGTGCAGCCGTACGTCCTGGAAGAAGTCAAACCGCTAAGCTTTATTTTCGAAGTGGAAAATGCCTTAACTGGGGAGATTTGTAAAGAGATAATTCGCCGATTTGAAGAAAATCCGGACCAGCAATACCCGGGACGCATCGGTCAGCAAGCCACTCAGGATCAGTCGGTCAAACGCACCACTGATTTGGCCTGTAGCGCCCATGCACAGTGGAAAGACGTGGACACCATGTTATTTCGCTCTCTAGCCCTGGCGCTGCGTCAACTGATCGCACAGTTCCCCTATTTCAGCGGGCCGTTTAAAGATATCGGTTACAACATTCAGCGTTACCAGAGCGGTGAATATTATCACTGGCACATTGACGGTGGCAGCCATCAATTCGCGGACCGGCAACTGGTGGCAATCTGGTATCTTAACGATGTCGAAGGCCCGGGCGGTGAAACCGAATTTAAATTTCAAGACGTACGCATCAAACCCGCAGCGGGAAAACTGGTGTTGTTCCCGCCGTTTTGGACCCATGAACACCGCGCGGTTACTTTGGAACAAGGCGTCAAATACATTGCCACCACCTGGGTGGTGTTTGCTTAACACTGTAGGAATATTTCCGGGAGAAACGAAGTGTTGTTGGAAATCTCCGATGTTCTGGATAAAAACAAACTGGAAAACATCCGTGCCATGCTGGATAAGGTCACCTACGTCGACGGCAAACTGACCGCCGGCCAGGCGGCACAGCGGGTAAAAAACAACCAGGAAATGCAACACGGCAGTAAACAAGCCGAATTCCTGGATCATTTGGTGATGAGTAGCCTGGCCGAACATGCCGCGTTTCGCAGTGGCGCTTTGCCCTACCGCGTGGCTCAACCGGTGCTGGCCCGCTATACTCCCGGCATGCAATACGGCGATCATATCGATGATCCCATCATGGGTACGGGCCCCCACAAATTTCGCACCGATGTCTCGGTCACGGTATTTCTTAACGACCCTGATGAGTATCAAGGTGGTGAATTAATCATCAACACGACCTTTGGCGATAAAGCGGTTAAACTGCCCGCGGGTTCCGCGGTCATGTACCCATCCACCAGCGTGCATCGTGTCACCGAAGTCACTCAAGGCGAGCGCATTGTGGCTGTCGTATGGTTGCAAAGCATGGTGCGCGACGCCGCCAAACGCGAACTGCTGTACCAACTGGATCAAGCGCGCAATACCTTACTCAACACCAAACCCCAAGCCGAAGAAACCAAACAAGTGGACCGTTCGTATGTGAATTTGGTGCGGATGTGGAGTGAGGTGTAGTTTATTTTTGCTTGTGGCGTGTGCTTTATTTCATAAATACAGGATACGCGTTTACGCAGGTCGCGCCAGTTTGCGAGCCTGGGCCGGTGTTACTAGGCGTTATTAGGCGTTATTAGGTGTTATTACGGATAATCAGTGCACAACACACGCGACGAGGCACACACGCCATCATAATGTCGCTCATCTGCAAGACCTCACTATAATTAACCAGGAAAACACTGGTGCACGCCCTGCTTCGTTTCAAGATCACGAAACGCAAACGAAACTATTGCAAATCATCATGACCAGACTGGCGCCTAAAACCAGAGAAGTGTTAATGTTGCGCTTTTATCAAGGTCTCGCATTGGACGAAATTGCGCAAGCCTTACATGATACTCTGGGCGCGGCAAAAATGCGGCGCTACCGGGCGTTACAACAATTCCAACATCACTATTTACGCAGCGCTGGTAGTACAATAATTGGTAGCACCATAACCATATGAGCCGCCCTAAGCTAATATGACTTTTTGCTTTTTGGAGGAGTCTTTACGCGTAAAAGCGTAAAGACTTCGTGCTTGGCGCATCGTCCGCTATTTTTCGGTACCGACACACAACGACACGGCCACCCACGGCTGTAAAACAGGAGAATATCTATGAAAATTGCTTTGCTATCCAGGAACCGGAAGTTGTATTCGTCGCGACGATTAATTGAAGCCGCCGAAGCACGGGGTCACGTGGTTAATGTGTACGATGTGCTGCATTGTTATATGAATATCAGTTCGATGCGTCCTCAAGTGCGTTACAAAGGCGAAGTGCTGGATGGATACGATGCGGTAATTCCGCGAATTGGCGCTTCGGTGACCTTTTACGGTACAGCCGTATTGCGGCAATTCGAAATGATGGGTGTGTATCCCTTGAACGAATCGGTGGCGATCTCGCGTTCACGGGACAAACTGCGTTCCCTGCAATTGCTGTCGCGAAAAGGCGTCGGTCTACCGGTGACCGGTTTTGTCAACAAACCTGACGATATCGCCGACGTTATTAATATGGTGGGCGGCGCACCCCTGGTCATTAAGCTGCTGGAAGGCACTCAAGGTCTTGGCGTGGTCTTGGCGGAAACGAAAAAAGCCGCCGAGAGTGTTATCGAAGCGTTCATGGGCTTAAAAGCTAACATTCTTATTCAGGAGTTCGTCAAGGAGGCCGGCGGCGCGGATATCCGCTGTTTGGTCGTAGGCGACAAGGTCATCGCCGCCATGAAACGCCAGGCTAAGGCCGGCGAGTTCCGCTCCAATTTACACCGCGGTGGGAGCGCCAGCCTGATCAAAATAACCCCTGAAGAACGCTCCACCGCAGTACGCGCCGCGCAAACCATGGGCCTGAATGTGGCCGGTGTCGATTTACTGCGCTCCAATCACGGTGCGGTAGTCATGGAGGTCAATTCATCGCCCGGTTTGGAAGGCATTGAAAACGCCACCGGTAAAGACATTGCGGGCATTATTATTGATTTTATGGCGAAAGAGATAGCCGAGGGTAAAGGTAAATCCGGACAATCGCGCACCCGCACTCGTGGTAAAGGTTAATAGATGACCGACGAATTTAGTATCAACGGCCAAACCGTTGCCCCCGGCAGCCGTGCCATGGTGGATATCAAGCTGCCCATGTTGTATACCCACGATCATTTGACCATGCCGGTACACGTGATTCGAGGGCGCAAATCCGGGCCTGTTTTGTTTGTGAGCGCCGCCATACACGGGGACGAATTAAACGGCATCGAAATCATTCGGCGCTTGCTCCAACTCAAGCGATTATCCAAACTTCGTGGAACTTTGATCGCCGTACCCATTGTGAATGTGTATGGTGTGATTCATCAATCGCGCTATTTACCGGACCGGCGGGATTTAAACCGATCGTTTCCCGGCCAGGACCACGGCTCGATGTCGGCCCGGTTAGCAAATCTGTTTATGACGCAAATTGTGTCCCAATGCACCCACGGCATAGACCTGCATACCGGCGCCATTCACCGGGGTAATTTTCCACAAATCCGCGCCAATCTGGACGACGCGGAAACCGAACGCCTGGCGCGGGCATTTGGCGTTCCCGTACTGCTTAACTCCACCTTGCGTGACGGTTCGTTGCGTGAATCGGCGGCTGAGATGGGGATTCCTATGTTGCTGTACGAGGCCGGAGAGGCGTTGCGTTTTGACGAATTATCCATTCGTGCCGGCCTGCGCGGAGTGATCAACGTGATGCGCGAATTACACATGTTACCGCCGGGAAAATCCCGCAGAAAACCCTTGGCCGAACCCTTTGTGGCGCGTTCCAGCAATTGGGTGCGTGCGCCCGAAAGCGGCATTCTACGAACTCTCGTGCGCCTCGGTGAACATGTTAAATGCGGCGATTTAATGGGTATCATCAGTGACCCATACGGTCAACGCAATTACCAAATACTCGCACCGACAAGTGGAGTGGTCATTGGCCGCAGCAACATCCCGCTGATTCACGAAGGCGAAGCGCTATTTCATGTGGCGCGGTATGAAGCGTCGCACGATGTCGCCGATCATGTGGAAGCCTTTCAAGCGGAATACGAAGACATGCAACAACCGGAAACCATCGTTTGAAATGTGCCCGGTGATCACTTCAGCAAAACCAACGTCAGGATATGGAACACGACACCAGCAAGGCCACTTTCGGTGGTTGGTAGGTGGTTGGTAGGTGGTTAGTAGGAGGTTGGCAGGTGGTTGGAGGACGATTGAGATGACTGGCAAATTAAAAAAACGGCCCTGAAAACAGCGGGCCGTTTTTCACTTTCACTGTTAATGCAATGCGCTGGCGTTAATAGCCACCTTTACGCCGGGACTCCGGCAACCCCGCAATGCGGCCGCCTTGTTTGCTGGGATCCAGGGGGAACAATTCGTAAACATCTTTTTGGCCGAGTTTTTCGCCCCATTTATCGGACATGGCTTTTACGATATTACGGGTGTTGGGTTGGTTTTGGTTGTTATTGATATATTCGTCGCGCAAAAAGTTAATCAAATCCCAATGTTTGTCGGTCAGTGATATGCTTTCCTTTTCGGCCATATGCTTGGCAAGATCTTCCGACCAGTCTTCCAGATTCACCAAAAACCCGGTTGGGGTGGTTTCGATGGTTTTACCATTGAACTCAATTGCCATTTTTTTCCTCCTCTCAATGCCTTAATTTGCCGGCTAAAGTTAAACGAAATGTGTAATAAATAAACGCTACAAATTTAATCTTTTACTTCCTTAATATCTTTGTGAGGGATAAACAAGCCACAACCTAACCACCGGTGCGAGCCCAGGCCTTTCATTTGCAGGGTGACTGATTCTTCCGTCGACAAATCCGCCAGCATTAAGCTGCGGGTTCTTATCTCTTTATCCGGAGTGGTAAGTATCGTTTCTGTGCCGCACAACATTTTTTTTGGTTTAATACCCATGGCTTTAAGTTGCTGCACCATTTCTTCTAACACGTCGTTTTCGCTTGCGAATCCTTCGGTGACGATATAGCGCGAAAACACAGTGGGGTGATCGCTGAGCAATTTAACCGATCCCTCTTTTACGGCGACGGTATGGCCATCCAGATCCAGTGTTTTACCGCTAAGGTTTTTAGCATCTTCTACCCGGTGTTTGGGTACGCGTACGCGCAATTTGGTGCGACGCGAAGGGTGCAAAATGGCATTGGTTTCATTGGGGCGTATCCAGCCGTTTCCGGACTCGGCAACGTGTATGGTATGCACGCCGGCGCCCTCTTCCTCTGTCAACCAGGGTAAAACCTCTTGCACTGCCTGTGACAATGAATAGGCGTGATCCAGAGGCAGCGTTTTACATGCGATGGAAAATGCCAGGTCCACGACATCATCGGGGATGAGCGGTGCATTTCGTTCCTCTTCTTCCTGCCAGTACATGTTGGTTGCCTCGTTTGTTACATCAAAGTGTTGCGTCGTTCTGGTACAGCTCTTTATTGCGATCCGTTTCGATGATTTTTACCACAGCGCTGTTATTTACCATAGAAAATGTTGCTTGTCGCTGATCTCGCTCATTAAATCGCGTCGATTCAGTTATTGATCGGGCAGCGAAGCCCAAATAGCATCGCGGTCAACCCACCAGTTCTCTTGCACCAGCACGTCGATGACGTTTCTTAACCGTGGCAGGAATTTTTCCGGTTCGTTCAGTTCCAGTTTTTCCACCCAATAATCGAATTGCTCTTGCGATTGTACGTCGCTGTGCCGCCGCGCCACGGTGCCCAATATATTGTTGGTAAAAAAAGCCAGATCGTCGTGTTGTTTGCCTTCGGTGCGCAAATCCACAATATAACGGGCAACGGCAGCCGCCACTGCACCACCATCGGAATCATCGGGGGTTTCGTCGACAATGTGGCTCAGCATATTGACAGTGAGATCGGGACTGATGGGAAACGTCACCGCTAACCACACGCCTTGCCCCAGGGCCGCCAGCGAATCGGGTTGATCGGCCTGGAACATGACATCGCACGCTTGTACCGCGCCTTCCCAGCTTTGGTGTTGCACAAACGCATCAAAGGCTTGTTTGGCGACATCAAAGGCTTCTTCACCTTTTTCCAGATCCACCAAGATGGCGCCTATTTTCAATTGCAGTTCGGCACGTTCAATAGCGCCGCTTTCAGCGGGCAATGCTTTCAGGCGCTGGTGCGCATCCTCCAGTTGCTGTTGAAGCAGTTCGGTGGCGGTTTCAGTATCTTCCGCGCTTTCCGCATCTAAAAATTGGTTTTCACCTAGAAATTTCATTTTATTCCTTACGTTATGTTTTGATGGGCTTTACTTGGCATTCTATTTTCAGGTATTTTGCCGCAAGTCGCTATTGGCTGCGAATTACTAAAAGTCATCTTCGGTCTTGTCTATCCTTGGCCCCATAACGGAATGGACTCCCGAAAATGCGCCTTCAATGCAGTCTTCCCAATTGGCCGGCGTGTCCGGGTAGTTGGGCTTGATATCGATTTTCAAATGAATCTCGCCCTGGGAGCGCGCTTTGACGACGGCAAGCATATCGTCAAATGATTCAAGGCCGGGATTTTGAATTAACAATTCACTTAAATAAAGCATCTCGTTTCATCCTTCTTATCATATGTCTGTGTTCGTGATTCGATCGTAGAATCGCGCCCGGAATATCATTCGCTGTTGCGCTACTTGTTCGCCATCGGTAAACGCCGTGCGGGTGTGCAGCACATTGTTGGAGATAACCCCTTGTCCGGGTTGGAGCTTCATCTGGAAGATATAATCGTTAGCCGTTCTCAAAACCTCTTCCAGACATTGAACCGCTCGCTGGGTGATTGTGTCTTTCTTCCATTCAATAGACCGGGTTCTGGCGGTATAGCGCATGTGCAAATTGGCTGTCAAAGGATCCACAGAAAAAACCGGACCGGATTGAGCCGGCCGGATTTCCTTGCCGTTTTGTACATTGGCCGGAATGCACATGACATCGTCTTGCATTAACGCATCAATAAAATCAGCGTTGGTATCCCGGATCAACATATACACCATTTCATAGTCCAGCAACGCATTGTCACCGCCTTGCCATGCAGGCCTTACACAATGCAACACCATGGCTCGAATCTTATGCTCATGGGTATTGTAATATCCGTCCGTGTGCCAATTGATGGGATGGTTGCTGTAGGGAATATATTCCTGGCGTGTGCCTTTGGGGACCACATGCAACGCCGAGATGCCGTCTTCATCGGCGCACAAATTGTGATCCATGCGCTGCAATCCAAATTGCGAACAAAATTGACGCAAATCGTCTTTGCTCACTGTAGGATTATGACTACGGTATACCGCCATATTCGCTTTGTTACACCGCTGCAGAATTCTTTTTCGTTCGTCGACCGACACATTGGTTACATCATCTACATCGACACAGAGCTCGTTACCACTGCCAGGATAATCCTGTAATTTAACCAACCGCCAGGCTTCATAAGCCGATTGATTCTCCAGCCGGAATGGGCCTGTGCTTGCTCCAGGTTGCGTAGTCTCTGAACACGTTATTTGTGAAGAAGTCATCGGGATAGCGTACTTATTTCATTTACCAACAAAAATACTCTTTAATAAAAGCTCAAAGAGACGATAACGGTCAATACATGCTGCCTCTGAACTGGAACTCCGGTTAAACGCTAAACTAATCAGCTAAATATCCAAGTATTCGGCTCAGGAATTTCAGTATATTAATAGGTTGTAATATAAATTTAAACCTGATATTACTATAAGCCAAATTTTTTTTAACAAGAAAAATAATCACACATCAATAGCAGTAGTAATAGCCGTAGTAGTATTAATAAAGTAGCATCAAAAAATTCCGAGCGAGTTGAATAATTAGTGTTGACAAGAGGTTACCGTGGCGTATAAAACTACGGTCTCTATTTTGTCGTGGTTCAAACTAAAAACTAAACCCCAAAATACTGCCTGTGGCTGCGAAAAAAATTCTTCAACCAGTAATATATGCACGACGATCCCCAGCCACATATCACTTTAGGGATATAGGGAAATAATAGGACTAACCCTTATGGTCACTTTCCACACTTCACAGTGTTTCATAGAATCCGCAGTTACATTGAAAGCGTATACAGGCAGTGGTATGCGCGGCAAGTGAAAACGTGGACCTCAGTCAGTATAAGTCAGACCGAAGAGACGCCGGAAACTTGGTGAAGCACTAAGACTGCGCAGAATAGAATTATGATCAAGGCAAACCTAATCCTTGATTGCTTGTAAATTGGTTGTTACAGAATTGGTTTTACAGCTAGTTAATACGGTAAGTTACTTTTGAATTCGAGTTCAAACGAGGAGAAAAGGGCAATGGCACAAACACCGAAGAATCCCGAAAAGCACAGCAGTTATCTACCCAAGGAAAAGAAATCCACTAAGCCGTTTCACAAAACACCCATGCTGGACGAACTGGAGTCCGGACCATGGCCAAGCTTTGTCACCGGCTTAAAACGCTTGGCAATGGACAACAATATGATGGTCGACTTACTCGGCCAGTTGGAACACTCTTACAAAACCCGCTTGGGTTATTGGAAAGGCGGTACCGTGAGTGTGTTCGGTTACGGTGGTGGCATTATTCCCCGTTTTACGGAATTGATGGGCGATGACGGCAAAGCGATGTTTCCTGAATCCAAAGAATTCCATACCTTGCGCGTTCAACCGCCTGCAGGTAACCATT
>JAJDNG010000272.1 GCA_022340845.1 Gammaproteobacteria bacterium | reverse complement strand
TTGCCGGTTTCCTCGATATTTTCCAGCGCCAATACCCATTTGCGGAAATTCCGTTTATCCACTTCCTGTTGCAAAATAATTTCATACACCGCTTGCAATTCCGTTAATGTAAACTCTTTAGGCATAAATTGAAATGCAATGGTGGAGTAATCCAGTTTGGCGACCAGGCGTTGATGCGCCATGTCAATAATACTCTGGTGGTCGAAAGCCAGTTTAGGCAATTGATCCATGGCAAACCATTCCACCGCTTCGGCGTCGGTTGCGGCCCGCAATTGCTGCTGCTGGGAAGGGATCAGCGCAAAATAAGCCACCGTAATTACCCGCTCCCGTGGGTCGCGCTTGGGGGCGCCAAAGGTGTAAAGCTGCTCCAGATACACCCCTTTTACGCCGGTTTCTTCCGCCAGTTCGCGCTTGGCGCTGTGCTCCAGGTCTTCGTCTATATTGACAAATCCGCCGGGCAACGCCCATTTTCCCTTGTATGGGGCACTTTTGCGCCTGACCAACAATACTTTAAGCTGTTGATCACGCACGGTAAAAATAACTATATCCGTGGTGACTGCCGGATGCGGATAGTGATAGCAATACTTCATTATCAAACCAAAATAGACTATTTCAGTGAATGTTAGTGTTAAAAAAACACTTAGTCAATGTTGAATACGAAATTTGCCATTGGGGAGGGTGATGGTTATCTCTATGGGAATAGTTGGTCTAACCCTTTTGGGTTAATCGTGGTATTGCGCGCCTTCCTGTGGTTGAGGTGCGTGTTTTAGCATGATCAGACCGACGATTAATAATATGGTAGGAATGCCAATGAGCGAAGCATAAATGAAAAAGTTGAAATAACCATCGGCTTTGACAATCTCTCCGGAAAATCCGCTTAAGAATTTGCCCAATAAGGTCATCAGGGAGCTGAACAAGGCGTATTGAGTGGCAGTGTAGGATTTGTTGACCAAAGCGGAAAGATACGCAATAAAGGCAGATTGGGCCAGGCCGGCGCTGATGTTATCGGCGGCAATGACAATAGCCAGCCAGACAATGTCCTTACCCATGGTGGATAAAACGGAAAATAGCAAGGTCGTTACAGCAACCAATAGCGCTCCGACTAGCAGGGGCCGCATGATTCCGAACCGCATAACCAGCACCCCACCCAGCGCTGCGCCGGCGAGGGTCATGATAAAACCGAACAGTTTGGTGATATTGGCGATTTCACTCAGTTCAAAACCGAGATCGACATACAAGGTGTACGCCATGGAGCCCATGAAAATATCACTGATACGATAAATGGAGATGAGCGCCAACACCATGAATGCGATGACGATGCCAAAGCGGTGAAAGAAGTCCACGAATGGCCCAACCACTGCGCCCAGTACCCAATCATTGACAGTCTTGAAAGGCGCTTTTTTGTTGTTCAAGAACACAACCAAGGCAATGATCGTGGATACGATAAACAGCGCCCCTAAAAGCATCTGATAGTTGTCCAGCAGCCATTGGATGTTGATGAGCTGCACGCCGCTGAGCAAAGTAAGAATTGAATTGATCAGTACTAGCGGGAACAAAAACGCGAATATCAGCAAGATGACCAGAAAAAATATTAAAAACAGCGCAACGCCTATGGTCATAATAATTCGGAACACGGAGGGAAACTGCTGATAATATTCCTGTATCAGCGCTTTAGGCATGAGTTGTTTGGCGCGACTGCTGACGGCGGGTTCGCTGATCAGCAATACCGTAATCACCCCCACTGAGACAAATCCCGCCATGGTCAGGTAAGAGGCCATCCAGGAAGCGTATTGCGCGATGTACAAAGCCCCGGCGCTGGAGACCAGAACCGCCAGGCGGTAACCCAGGATATAAGTGGATGCCATGGCCGCTTGAAATTCTTTTTCCGCCGCTTCGATGCGAAAAGCGTCGATGCTCACGTCCTGAGTGGCGGACGAGAAAGCCACCAGCAGCGCGAAGCAGGCCATCTCAAATGGAAACCGCGAAGGATCTGTAAACGCCATCAACATCAGCCCTGTGGCTATACCCAACTGCGCGGCCAGCATCCAGCTGCGGCGATGGCCGAGCAGATCGGTCAAGCCTGGGATTTTTAAATTGTCGACGACGGGCGCCCAAAAAACTTTGATAGAATAGGTGATTCCAATCCAACTAAAATAGCCGATAATAGCAATGTCCAGATTGACCTTTTTCAGCCAGGTCAATAGTGTTGCGAATACCAGTAAAAATGGCAGGCCCGCGGAAAAGCCTAAAAACAGCATGACCAGCACTGGCCGTTTTAAGTAGACCGCAAAGGCTTCTGACCAACTGTGTTCAGACTGGCTGGAGAAAAACTGTTTTAACAATACCGCGCTCTCTTGATGGTCATACTGTTAACAATTCTTAATAAGGCCGACGCAAAGGCGAAAGTGTAAAAGTATAGATGCTTATACCCGTTCAAGTAAAATGAACATTCTGTGCCACAACAGCAAGATCGATTTGTCATGCCACAGCCGACACATTTTCAGTTAACACCGTTTCATTTGGCCATACCCGTCAGCGATATTGCCCGTGCCAGGCAATTTTACGGTGAGCTATTAGGTTGCCCCGAGGGCAGGAGCGATACTCAATGGGTGGATTTTGATTTTTTCGGACATCAATTGGTGGTCCACAATGTCGAACATAGCCATGTCAAACGCAGTCGAATCGAACCAGGCGATCGCAAAACACCGTTGTCCAGTAATCCGGTGGACGGTCATGACGTCCCGGTGCCGCATTTTGGAGTGGTGTTGCAATGGGAGCGTTGGCAACATCTGGCCGACAGGTTAACCCAATGCAATGTGCAATTTGTGATCGAGCCTTATATTCGCTTTCAAGGCAAAGTGGGGGAGCAAGCGACGATGTTTTTGCTGGACCCGTTCGGCAATGCCCTGGAATTCAAAGCATTTCGGGATCCCGAGGATTTGTTTCGCAAATAACGTTTCGCATAAAAAGCGAGGCTCGGCGTGGGTAAAAAAATGCCCGCCCTACGTATTAAACAACCAGGCGGTTACTTTATTGCGCACGGAGTATTGTTCGATTAATCCGATTTTAATGCTGCGTTCGCTTTTGCGCACCGTCATACTCTTTACCACTTCCGAGTCGTATTGAATCCCATCGAAAAACAAATAACCAGGCCGTTTATCGGTTTGTAAAAAGTCCACGCTCACCACGCAGCTATCCGACAGTATCACCGAACCCAGGGGCGTTTTGTTTACCACGCAGGATATGGGGGTCATTTGCAGCACGGGTACGCCCGGTGAAATGATTTTGCCACGCAATGCCATGTTGTAACCGGTGGATCCCTGGGGAGTGCAAAACAACATGCCATCGCCGATGATCATGGCAGGTTGGATGACACCGTCGATACTGATTTCCATACGTAATGTTTGCGGTGAGGTCCGGTTCACCCAAATATCATTAAAGGCGTGCACCTTGGTCGTGGATTTGGTGGTGGTAATATCGGCTTCGAGCATCCACAGCGACTCATATTCCACGTGGTCAATGCAATTAATGAATTGTTCCGGTGTCTCCACATTATTCATTAAATAGCCGCGCGTGCCGCCATGGACGCCAATAAACGGTTTGTCCAACTCCTGATATTCTGCAATCGCATGCAACAAGGATCCGTCACCACCAATCACTAAAATGGCGTCGGCGTCTTCCACGTTATCCGTCAGGCTTAAATGGGTCGCATACAGTTCGTTGTAGGTTTTACGACTGGTGTTATTGATAAAAAAATATTTCATCGAAAGGTGGCTCCTGCCTAACTCCTTCTTGAGCTTGAAAAAAATACGTGTACCTATGGTTACACATTCGGTTGTTAGTGTGAATTACTTTAGCCAATTCGTCGTGGTTTCTCATATTTGTCTACAAACACACGGCCGCTTTTCCTACATATGACAACGGTCAATGGTATAAAATCGCAAATTTGACCACGAATGGGCTATTTTAGCGATGGCTCACGGTAGCCCACATTTGGCCTGACACAAACGATACCAAGTCAAAATTCGAGACTGGTCCAAGAATGCTAAGCTTATTCATATGACGATCGAGCGCATTGAATGGTTGCAATCCATGCCTATTTTCGGGGCTGTGGATACCGCTGTGTTAACGTATTTGCTGCAGTCCAGTCGGTTTCGGCAGATAAAACAAGGCGACTATTTTTTTCGCGAAGGTGATCTGGCGGATTCCATGTTTGTATTAGATCAGGGCATTGTGGCTGTATATCGCAATTGGCAAGGCAGGGATTTCAAACTCCGCGATCTGCACCCCGGCGACTGTTTTGGCGAGATGGCGTTGCTGGACTGTCAACCCCGTAGTGCTTCAGTTATCGCCCAGGAAGATGCCACGGCAATGGAAATTGATAGCGCTCAACTTGCTGAAATCTATGAACAATTCCCTGATCAATTTGTGCTCATACATATGAATATGGCGCGTGAAATTTGCCGGCGGTTGTGCGCGGCGGATCAACGGCTTTTTGAGATTTCAATGGGCAACGAACAGAGTGCGCTGGTTTGAACAAAGAGCGGGGTCTGGTACTATTTGTGAGCGAACAGATCGATTGGCTCTGAGTTTTGTAGATGGCCCCATCTTTCGGAGTGAATTTCCGTATCGTTACAATATAAGAGAATTATCATATGGCGCAATGGTTGGGGTAATTCGATGCAACCAAACCCACCGCCAGCAGTCCAATAATCAGCAATAATTAAAATGGATACCCATTGCTGTCCACGGTTATTAATCGAGTAATTCCCTCAAGTATAAATCTCCCGCGTTTTATTCTGTTGACTCAATTGCTTAACGATGGAATCATTGAGGCCATTGGTATTGGTTTATAGTTTGCATGCTTGGTTAATTTGAACTGAATCATAAAATTCAACAAAATTAACAATAGTAATAAACGATATCGCTAAAATGCACGATATTAATTAGTATTAGAAAAGGAACTTTGAAAGTTGGCAGCTTAGATATAGAGCCACTGAAATTTAGCAACAACAACACTAGCGATGTAAACGCTATTGTAAATGAAACATTTATAACTGGAGTAACAAATACATGCTTAATGGTTTATTGGATTTACCGGTATGGGGGATAGTCGTTGGCGCCTTGATTCTCACCCACATCACCATCGCCTCAGTAACAATTTTTTTGCATCGCCATCAAGCCCACCGGGCATTAGATCTAAATCCTGTTGTCAGTCACTTTTTCCGTTTTTGGTTGTGGTTGACCACCGGTATGCGAACCATAGAGTGGGTAGCGGTACATCGTAAACATCACGTCAAATGTGAAACCGAGGAAGATCCTCATAGCCCTCAAATTCATGGTATTCGCAAAGTGCTGTGGCGAGGTGCTGAATTGTACGGCCAGGAAACCGATAAACCCGAAACCATGGAAAAATACGGCAAAGGGACGCCCAATGACTGGATCGAGCGTAATCTTTACGCACCGTGGCAAAACTATGGCCTGGGCGTGATGTTTTTAATCGACATTTTGTTGTTTGGTGTGGCAGGCATTTCCGTATGGGCGGTGCAAATGCTCTGGATTCCTTTTTGGGCAGCCGGTGTCATCAATGGTATTGGTCATTACTGGGGATACCGAAATTATGAATGTAAAGATGCCTCACGCAATATTGTGCCATGGGCAATAATTGTCGGTGGTGAAGAATTACATAATAACCACCATACTTACCCCACTTCCGCCAAACTGTCTTCGAAGTGGTGGGAGTTTGATATTGGTTGGATGTACATCCGCTTATTGCAGGCAGTACGGCTGGCGAAAGTGAATACAGTCGCGCCCAAACCGGTGATTGGCCCCGCCAAACCGGTAATTGATATGGATACACTTGGCGCTGTACTGACCAACCGTTTTCAAATCATGTCCAGCTACTACAAGAGCGTGGTAGTTCCCGTTTTGCGAGAAGAAGTAAAGAAAGCCAATGAATCCAGTCATGAATTACTTCGCCGCGCGAAAAAACTGCTGATACGCGAAGAGTCATTATTAAATGAGAACGCAAAACAAAAGCTGGAATCCGCACTGAGCGTCAGCCAAAAATTGAAAATTGTTTACAGCTACCGACAAAAACTGGAGCAAATCTGGAACAACCGCGGCGTCAGCCAGGAGAACTTGCTTCACGCTCTGCAAGACTGGTGTAAACAAGCCGAAGCTGCGGGAATCCACTATCTGGAAGACTTTGCCCAAAACCTGAAAGGATATACCCGCGCGTCAGCGTAACACTATCCGATCACGTCATTTTGTAACCATTGGCAAAGAAGCGGGTTGATAGTCACTATCCACCCGCTTTTTGCTTTCCTTCCTCGATTTCTCATCCAACTACTCCCCGTCATTCTGGACAATCGATTTACTATCGAAATCAGCGAGTTAATCGCTGCAAAGCCTAATCCATTGGTACCCCGGTGGTGTCTCACCTTCGCATGTCATACACACGAATAATTTGGAAAAAGATATTCAGCCCCCCGTGCGAATTTTGATACTATGAGCAACGTTTACTCACTACACCAAGAACAAGAACAATTACAACAAAATCAGTTGATTGTGAATCAGAAAAAGTATCGAGATATCTTACCCGAGGGGTATAAACTGCATTGGTATGAAATCCGGTCGCTGCTGGGACGAGGCGGCTACGGTATTACATATCTTGCGATGGATACAAATCTCGAACGTCAGGTCGCCATCAAAGAATACCTGCCCATCGATTTTGCTTCCCGGCAGACCGACCAGACAGTACACCCCTTGTCGGGCGAGCATGGGGAAATGTACCAATGGGGTCTGGAACGCTTTCTAAAAGAAGCCAGAACCCTGGCCAAATTCAACCATCCCAACATCGTGCGTGTGCTCAGTGTATTCGAGCATAACAATACGGCATATATGGTGATGGAGTATGAACAAGGTGAAGATTTGGCGGCCTTGTATAAAAAGCGGGCCCACTTTGCGGAAGAGGAATTGCTTGACACGTTTATTCCGATACTGGACGGACTGTCCCTGGTGCACCGCGAAGGGTTTATCCACCGGGACATCAAACCATCCAATATTTATATCCGCAGTGACCAGTCACCGGTTTTGATCGATTTTGGTTCGGCGCGTCAATCCACGGGTCAAACGCGCACCATGACCAGTTTAGTCACTTACGGCTACGCCCCATTCGAACAATACAATGAAGGGCACGAAAAACAAGGGCCTTGGACGGATATCTATTCCCTGGGGGCCAGCTTGTATTTCGGCATCACCAAGAGCAAGCCGGAAGACGCATTAAAGCGCGGCGGGGCTATTTTGGCGGCCAGTGCCGATCCTTACCTACCCGTATCCATCATTGCCAAAGACCGTTATTCCGAAAACTTTTTATTATCCATTGATAGTGCCTTGCGCTTTCGCGCCGAAGACCGGCCACAAGAAGTATTGGCCTGGGCCGACATGTTGTTGGGCAAATCCCCGGCGCCGCCCTTGCCGGAAGAGATGAAACACGCCAAACCCGTGGAACAGAACCTCGATTCCACGGTGATTATGCCAGCGGGCTATTATGAGCAAAAACAACAGCCTACAGGACAATCAAAACGCAATACCGGGCGTCTGATTGATTCCAGCGGCCGGCGTGCCACCAGCGAGCACCAACCGGTGCAGACCGGACAGCGCACTGAATTCACTGAACCGCCATCGACAGGACCGCAACCGGCTGTCGCCACCAAACCGGTAAAATCACACAACGGCGCAATGTGGATATTAATGGGCTTGATTGCCGTGTTGTCTATTGCCGCCATCATCTTGGTTTTGATGCCAGTGGAAAAAACAGAGCAGCAATCGACAGAAACGGCGCAGGGCGAGTTGTCCACGGACGAGAACCCCAACGCTGAAAAGATTGCCACTTTATTGCAACAAGCTAAACAGGATTTCGCCGCGAAACGTTACGTGGCACCGGAAGGCGACAATGCTGCACAACGCTACTTAAAAGTATTGGAGCTGGACCAGGACAACAAACAAGCCGCGGCCGGCCTGGAAAAAATCACCCAGTATTACGCAGACTTAGTACGCCAAAACCTGGCCAAAGACGAGGTACTAAAGGCCGAAGACAATCTGCGAATTATTGAAAATATCGCCCCGCGATCTGGCACCGCCATAGAATTGCGCCTAAAGCTGCAGACTGCAAAAGATCAGACCAAAGCGGTTGCCACGTTATTGCGTGATGGCGACAGAGACTTCCAGGCCAACCGCCTGACTCAGCCTGACGGTGACAATGCCTTGGAAAAATACCGCCAAGTTCTGCAAATCGACCCCTTGAATCAGGATGCCAAGCGTGGCTTACAAAAAATCTTCGAATACTATGCGAAAGCCGCCGAACAACAGGTTGCCGATGGCAATGTGGACAAGGCTGAAGCCATTATCGAAAAAATGGACCTTGTCCAGGCCGGCTCACTGGAAGCTGAACAATTGCGCAAAAGGTTGGGGCGTTTAAGCGATTCCAACGCCCGTATCGATCAACTATTGCGGCGGGCAAAAAGCGCCTCTCGGGCGGGTCGCTACACCCAACCGAACGGCAACAATGCTTTGAGTTACTATCAACAAGTGCTAAAACTCGATCCCGACAACCGCCGCGCAAGCTATGGCATCGAAGAAATTATCGATCATTACAAACAACAATTTAACCAATCCCTGGATCGCGGCAAATTCACCCAAGCCGAAAAAGCCGTCAACACCCTGGACTACATACTGCCAAACAGCTCCATGGTCGTGGGCATGTACAAACGTTTACAAGCCGCTAAACCACCCCCGAAACCTGAGATCGAAATCATCAGCGACATAGTCAGCCAATTTAAGTCCAGCATGGAATCCAGTAACGTTAAAAAAGTTAAAACACTTAGCGAATTCGAGGCGGGTCGCGAGCAATTCGTCGACCAGTTTTTTGCCAATTACCAGTCGTTCAAAATAAACGTCTCCGGATTTCAATACATCGCCAACGATCATAGAGCCACCGCACAGGTGAATCTAAGTCGTTTAATCAACAAAAAGGGCCATGCCGTGCAGCCAGGCGCCTGGGGAGATTTCACCATCGTGGTTCGAAAAAACAAAGATGATCAATGGCGGGTTTATTGGTAAAAAAATTGCTGAAAAGCCATAGCCAGATTTTACAATCACTGCGGTAATCCCATCGCCACTTCCTATCATTTAGTATTTACTGAAAATTGACTTGGCTCAATGATCGGTTTATTTACCATCAAAAGAGATGGTTTTTGATCCAGCATTGACTTATATTCGATTTAATACAAATCGCCGTTTCTGATAAACGTCGAAATCAAAATTTCAAACGCCACAATGTTGTACACGGGAGGTCAACAGTGAGAAATCACTATTTGCGGTCGTTTATAGCCTTACTGCTATGTGTCGGCTTTATTTACACTCCGATCCTGCAAGCGGCACAGCTTTCCTTACCCTCCGGCGACCTGGTCGCCCCGGAAGTATCCCACGAAGTGATCCCAGATTCTCTTGAAGCCGGCTCCAGTGTTCAAATCAAAGCCACCGTCACTGACAACGTTGGTGTCAAATCCGTGACCTTGTTCTACCGCACCAAAGGTGAGGAAGAATATAAGCGTATTACCATGAACCGAATTGGTGAATCTAATGAATACGCAGTGACGCTGGGTAAACAGGATTTGGTCGAGCCGGGTATTGAATACTACATACAAGCCATGGATCTTGCGGGTAACTCGTTGCTGCATGGCTACTCATTTTCACCGTTAGCGGTTAATGTGGTTGCTCCCGCTGTACCAAAAGCCGAAGCCCCGGAGGCCGTCGCTGAAGAAGAGGCCGTTGGTGAAACTATACGTGAAGAGCCAAAGGCTGAGAAAAAGAAATCCAAAACCTGGATTTGGATTGCTCTTGGTGCTTTGGCCGTTGGTGCCATTGCATTAGCTGCTGGTGGAGGGAGCGGAGGTGATGGTGATGGAAATACCGGCACCGTTGTAATTTCTGGGCCTAGCCCGTGAGCGAAAGGCATTAAGCTTGGTGTCTGTCTACG
>JAJDNG010000270.1 GCA_022340845.1 Gammaproteobacteria bacterium | reverse complement strand
CCCTGAGTGAATTTGTTGGCGTTATTCAACAGATTCAAAATAACTTGATAGAGTTTGCTCCGGTCGGCTTCCACTTCCAGATTGTTCAAGATGTTTATGGAGATGTTGTTATTGTTTTTCAGCATCGATGGATTGAGGGCTTCCACAGCCAGTTGAATCAGGGTTTTGACGTGAAAACGCTCCAGGTATAGCTCCATTTTGCCGGATTCTATTTTGGATAAATCTAGGATACTGTTTACCAAATACAACAGTTGTTGTCCTGCAGAAAGTATTTTGTTTAAATCTTTTTGATAGTGAAGTTGGTTGTCTTCTTTAAATTCGTCTTGAAGTATTTCACCGTAGCCAATGATGGCGTTTAATGGGGTACGCAGTTCGTGACTCATTGTGGCGAGAAACTCACTTTTCGCTCGAGTCGCTTGTTCGGCTTGAGTTTTCGCAGTTTGCATCTCTAATTCGTATTTCTTGCGATCGGTAATGTCACGAAAAATTCCGGTAAACAAGCGGTCTTCATTAATCGTAAGATCGCTGATGGTCAATTCCAGTGTAAATTCTTTTCCCCCATTTTTTATCCCTTTATACTCAGTGAGTGGTTTGGTCTGCAAATGCTCATGCGCATCATTTCTGTTTCGTTTTAAATTATCTAGACTGATGTCCGGTATTAGCCGTGAAATGGATATTCCGGTGATTTCTTCTACTGGGTATTTGAACGCGGTTTGCGCCGCTTTGTTTGCGGTGAGAATAATGCCATCTCGATCCGCTATGAGTATTCCGTCGGCGGCTGTGTCCAAGACGGCTTTTGCGGTCGCTTCGGATTTACGCAAATCTACGGTGCGTTGCGCAACGGTTTTTTCCAATAAGAGGTTTTGATCTTGCACTTGACGGCGTTTGCGGGTTTGTACGGATACATAAAATGTCATTCCGAGTGTCGCGAGCATAACGATGAGCACACCCATTACCGTGTAAAACCAGGCCGCTAACACGTCTTTGCTCTCGGTAAATTCCTTGTTGGTCACGCCGGTCCACAGATACCAGGTATTGCTATTATTTTGCATATTCAATTTCGTGACAGTGGAGTAGAGCAATGCGGGATCGGGTTGGTTCTTGCTGTACCACTGGCTGGAAGATTTCCAGGCACCCATGGCATTGGGCGCAATGTTCAATTGAAATTCCGGGCTGTGTAGGATGTAGCGTCCATTTCCCAGCATTTGCTGAATAATTTTAGTTTCGAGTATGCTGCTAACGCTGCCCACCAGGTTACCAGCGCTATCATATACCGGTAGAGAATAAATAAAGCCTTTTTCGTGATCTGCGGTGGAAATCTCTTTACTCAATAAGGCGGGATATTGCCGTGTATGAACATGGGAGTCGTTGGGAAATTGTTTTGCGAAAAAATCCACATGTTCTTGTAACTCAACATATTCATATTTTTCAAGAATCTGGTCATCTTCATCGGTTGAGCTGAAGCGTACGTCCGGGGATGTTGCGGTTGATTGATGATGGACCGCAGGATTGCTCATGGCGCCGGGTTTTTCCAGTTTCAATAGAGGTTTGTAATAATCGCCACTGCGTGGATCGATTTTGTGCGGATCAAAATGCAGGGGGACGATATAGATTTCCGTCAATTTCACGCTGGTATACAAGAAATTATAGAGTTCTTGTATGACACGTCGATAGTCCGATTCAATTTTACCGTTGTTTTTGATGGCGGATGCAATCCCAGGTAAATGTGCCAAGGTGTGCATGCCTTGATGGATATTGCCCAGGCGATTGTTGATTTTTTCCGCAACCAATGCATTTTCAGTTCGTAAATCAGCGATAAATTTGTTTTTATGAGCTTGTACATCGAAATGGTATTTAATGATGAGCGCACCGATGATCAATAACCCAACTATGTAGATGATTCCTTGAGTTGCTTTTGGGTGAAAAGCCCAGTATCGGAGTGTAGTTGTTTGATTTTCTTTCATATCGTATAAATTACGTAGACTGCGACTCGTGTTTTTTATGGTTATTACTTGTTTATCGGCAATTCGTGCGTGTGGTTTAAGGGTATTTTTCCCGTGTAAGTAATTGGTGGACAAATTAAAATCGGTTTGGGTCGTTAATCTGGATTGATGTGACGATTGGTTCGCAAGACGAACTGGCGGCAATACCCGGTGATTCAGATTCCCAGAGCGTTATACGGGAGGAAAGTTGGAGTGCCCGCCCCGGCGATGTTCCTTCCACAGGGTTTTTTGTTCCGGTGGCGGTTTTATGGATTTAGTCGTCAATGGGTCAGCCGACCCGCGACAACACCATAAGTTGATAGGGTTCGATCACCAATTCCTGGGTCGCGGTGATGACACGTCCGGCATGCATATCCACCATGGACTTGCGCATGCCCATCTGGCGCAAGCGGCGTGCCTCCAGACGCTGTTCTTGCTCGCTGAAATTGGCAAGCACAAATGCGGTGTTGTGCTCATTACTTCTGAAGTAGCCAAATACGTGTTTATTGCCGGTTTCTACAAACTCCGTTTCGCCGCGGGAGAAAGCCATATTCTGACCGCGTAATTGGATGAGTCGCAACAAGCCCTGGTAGATGCGACCCGGCACGGAACTCAAGTCGCGGCGCTGCTCGGCGCGTTCCTGGTCGAACTGGGTACGATGCAGCCAACGGGAGTCGCCGACTTTGGCGGGATCTTTGTCGTAGCCATAGTTGTTGAGCATGGCGATCTCGTCGCCCAAATAGAGCAGTGGAATGCCACTCATGGTGATGATGACACCGTGGATCAGCAGGGTCCGCTTAATTGCCAACTCCAGTTCGGCATCGTCTTGTTCTGCAAGCGCTTTTTCGATTCCCGTCAACGAGGCGCAAGTCCCCGAAACGCGGGCATCGCCGGTGCGGGGATCTTCCTGAAACGGGGCACCGCGGCTAAAACTGCCTTCGAACTTGCCCGTGTAAAATTTAGTGAGAAAGCGGCGGTGCTCCTCGGGATCAAAACCGACGGCCGCCACATCGTCGTCTGCAAACGCCCAACCGATATCATCGTGGCAGCGCACGTAATTTACCCAGCCGCAGCCTTCCGGGGTGGTGTAACGGTGACGCATGGCGTAAAGCAATACCCGGGTGTCGCGGGTGGCCAACGCATCCCACAGCAAGGCCATGAGCTGCGGATTATAAGAGAGCTGGCATTCCTCCATGCCGATGTACTTGGCCACCTCATCGGGGTGCACGATGGCCTCGGATTTGAACACCATGGCCGGTGCCGCGATACTGGCCACGGCGTTAAAGGCCTGGATGATCCAATGGGCCTCGGGCAGATTCTGGCTATTCGTGCCCAGGCGTTTCCAGATGAAGGCGACAGCGTCCAGACGCAGGATCTCCACGCCTTGATTGGCAAGGAACAGCATTTCCTCAATCATGTGGTTGAACACGGCCGGGTTCTCGTAGTTCAGATCCCATTGATAAGTGTGAAAAGTGGTCCAGACCCACTTTTTGATGCGGGTGCGGTAGGTGAACGCGCCGGGATGATCCTCGGTGAATACTTCCGGCATGGTGCGCTCGAACGCATCCGGCATTTCACGGTTGGGGTACATTCGGTAGAAAGCTTGATGCTCTTTGTCTCCGGCGAGGGCGCGCTGCGCCCATTGGTGTTCGTCCGAGGTGTGATTGAAAATGAAATCCAGCACCAGAGAGATGCCATGGTGACGCAGTTCTGTGGCGAGCGCAGACAGTTCTTCCATGCTGCCGAGGTGCGGCTCTACTTCACGATAGCTACTGACAGCATAGCCGCCGTCGTTATCGCCGGCCGGCACTTTGAACACCGGCATCAAGTGTAAGTAGGTGATTCCAAGCTCGCTCAGATAGGGTATACGCGCTCGCAGGCCTTCGAGATCGCCTGCAAACAGATCAACGTAGCACATGGCACCGACCATGCGATTGGACTGATACCAGTGAGGATCCGCTTCGCGCATGGCATCCAGGGCCTTTAGCTCGGCCGGGCGTGAGAGCCAGACTTCAGTGGCAGTTACAAGAATATTCTCGAGGTGGTAGTAGAAATCGTAGTGTGTTCCGTACAACGCGTGCAGGCGTTCGAACAACCGCGGAAAGTGGCGCTTGATCCGATTGACATGAGCCTCCCATTCGGCAGCTTCGGTCCTGTCCTTAAAGCGGTTCTCGATGCGAGGGTAAAGCCGCTTCAGAGCGATAGCGCTGTGCTCTTGCAGCCAGTCTTTGGTGTACATCTATCTGCTCCCGTGGTTATGTTCTCGATCGAGTGTTCGCACAATTGTAACAAAAAAAACCTATCTGTGGGTCGTCGGCGATATTAGTGCTTTTGCTGCGGTGCAACGATGGCTATTGGGTAAGAGGCGGCTGGTGTATTGCAGGACGGCGACGGCCGCGCTTGAAGGTTCTAATACGAACTTTATTAACACAAGGGGCGGCCACTTTAAACTTGCACGAGACCGGTGCGTCGGCTGTTAACCGTGCCTTGGTTTTTTCCAGTTTGACGGTGTCGATCCTTCTCGGTTAATACCCCTGAATCGCCATTCCTAATTATCGCTCTATGTCCGCGAGGGAGAAGTTCACCGTGAAACGATTCACCCACCACCGATAATCGTCTTGCGCCTTGGTGTCCCAGCGGCACAAGGGAAAACCCCGGGGTGGTTCTGTGGCATTGAAATAGTCCGGCGGTGCGTCGGCCACGGAGATTGGATCACCGTGTTCCTCCAAATGAAAAAATTGTCGATTGCCCCACACGGATTATGAGTATTCACGCCAAATACTAACGCAAGATAAAGCTAAAAGACCGCTTTAGAATTTTGTTGATTTGATTTACAGTAGTTTTACATTCACTGCGTAACAAACCACGCTGCCTATATTCGAAGTCAATGACCAAAACGTCGGCAAATTTACTGTGGTCAATGTGTGCAATCCTCAGCACATTTTTTGTTCTATCGGTTGCCCAAACCGATGTATCTCCCACTGGCAGAGCGAACACAGCGGTTTATATTACTGTGAGTGGCGCCATAGGGCCGGCCACCAAAGACTACTTTGTGCGCTCTTTGGAAAAAGCCACCAAAAGCGGTGCTTCTGTATTCATTATCAAAATGGATACACCCGGCGGGCTGGATTCTTCCATGCGGGATATTAACCAGGCGATTTTATCGTCTCCGATCCCTGTTGTAACTTACGTAGCACCCAGCGGTGCACGTGCCGCCAGTGCTGGAACCTACATACTCTACGCGAGCCACATTGCCGCAATGGCGCCGGCAACCAATCTGGGTGCGGCAACGCCCGTGCAAATAGGCGGTGGCGGCTTGCCCGCTACCCCCGGCGGTGAAAACGACCATCAGCAAAAAGAGCCATCAGCCAGTAGAGAGCCATTAGCCGATAGAGAGCCATCAGCCGATAAAGAGCCATCAGCCGATAAAGAGCCATCAGCGAACAAAGAGCCATCAGCGAATAAAGAGCCATCAGCAAATAAAGAGCCATCAGCGAATAAAAAGCCTTCTAGCGAAGCAAGCAAAAAACCCG
>JAJDNG010000265.1 GCA_022340845.1 Gammaproteobacteria bacterium | reverse complement strand
GTGATTGCATTCTAACTGTGTATTGTGTGATCGGTTTTTGGGCTGTGTTGGTTGAGTATTTAGGCTATACCGTTTCGTGAATTGCGCTGCTAATCCGCTATTATTTTTAAGCAAAACGCCCAGTCTTCACAAAAAGGCACGTGACCTTTTAACACCTGGATTGATCCGATACGCATTCCGTAGTTAAGCTGTAGTTGAGCTGTAGTTGAGCTGTATCTGAGCTGATTCTAAGGTTAACATAAGGCTAACATTAGCCTTACCTAATTGAACAGATATAGTTGTAATCCGCAAACGAGTCGTTCGTAGTGGAGACTGGATGCATGAGCCAAGCGCACAACGGCAGTAATACTTTCAACGGAGATGATTGGGTTGAAGGGTTTCCTATACTGCAAAACATCGATTCGGTGGCGCGAGATATATTGACCGAATCATCTAAGATCGACATTAAACCACCGGGAACGATTATTTTTTCCGAAGGGCAACCCTGTCAATTTTTCTTGTTAGTTCTCAAAGGCACTTCCCGTGTGCACGTAAAGTCAGTTGATGGCAATGAAATCATATTGTATCGCATTAAAGGAGGCGAGGCTTGTGGCTTGACGATCTCCAGCCTGTTGGCGGGATCACCGTGCCAGGCAAATGCACTGGCCGAAACTGAAACGGTGGTAGTGAGCGTTCCAAGAGAGAATTTCAAGCGAGCTTTGTCAACGTGTGATCAGTTTAGCCGGTTGGTGTTTTCATCACTGGACCAAAATGTAAATCAAATTGTTTCGTTAGTGGGAGATACCATATTTAGACGCTTGGATAAGCGTTTGGCGCAACGTTTGCTGGTAATGCATGACGGCGACGGTTTTATACACGCAACCCACGATGATATTGCAACTGAATTGGGTTCGGCGCGGGAGGTAATCAGCCGGCAATTGAAACAATTTGAAAAACAAGGATACATTCGGTTGTTTCGCGGCCGTATTCATGTTGTGAACGGGAGTGGCTTAAAGCGGATGATCTGATGCTGCGAAAGTGATCAGCGCATATTACTGAGTGATTCGTTTTGTTATTGTATTAGCTCATTCGCACAATAGAAACATCGTTCGATATTATACAGATAGCGCTACATCCAGCTAAATTCATTTTTCTACCATTCAAGTCGTTAATCTTAAGAATAACCGCTCCTTTCTTTAATGCACTCGCGCGTGTTGTCTGTAATGAATTATTTTTTAGTGTTGAGTTCAAGCTTTCAGTTGATGAATGTCAACGGCGATTCACTATAAATCCTATATGTGACTTTAATCACTGATAGTTGGGAAATTTTCTACCAGACTTATGGGCGTCGTAAAATGTAGATTTTGGATTTTGTCGCGAACAATAATTTGGCGCCAGGTATATAGAAATGCAGAGGTCGGCGCACTACTTGCGCGTGTATTGTTGATTTTCAATTTACATTGAAATCGTGGAATGAACAACTTAAACATGCCACTAAACTTCACTATCTTTTAGAGTCTCCGCGCAACTTGCCTCCAACACTCTAAGAAAAACAGATACCAATATAGATGCAATGCAATATCAAGTGCGACATCTTTGATTATTAGCCAGAAAAATTTATTAATTAACCGCAGTCAAGGAGGTTATGATGGAAATTGTCAATAGTAGTTGCCGTTCCGTTTTAATCCTCGTTATGTTCGGGATAGGATTATTGATTCCCGGGCAAGCGATGGCAATACCAAGTGGTATATCGGGTTATTCAGGCATGTCGGGGTCCGACTGCACGTCTTGTCACGGTGGGACGGCTACTTCACCCACAGTGACATTGACAGCCGATTCCAATACGACCACCGTGAGTCCGGGATCGACGACAAGCTATACGTTAACGATGACGGGAGGACCTGCATCAAATTCAGGACTGGATGTTGCCGCCAGTGCCGGTACCATTATCGACACTAATGCCAACGGCACCCGTATCCTCAACGGTGAGCTCACCATGAGTTCTCCAAATCCGGTAAGCGGAAATTCAATTTCCTGGACATTCGATTGGCAAGCGCCAAACGCTTCGGGAACGTATACGATTTATGCGGCGACTCTTTCCGGTAACGGCAATGGCGGAACCAGCGGTGATGGGACAGGTACGACCAGTCTGCAAATTACTGTCGCGGCACCCAGCAATCAACCGCCTACTGCCATGATTTCCGGCCCGACCACAGGCATCGATGGAGTCGCGGTCACCTTTGATGGTTCAGGTTCGTCGGATTCCGATGGCAGTATCGTATCCTATGACTGGGATCTGGGTGACGGATCTGCCGACGCAGGAATGAGTGTTACACACACTTATGCCGGGGGTAGTTACACGATAACCCTGACTGTTACAGATGACTCCGGCAATACCGATACCGCGACGCTGACAATCAATGTCTCCGTACCCAACGTGCCTCCGGTTGCCGAGATCGCCGGCCCGACCAACGGCACAGAAGGTGTAGCCGTATCGTTTGATGGCTCTGCATCTAATGATCCCGATGGTAACGTGGTGGCGTATGATTGGGATTTCGGCGATAACTCGGCGGGATCCGGTGCAACCGTCAGTCATATTTATGCCGCTGGTATGTACACGGTAACACTGATGGTTACCGATGATATGGGTGCCACCGATAGCGCGACTCTCAATATCGACATTGCGGCGACTACCGAGCCACAAGCGCCGATTGCCGATGCCGGTGGGCCTTATACTGCGGAGGTGGGTGTAGCCGTACAATTTGACGGTTCAGCGTCCACGGATCCCGATGGGATGATCACATCGTACAGCTGGGATTTTGGGGATGGTACTGCTTTCGGGTCAGGCGTTGGTCCGGTGCATATTTACACCGCATCTGGAAACTATACCGTGGAATTGACGGTAACCGATGACCAAGGCCAGACTGGCGCAGCTCAAAGCACGGCAGAAATAACCGAAGTTAATGTGCCTCCTCCGACTGAGCCCGATGGTGAAGCGCTCTACAATACCAATTGCGTATCCTGTCATGGACCTGCGGGCGTCGGTGGCCCGTTCGGGGATGTTGTGGGAGCGACGGCAAATGACATTGCGGCTGCCATTGAACAAGTATCGGCAATGGGATATTTGGGTGGTGAATTGACCGATAGCGATATTAACGCAATTGCAATGTATTTAGACAATTCAACCACGCCTCCTACTATACCTGAACCGCAAACGGGAGAAGAACTCTACAATACCTATTGTGTATCCTGTCACGGTGCAGGAGGTATTGGTGGTCCAGAAGGTGATGTCGTAGGTGAATCCGCCGAAGATATTGCAGAGGCCATTAAAGAAGAATCCGCAATGGGATTCTTGGCTGATGTGCTGAGCGACAACGATATTGATGCCATCGCCACGTATTTAGACAATGATGGCCACGGCGGTGGTTATCCCGATCATGGTGGTAATCGCGGGGATGACGACGACAGGCGCGACAATGACTGCAATCGCGGGGATGACCGCGATAGACGCGACCACGATGGCAATCGCGGGGATGACGACGACAGGCGCAACCACGACGCAAATCGTGGGAATGATGACGATAGTGATCAAAGTCAATGTAACGGAAACAGTGATGGTGGAGGCAGGGACTCCTCATCCAACCGAGCTAACCCATTTGCCACAGAAGAAGGTTCGCAAGCGCAAAATGCAGGCGGTAGCGGTGGTGGTGCAATGAACTGGTTGATACTGTTGGCTTCTTTGATCTTGCTTGTTGTACGAAGAAGGCGATTGATTTAGTCCGATAACTGAAAACGGGGGCGCAAGCCCCCGTTTTCATAATATAATTCGCTAAGAAGATTTTGAATAGATGTATTCTCAGCGACAGAGAAAATTTTTATACCACGAAACTAGAATTCAATCAGAGAAGTTTAACAATTGTTCCGGATCTAGCGTCTGGTGCAAGAGACGTACCCAGAGTCTCCTTGAATATTTGGCGTCACCTTTCGTAACATAACCCCGCAATTCACGATTTCGATCTGAAAAACCAATCTTGCCGAGTAACGAGCGATGGCAAGAGACGAGCCCTATGGCCTCGTGCTATTATGCTTGCTTTCAAACGACCGTATCTAAGCATTTTAACCCAATAATCTACGCTTATCGAACTCAAATGAAACCGCTCATTGCCGGGATAACATATTCGCACAAATTAGTCATTCCCTCATCGAAGACAGTTCCGGCGTTATATCCGGAGTCTGAAGAGTTCCTCGCCATGCCGGAGGTGTTTGCCACTGGTTTTCTGGTGGGTTTTTTAGAGTGGGCCTGCATAAAAGCCGTCAATCCCTACATTGATTGGCCAAGACAGCAAACCGTCGGTACTCATATCAATGTCAGTCATCAAGCCGCGACCCCGCCAGGCCTGGAAGTGACCGCAAATGTCGAATTGCTGGAAGTCGATGGCAGGCGGTTGGTGTTCTCCGTTGAAGCCCACGATGGTGTGGAGTTAATCTCCAAGGGTTCCCATGAGCGGTTTATCATTGATAAAGAAAAATTTGATGTAAAAGTCAATGCGAAAAAACCCACTGACTCATCGAAATAACCTACTTTCCCTGCTCGCGGATATTCACTCTATATTGATACTTTAAATTGCTCGGTCGAATATATCGAATTACAGCGTTCGCTGAACAACCTAAAGCCTGTGTCGAAGACTTTACAACCGTTTTAAGGCGCAAACTCAACCGGTGAGTTCCATATAGCCAGTACTATACACCCGCTGGTACTGGTGACGCTGTGCCCGCTACCCGGCTTGCTGATAATCAATGTGCCCTGGTCATATTCCGCTTGATCATCCGACTGTGAACCGGCCAACACCAGTATGTGTTCGTAACCGGTGTGGTGATGCAAGGGTATATCCGCGCCGGGGTCGTATTTTAGCAATGCCGCCGCGGGACCGTTTGTTTCGTCACCGTAGAGCCTGTAAATCTCAACGCCCTGGCGAAACGGTTGCCAGTGGAATTTTGCCTGCGCGTCTGATAAGTTGCAAAGATCCTTTAATACTATACTTGCGGCTCTATCCATAAGTTTTCTCGATAGCTTGTATGACTTGCTCGCTGGTGGCCGTCCAGCCCACAATTGCGCCTTG
Source organism: Gammaproteobacteria bacterium (assembly GCA_022340845.1). Taxonomy (GTDB): domain Bacteria; phylum Pseudomonadota; class Gammaproteobacteria; order SZUA-152; family SZUA-152; genus JAJDNG01. Next base: position 7,204 of record JAJDNG010000265.1, on the reverse strand, counting down.
CGCAGTGATCATGTCCAACGTGGCTTGTTTGAATTCGGGAAAATAACTTTCAGTTGCATCTTCCACCAATAAGCACTCAAATCCCCGGTCGTTGGCTTCGCGCATGGTGGTTTGCACGCACACCTCGGTGGTGACGCCGGCAAAAATAAGATGAGTGATGCCTTGCTGTTTTAATATGTCATGCAAAGGTGTCGCGTAGAAAGCGCCTTTGCCGGGTTTGGCGATATCGTATTCTCCCTCCAGAGGCTGCAATGCCGGTACAATGTTGTTGCCGGGCTCGCCATCAATCAATAGCCGCCCCATAGGCCCCGGATCACCTATCTTGATGGAACAATTACCGCGCCGGCGTTTGGACGGCGGGCAATCGGATAAATCCGCTTGATGCGCTTCACGGGTATGGATAACGGGTAAATTAAGCCGACGATAAACACGTAGAAGTTTTTCAATCACCGGGATTACCTTTGTCAACAGCGTAACGTCATTGCCCAGCGCCGAGCCGAAGCCGCCGGTTTCCACAAAATCACGTTGCATGTCGATAATGATCAACGCAGGGGCTTTGTCCGGCAGCGAGTATGGGTAGGGTTTGGCGTTAATTGTATTCATGCGTGATTAATGTCCTGCCATGTGTTGTCCCACTTTGGTCAAGTCGGCGCGTTGCGGTGTGGTTTCATAGACCAGTTTGCCTTCGGAAATCACCAAAAACCGGTCCGACAATTCCAGGATTTCGTCCAAGTCTTCACTGACTAGCAAAACCGCTGTGCCGCGGTTTCTGGCCTGCATAATTTGCTCGCGGATATCCGCGACCGCATTAAAGTCCAAACCGAAGCAGGGGTTTACCACTACCAGCACATTGACTTCTTCCGAGAGTTCCCGCGCCAATACCGTGCGCTGTATATTACCGCCGGACAGGTTACCCACGGGATTCTCAGGCCCCCAGGTTCGAATGGAGAACCGGCTGATTAACTCCCTGGCGGCGGACGTGATGGCGCCACGATTTAAGATCCAGTTTTTATATGCCAACGGCGGGCGATCAAAACGCCGGAATGCCAGGTTGTCTGCAACGCTCATGTTCGGTACGCAAGCGTTGCGCAAAGGTTCTTCCGGTAGGCAATGGAATTTGTGTGCTCGCATTTGCTGGCGTTTGGCATAATAAGGTTCATCATGCACTTTGATAACGCCTGAAATAAGCCGACGTTGTCCCGCCAGAACTTGTACCAATTCTTTTTGTCCGTTGCCGGAAACCCCTGCAATGCCGACGATTTCACCCGATTGCACTTGCAGTGAGAGGTCGTTGACCGCGGGTAGACCGGTGTCATCATCCACATTGAGAGTCTCGATATCCAAGACTGTCGTAGTATCCGCGCTTTTGGTTCGTTCCAGTGGTTGGGTGTTCATCTCCTGTCCAATCATCATGTTGGCGAGTTGTTCCGCCGAGACGTTATCGACTTTCGCAGTTCCCACCAATTGGCCTTTTCTTAAAACCGTTACGTCGTCGGCGAAATTCATCACTTCCCGAAATTTATGCGTAATGATAATGACGCTCAAATCCTGGCTCTGGGTCATGTTTTTTATTTTTGTAAGCACTTCGTCGGCTTCATTGGGCGTCAGTACCGAGGTGGGTTCGTCCAGGATGAGTACTTTAATGTCTAACAACAATTGTTTGATGATTTCGACTTTTTGTTTTTCGCCCGCGGACAAGCTGTTGATGGAAGCGTTGAGATCCACTTGAAAAGGCATGCCTGCCATTTTCGATTGTAAAACACCGAGTTCCTCGCGCCAGTTGATTACGGCCGGTAATTGCGGGCGGGCGAGTACCAGGTTTTCCGCCACCGTCATATTGGGAATCAATGTGAAATGTTGATATACCATGCCCAGGCCTAATACGTGCGCGTGATGCGGGTTGGTTATGGAGCGTTGTTTCTCATCAAACAATATTTCTCCTTCGTCGGGATGATAATATCCCATGATGCACTTAACCAATGTGCTTTTACCTGCGCCGTTTTCACCCAATAAGGCATGGAAGCTCTTATGTCGCAGTTTGAGATTGACTTTATTTAAAGCGCAAAAGTCAGCGAAGTGCTTGCTGATATTAATGGCCTCCAGGGCAAGCTTAGGCTGAGTCATGCGAAGACCTGTAACAGTTTTGTCGAATCGGATACGCTGCCGAAAACCCCGCCTTGCATTTTGATCATATTAACGGCGGCTACATGGTTGTTATAGTCCGTGGCCCCGCAACAATCTTCCAGCAGCAAACATTCATAACCGCGGTCGTTGGCTTCGCGCATAGTCGTATGTACGCAAACATCGGTGGTGATACCGGTTAAAATAATGTTGGCAATACCCCGTTGGCGTAACATCAGGTCCAGGTCGGTGGCGCAAAACGATCCTTTGCCCGGTTTATCGATGATGGGTTCGCCCGCTAGCGGCGCCAGTTCGGGAATGATTTCCCAGCCTGGTTCACCTCGCACTAATATTCGTCCGCATGGACCGGCATCGCCTATGCCGGCACCAATGCGCTGGCTGCGCCAACGTTTGTTGGCCGGCAAGTCGCAAAGATCCGGTCGGTGACCTTCACGGGTGTGGAAGATGGTGAAGCCTTGACTCCGACATGACGACAACACGGATTTGATGGGTTCAATCGGTGCCCGGGTCAAGGATAAGTCGTAACCCATGGTATCCACATAACCGCCGATACCGCAAAAGTCAGTTTGCATATCGATGATAATCAAGGCGGTGTTATCCGCACGCAAGTCACCATTGTATGGCCAAGGATAAGGATCAGCGGTTACGTAGCTACTCATGGTGTTCCTCGTAATGTGATTGCAAATTCATCTGGCGATTACAGCTCAACGACTGACCAGTTCGCCGGGCATGCCGGCTACCCGGCGGCGCGACGATGAGGTGGCTATCATGATGGCCAAGGTCAAAATGTATGGCGCCGCGTTGAACAAATAATATCCCCAGGTAATCCCAACCGACTGCAGCGCCGGGCCTAGCGCCGCGGCTCCGCCGAATAATAAGGAAGCATACAAACAATTCAGCGGATTCCAGCGCGCAAAAATCACTAACGCCACGGCCATTAGCCCCTGGCCGCTGGAAAGCCCTTCGTTCCAACTGCCGGGATAATACAACGATAAAAATGAGCCGCCCACGCCGGCGAGGAAACCCCCGGCCATGGTGCTTAGCATGCGTACCCGGTTAATATTGATGCCCATGGCCAGCGCAGCATCTGCACTTTCGCCCACCGTGCGTACGATCAACCCCCAGCGAGCGTTACGAAAAAACCACCACATGGCAGGGGCCAACAGCAAGCCGAGTAAAAACAATACGTTGATCTCTAGCGCGGCCCTTACCACTGGAGAATCACTCCAATCGCCAAATCCGATGGAAGGTAGCCGCGGCGCTACCGGCTGAATAAACGGTTTGCCGATGAAAAACGCCAGGCCGGTTCCGAAAATCATCAAGGCAATGCCCACGGCGATATCGTTGACACCTTTTTGCTGGCATAACATGGCGTGGATGAAGCCAAAACCGATTCCGCACAAGCCCGCGACTAACACGCCCAGCCAGGGCGATCCGCTCAAATACGAAATCCCGTAACCCGCCATGGCGCCCATTACCAAATTGCCTTCCAAGCCTAAATTGATGCGGCCGCTTTTTTCCGTTAAACATTCCCCCAGGCTGACAAATAAAAACGGCGTGCCCACTCGAACCGCTCCGCCTAACACAGCGATCAGAATACCGAATAAACCGACGTCTTCGCCATTCATGTGGTAGCCTCTTTGGTCTTGAACCATTTTATCCTGCCGTAAAATGCTTCGCTGGCCAGGATAACAACAAAAATTATGCCCTGTAGAACCAATGCGGTGGCATCAGGCAATTCGTGGCTGCGTTGTAACAAACCACTGCTGGCACGAATACCACCTAACAAAATCGCCACTGGAATAATCGCCAACGGATTGTGTCGGGCGAGGAAAGCTACCAGGATTCCAGCGTAACCATAACCTGCATTGAGCGACGTGTTGGCTCGGCCTTGCACGGCTGCAATTTCCAGCATTCCAGCTAAACCCGCAGCAGCGCCACCCAAAAAACAAGTAGTTAATATGAGGCGCCCTACTGGCAGACCGGAGATCTGCGCTGCTCTGACATTGCCGCCAGTAATATCAACACTGAAGCCGAATACTGTGCGCTTCATTAAAAACCACATCAACAGGCAAGTCATCAGGCCGAAGATCAACCCCCAATGGATAGAGCTATCGCCTATCATGCCTAACATGTTGGCTTCACCAATAGGATAGCTGGAGGGTTTATTGAGTGTAGCAGGGTCGCGCAATGGTCCGACCACCAAAAAATTGAGTACAGCAATCGCTATGTAGTTCAATAATAAAGAGCTAATGGTTTCATTCACACCGCGATAATATTTTAAGGCGCCCACTATGCCTATCCATAATCCGCCGCTGATAATACCCGCCACCACCATGCTGGTAATGACAAAGAACGGTGCCAGACCGTTAAGCACTATACCTACCAACGCAGCGCATAAACCTCCAACCACCATGGCCCCTTCGTTACCGATTACGATCAGCCCTATGCGCGCCGCAAGGGCGGTGCACAATGCGGTGAGCATCAATGGTGCCGCGCGTACCAGAGTGTTTTGCCAGGAAAACCAACTACCGAACGCACCTCGGTATATGGAATAAAATACCTCCAATGGATTAACGCCCGCGATGCTGACGAATACGGCAAACAACAACAATGAAATGAGCAGCGCCGCTATGGGCACGAACAAAGACTCGAAGATTCTAATCACAATTCACACGTTACCTGAGTTATAGTGGGATGTGACTAACTCTTGGTGGTACCGATAACACCTTCTACCATCCAATCCATGCTTTCCAGCCAAATATCGGTTTGGGTGTATTGTTTGCCGGCAGGGATAACGGTCTTGCCGGCATTGTCTTTGATCGGTCCTTTGTACACCACCATGGAGCCCTCTGTGAATTTGCCCCGCACTTCATCGGCATGTTTCTTGGCCTTTTCTGAAACCGCAGGACCGTAGGGGGAGCTTTTTACAATACCTTCTTTAAATCCGCCGCGCACCAGGTTTGGAATAGGTTTGCCGGTTTTAATCATTTCCGCGTAGTCGGTATATACCTTGCTCCAATTCCATTCCGCGCCGGTTAAAAAGCCTTTAGGCGCCAGGGTCATTTGGTTGGCGTGATAGCCACAGGAATATACGCCGCGTTTTTCCGCCGTTTCCACCACTACTTTGGGGCTGTCGACGTGGCAGGTCAACACATCAATGCCCTGGTCCACCATGGCGTTGGCCGCTTCGGCTTCCTTTACTGGATTGGCCCAGCCACCGGTGAAGATCACGGTGGTGGTAATGTCCGGATTGACGCTGCGCGCCGCCATGGTGAAATTGTTTATATTACGTAGTACCTGCGGAATGGGGATTGCGGCAATATAGCCCAGTTTACCGGTTTTGCTCATGTGCCCGGCAACTATGCCGGACACGTAGACAGGCTCGTCGATATATCCGAAATAACTACCGACATTCTTAGGATGTTTGTTGGCGTCCCAGAGCCCTCCGCAGTGCAAAAACATTACGTCCGGATATTTGGGAGCGGTTTTCAATATGTGTGGATCAAAATAGCCAAACGACGTGGGAAACAGTATTTGCGTGCCGTCGAGGTTAATCATGCTTTCCATGGTTTTTACGACTTCGATGGTTTCCGGGACATTTTCTTCATCCACGGCTTTGACCCAGTCCATGGCAGCCACGGCGGTTTTACCTTCGTAGTGGGCTTGGTTATAACCATAGTCATCTCGTGGTCCCACATAGATAAATCCCATGTTGACTTTTTTTGCGGCGAACGCCGGCGACATGCCGTAGCTTGCCGCCAGTCCGGTAATCCCTGCAGCCGCTATTCCTTTCAAGACTTGACGACGTTTGCCGTCGAAGTTTGCGTCAATCGTGGCGTTGACATTTTTATCGGTTATATCTTTGCTCATTACAATCTCCCGCTTTCTGTAGTCCGCATTGTTTAATCTGAGTTTTTAATAGTGATATTTGGAATCACGCTATACGCGATGATTTACCAGATCCATTTCACCATGGCTTGGGCGACATCTTCATCCACGCCGTCAATGCCGAATTTATTGCGCCAGATTTGATACTCTATGCCTGCCTGTAACTCGCCAGGGGCCCCAAAAAACTTACCCACGTCAACCAACAGTCTAGGTCCGGTAATAATGTTATCCTCTTTGGGTTTGTTTCCCCAGGCATAGTCAAAAAATCCCTCGAAGGTCACGCCTACAGGGCCAAGATCAAAAGGATATAACCACACCAATGTCACTTGAGAACCAAGGTCTGTACCAGCGCCAATTTCGTTCCTGAGGTAATAGTTGATTTGAAACACTTTTACAGACGGAATGTTTAAGTCAACCGCTAAGCCGTATAAATAATTGTGAAACCCCTGGCCGACTTCCAGTGTAGTTGTGACTAGCAGATCTTTGAAAACCCCGGCGGACATGTCTTTGCCCAGCATGGACCCGATACTGAATCGAGGGGAAATTTCTCCGTAGAACTCGGTGACTGTTTGGTCGCCGGTGCGCGTGGCGTTGGTGATATCCACGAAGTAAAAGTTATCCCCATATTTCCAGCCGTTAACATGTTCCAGAGTAATAATGGAGCGAGTTTTATCGCCAAGCTCATACGTAGTACCGTATAGATATTGTATGTTGGTAGAACTCCAGACTGCCGACCCCGCCCAAGCGGCCGAACTTGCCAGTAAACCGCTTACTAATGCAGCCATACCGATCAAAGTTGCGCGCTTGTTGCGATTACACGGCGAATTAAAAATATACTTCATACTAAGAACCTCCCATACTTATTTGCTATTATTAATACTGTTGTGCTTTTCTGTTGTATACAACGTTGCATGTAATATGCCAAGGGGCAGCACGGCTTCGCTCGATTAGTTGTAGGTGTGTAACATGTTGTTAATACGTGGAAAAACATAAGCATCTCGTATTGCAGCGATTGTCGTAATTGTCACAGTTGTCGTTAGTAAGCCTAGATTTGCACCTGGACGGGGAGGCGGTGATTCATAATCGTGCAAGGCTTAACAAAGTTCATTAAGTTGGTGTATTGTTCTCAAAGCGAGGCTAAACTTAGATTAAGTACTACCAGGTACTAATA
>JAJDNG010000249.1 GCA_022340845.1 Gammaproteobacteria bacterium | reverse complement strand
GATTATACCGGCAATGTGATACGGGCGGAGAAAATCGCATTCACCGCGTTCGATGAATTCGGCGAACAACACCACTATGAAACCGAGGGATTCGAAGCCCGGGCAGTTCAACACGAAGTGGACCACCTGGATGGCATATTGTTCATTGATCGCCTGGTCAGCCGCCGAACCGATTTGTTTCAGCGAAAAAACTACCAATAGACGCTGCACTGTCAGCGTTTGGCCGCAGAGACGCCAAATATCGCGTTGAAAAAATTGCCCAGGTACGTCGTTCCGGATTGGGGCTAGGTTTGGCCGTGCGGCATAGTCCTCAGGGTTTAACGGTTTACAATCGGACGGGTTTAGCGCAACTGGCGTTGAGGAATCATCTTCTTCAGCTGCGGCCACACGTTTTCCAAGATTTGGTTTTGCGCATTGGCTTTGGGGTGAATACCGTCGTCTTGCATTAAATCCCGGTTGGTGGCGATGTCTTGCAATAAAAACGGCACCAGGGGCAAATCGTATTTTTCCGCCAGCTCTTGGTAAATGCGATCGAATTGTTCGGTGTAGAACTTCCCGTAGTTGGGCGGCAAGTGAATGCCTAATAACAGAATTTCGCTTTTTTTGGCTTGAATGATTTGAATTGTCCTGTCCAAATTGTCCTTCATCAATGCCAGGGGCAAGCCCTGCAATCCATCGTTGCCGCCCAACTCCAACAGAACTATATCAGGATTGTATGTATCCAATACTTGAGAAATCCGGCTCAGGCCACCTTGGGAAGTTTCGCCGCTGATGCTGGCATTGATCACATTGGCCTGGTAATACCGCGTTGACAAGCGCTTTTGTAGCAGATGAACCCAGCCCTGGTCCTGGTTGATGCCGAATGCTGCGCTTAAGCTGTCGCCAAACACGACAATGGTGGGTGGGCGGAATTTATTTTCCGTTTCATCCGCTGAAACACTGGAAAAACCGAAAATTAGACATACAACACTAAATAACAAAAGGCTGCGGGAAAACCAACGAATGTCTGAGAATGTAGAAAACGCCATTGTTAATGTTCAAGGGTTATACAAAGAAGTTGCCAGTTTAAATCCACAAAATGTCAGCCCGCTGGTTATTCTGCACGAACTGGATTTTACGATCCAGTCGGGAGAAACCATAGCGATTGTCGGGCCCTCGGGTTCGGGTAAATCCACTTTGCTTGGTTTAATTGCCGGCCTGGACACGCCAAGCCGCGGTAAAGTCATATTAGACGGTGAAAATCTCACAGCGTTCAACGAAGATGAACGTGCGCAAGTGCGGGCGGAAAAACTCGGCTTTGTGTTCCAATCCTTCCAGTTATTAACCAGTTTTACGGCATTGGAAAACGTCATGCTGCCGTTGGAAATCGTTGACCGGAAAAACGCCCGGGAACTGGCGCTGTCGGTGTTAGGACGAGTGGGGTTGAGTGAAAGACTCTCGCACTATCCCAATCAATTGTCCGGCGGCGAACAGCAACGCGTAGCAATAGCCAGGGCTTTTGCGCCGGAACCCAAGCTATTGTTGGCCGATGAACCCACCGGCAACCTCGATACTGCCACGGGTCAACGCATCATTGATTTATTGTTCGATTTAAATCAGGAAAAAGGTACCACGCTGGTTTTAGTCACACACGATCATGGTTTGGCAGAACGTTGTGACCGAGTGCTACAACTGGAAGCCGGGCGGTTAGTACACGCTGATGCCCGAGAACACCAAACAGAAAGCCAAATAAAAAAACAAAAGGAACGCCATGCAGCCGGTACGGCGAACTAGTTTGCTGTCCTCTGTGAGGATGGCGTTGCGCATGTTGCGGCGCGATTGGCGCGCGGGGGAATTGCGCGTACTGGCTATTGCCATTGTGGTGGCGGTTACTTGTGTGACCGCCGTGGTGTTTTTTACCGACAGAATCGGCCAAGCCCTGAAATACCAGGCCGGAGAATTGATTGCTTCTGATTTGCGTATCATCGCCGATCATCCACTGGCTCCGGAGATTCGCGACAAAGCCAAAGCATTGAATTTGGCCACCGCCGACAGCTGGAATTTCCGCAGTATGGTATTAGCGGATGGCGGCAGCCGGCTCGCGGAAATCAAGGCGGTTAGCGATTTATATCCGCTGCGAGGCGAACTGCGAATTTCCCAGCAACTGTTCGGTGCCGGCGAACCGGTGGACGGTATTCCGACCGCAGGTACGGTTTGGGTCGAGCCGATGTTGCTTCGCCAATTGAACGTCGTCGTGGGTGATCAAATTAATGTGGGTGCAAAACGCTTTACGGTTGCCGGGGTGATCAAATACGAACCGGACCGCAGCGGTGACATGTTCAGTATTGCACCGCGGGTGATGCTTAATCTTGTTGATTTGCCGGCGACTGAACTAATCCAGGAAGGCAGCCGAGTACGCTACAGTTTGTTAGTGGCTGGGGAAAAATCGGCGGTGGACCAATACCGTCAGCATATCAAAAAGCAACTGGGCCGTGGCGAGCGCCTTGAAGGTGTGGAAGACGCGCGTCAGGAGGTGCGTTTTGCCTTGCAGCGTGCTCAACAATTTCTGGGCCTGGCGGCTATTGTCAGTGTTATGTTGTCATTTGTGGCCGTAGCCATGTCAGCGCGGCGTTTTGCCGAACGCCACCTTAACACGTGCGCCATTATGCGCTGTGTGGGGGCAAAACAATCCCAAATTACCCAACTCTTTTTCATCCAGCTGTTGATGCTAAGTGTACTTGCCAGTTTATTGGGCTGTGCGTTCGGTTATGTGGCGCAATCCGGATTGGTGAATCTGTTGGGCGAACTACTGGTGGTTAAGTTGCCGGACAGCTCTCTGTGGCCGGTTTTTACCGGCTTGGTGGTGGGCCTGGTGGGTCTTACCGGTTTTGCATTGCCACCGGTAATGAGACTCAAAGAAGTGCCTACGCTGCGGGTGTTGCGCCGCGACCTGGGCAGGATTAGGCCGTTGTCCCTGTCTTCATACGCATTTGGTTTGTTGGCGATAGCGGGATTGTTGTTTTGGCAGGCCGGAGAGTTAAAACTGGGCGCCATTATGCTGGGTGGTATGGCCATTGCGGCTCTGGTTTTGACGGGAGTATCGTATGGATTGATCAGTTTGTTGAAATGGTTGCCGGCACGCGAGGGTATCGCGTGGCGATTTGGCATCAACAATATAACCCGCCGAACTCACGGCAGTGTCATTCAAGTTTTAGCGTTTGGGGTGGGAATCACGGTGATGTTGCTATTGGTGGTCGTGCGCACCGATATACTTCGTGCCTGGCAACATAATTTACCCGCTGACGCGGCGAACCGGTTCGTTATTAATATCCAGCCGGATCAAACCCAACAGGTACTGGATTTTTTTGCAAAAAAAAATCTGAGTAACGTATCACTGTATCCCATGATCCGTGGCAGGCTGGTGGCGATTAATGGCAAGAGCATTGAACCAGACTCTCTGGAAGACGAGCGAGCCCAGCGCTTGGTGCGACGGGAATTCAATTTGTCCTGGGCAGCCGATCTGCAGCAAGGCAACAAAATTACGCAGGGACAGTGGTGGTCTAAGCAACGACAAGGCGCAACACAAGGAAAAAATCAATTTTCCATGGAAGAGGGTATTGCGCAAACCTTGGGGGTCAAACTGGGTGATACCTTGACCTACAGCATTTCCGGGTCGCAAATCTCCGCCGCAGTGACCAGTATACGGTCGGTGCAATGGGACACCTTTCAACCCAATTTTTTTGTGGTGGCGCCGCCGGGTGTGTTGGATACATTTCCGACCAGTTATATCACCAGTTTTTATTTGCCACCGTCCAAAGTGAGCGTGTTGGATGAGCTGGTGAAAATATTTCCTAACGTCACGGTTATTGATATTTCTGCCATCATGAATCAAGTGCGCCGAATTATGGAACGAGTCGCCTTAGCGGTGGAATATGTGCACGTATTTACTCTGTTGGCGGGATTGATGGTGTTGTACGCCGCCATCCAAGCCACTCAGGATGAGCGTCTGAGGGAAAACGCAATTTTGCGTGCCATAGGCGCCAAACGCAGACGCTTATTGCAGGGATTGGTGACAGAATTCACTGTCCTGGGCGCCCTGGCCGGCATACTGGGGGCGATAATCGCTGTAGTGCTTGGCTATGTAGTATCCGTATATGTACTGGATCTGCAGTATTTACACAATTCCTGGATTTGGGTTATCGGTCCGCTGGGTGGGGCCGTCGGCGTCGGATTAAGCGGAACCTTGGGAACCCGCAAAGTACTCTCCCGGCCGCCTTTAAGCGTGATTCGGGAAATTTGACCGACTAGTGTCTGGCTATTTGCCTTCCGGTGCGTCTTCTCGAGCGTCTTCGGAGACCGATGGAACGACATTGGCGTCCGAGCGGTATCGTTGTTCTACTGCCCGAGAGCCGTCTTTAGGCTTTTCATTGCTGAAAGTCCAACTGCCGTCCGGATTTTGTATTTTATAGACCGTAGTCTCACCAGCGCTGTCAACCGCACCAATGTGCCCGATCTTTTGTCCTGTCCATTGTTCGAACCAGATGGCGACTCGATGAAACTGTTTTTTACCGGGTTGGGTGTAACCAGCATAATAATACAAGGCCCCCAGCACAAGGGCGATCAAGAACCATCTTTTCATAATGGATTCAGTGAGCTACCACGATCAAAGGTGCTCAAAACGTCCGCCCGTTCCAGCCCCACATGGACCGCTCGGCATTGGAGAATTCGATGTAAATTCGGTCTTTGGGGATTCCCAGTTGTTCGTTCACAAGCGCACACAATGCATTGGATAGTGAGGTCGTTGATTCCTGCGGCAAACCAATGCTTTTCAATTCTAAATACGCTGCCGACGCTTCACTACCGGCAAACACCATAGGTAGGGGCGGGGGCAGTGCCACCATGACATAATTTTCCGGCTTGCCCAACAGTTCTGATACGGTTTGGGAAGCGAGTTGAAGCAGCATTTTGGTCTTGCTGGCATCAAAGTCCTGGTTGGTTTGTATCGTAAGATAAGGCACAGTGGTCTCTCCCCTTGGTTAAGTGCACCAATTAAATGAACCGGTTAAATGAACCGATTGACAGACACATAGTGTAGAAACGAATGACGCACCCGGCAATGGTCGTTTTACCAATGCTTTGGTTGGTAGTTTGGGGTGTCCCAGAGCGGCGCTGCAGTTTGTATGCTACCGGCGTCGTGATTCCAATAAACCTGTAGGTTGGCTAGCCATTGGCGGCTTTTGGTTCTTCATCCCCGGTTTCGATGACGTTTAGTCGGTTGTTTTCCGCCCATTGCAAAATATAGGTAAATATTTCCGGATGATATTTTTGCAAATCGGGATCGATGGAAATGCATTTTACGCCATTGACTGTCATGGGGTAGAGCAAGGGGGAATATCGGATACGCTGGTCGCGCCCAAATGTGGATAACATTCCGCTCATTCGTTCCGCCCAGTCGCTGGGACGAAATTTGCGTCCATTTGTGGTCATTCCTTCTATTACTATTCTTTTCACAGTTTTTCTTTTTACTCTAGGTTCACTCTGTAGTTAACTTGGTACGATAGTAACCCAGTATTTCGGCGATTTAGCCAAAAACTTGAATACCATCAGATTCAATTTGCCGCTTGGGTGTATATTACGCTTGTATATAGACTCAAAAATAAAAACTCATTAGTAACGAGTCATTAGTAAAAACCCCAGAGTGTGATAATGGTTTCGTTTGCAAACGCGTGGGTGACTATAGGATTGCCGAAATACGATTGCCGATTTACATATGCACCAGTGTGGCTTTTTAGTACCGGAATAATGCCGGTGTCTTATAATGTGTGATGAGAAGCCTTACGGATTGCTAATTGCCGGTTGTGCTCCTGAATGTGAGCAATTTTAACATCTGTTCAATCAAGATGCATACGCAGAAGTGTAGACGATGTTTGTGACAGTAAAATGGGATTTACAATTAATTTACACGCTGATTGGGCCAGTCCGCAAACACGCCACGGTGGCCTAATCGGGCGTATGAGCCTTCCCGGATTTGTGGTTTTTAGAGACTGTTAGGCAGACCTCGGAGTCTGCCCCCCCATTGCATTGCGGCTGTCCCGCACAGCTCGGCAGAACGTGGTTTTTAGCCGGGTTAAGTGCAGATTTGCCATTAGCCATTTAATACCCGGATAGCTTATAATCTGGCGCTTGACGCCGCGAAGACTTGGCAGTACTTTTAACGGTTTGGTGTTTCCAAACAATACGGTAAATGAAACAATCATTGAAAGCGAACCAAGCCACGGCCCCGACCAACGGAGCACGGACCTCTCGCCCATAATTGTTCAAGCAAGACACCCGGAAGGTTCGAAAAAGCAAGCGGTTACATTAAGGATACTCATATTCATGCTAAGGTATTCGTAGCGAATACGAAATTGCCACACAAGATCGAAGTCAGACAAAAGAAAAGAGAGAAAAGCAGTGAAACTCAGCGGTTCGGAAATTATTATCCAATTCCTCCAAGATGAAGGGGTAGAATATTTGTTCGGTTACCCCGGTGGAGCGGTGTTACACATCTACGATGAATTGTACAAACAAAACAAGATCAAACACATTCTGGTGCGCCATGAGCAAGGGGCGACCCACGCCGCCGATGGATACGCCCGAGCTACTGGTAAACCGGGTGTCGTATTAGTGACCTCCGGTCCGGGAGCGACCAACGCGGTGACCGGAATTGCCACGGCGTATATGGATTCCATTCCCATGGTGATTATTACCGGCCAGGTGGCCACCCAATATATCGGCAGTGACGCCTTCCAGGAAGTGGACTCGGTGGGTATCACTCGGCCCTGTGTGAAGCATAACTTTCTGGTCAAACGCCTGGAAGACATGGCGGAAACCTTGAAAAAAGCCTTTTATATCGCCACTACAGGCCGTCCCGGTCCGGTGGTAGTGGATATTCCCAAAGACGTTACCGCACCCAACATCAAAATCGATTATCAATACCCTGATCAAGTGTTTATGCGGTCGTACAATCCCACTGTTAAAGGCCATCCGAAACAGGCCAAACGGGCGGTGGATCTGATTTTATCCGCCAAACGGCCCATGATATACACCGGCGGCGGAGTCATATTAAGCCACGCGGAACAAGAGCTGATTGAATTCACTCAGCATCTGGGGTATCCCATTACCAATACCTTAATGGGGTTGGGGTCTTACCCCGGATCGGATAAGCAATTTTTGGGCATGCTGGGTATGCACGGGACGTATGAAGCCAATATGGCCATGCACGAGTGCGACGTCCTGATTGCCATCGGCGCCCGGTTTGATGACCGGGTCACAGGCGACACCGAAAAATTTTGTCCCCATGCGCAAATCATTCATATTGATATAGACCCTTCTTCTATATCTAAAAATATCCGCGTTGATGTTCCCATTGTCGGTGACGTAAAAACCGTATTGAGTGGGTTCAATGAGGAACTGAAATCCCGCAAGGAAAAACCGGACCAAAAAGCGTTGGCCAAGTGGTGGGATCAGATCGGCAAATGGAAAGCGGAAGATTGTTTGCAATACGATCGCAACAGCAGTTTGATCAAACCTCAGTTGGTCATCGAAAAACTCTACGAAGTGACCGGCGGCGACGCGTTTGTCACTTCCGATGTAGGCCAACACCAAATGTTCGCCGCCCAGTTTTATAAGTTCAATAAAACCCGACGCTGGATTAATTCCGGAGGATTGGGCACCATGGGGTTTGGATTACCGGCGGCTATGGGTGTGCAACTGGCGTTTCCGAATGAAAAAGTAGCCTGCGTTACCGGTGAAGCCAGTATTCAAATGTGTATCCAGGAATTGTCGACCTGCATGCAATACGAGTTGCCGATCAAAATCGTTACCCTGAACAACCGTTATATGGGCATGGTTCGGCAATGGCAGGAATTCATCTATGAAAGCCGCTACTCGCATTCTTACATGGAAGCGTTGCCGGATTTCGTCAAGCTGGCCGAGAGTTATGGTCACATCGGCATTCAAATCGACAAACCCTCGGATGTTGAGGATGCGTTGAAAGAAGCTTTCGACAAATACAAAAACCGCTTGGTATTCCTGAATTTTATTACCGACCAATCGGAAAACGTTTATCCCATGATTATGACCGGTCAAGGCCATCACGAAATGTACTTATCATCTGCAAGCAGAGGACTGGCCTGATCATGCGACACATCATCTCCATATTACTGGAAAACGAATCCGGTGCGCTGTCCCGGGTGGCGGGATTGTTTACAGCGCGCGGTTATAACATTGAATCCCTGACGGTAGCGCCCACCGAGGATGCGACATTGTCGCGCATTACCCTGGTGACCAGCGGCTCTGAAGAAGTGATTGAGCAAATCAAAAAACAACTCAACAAACTGGTGGACGTGGTAAAACTGGTGGATTTGACCGAAGGGGAACACATCGAGCGTGAAATGATGATGATCAAGGTGCGAACCAACGGCAAGGACCGCGAAGAGGTGAGACGGTTGGCGGATATTTTCCGCGGCCGGATCATTGATGTCACGGATTCCACCTACACCATTGAACTCACGGGTAACGGCGCCAAGCTGGACGCCTTCATCAAAGCGCTGACCGCGCCTATATTGGAGACAGTCCGTTCGGGCGTTGCCGGTATATTGCGCGGTGAAAAAGCGTTGCATACCTGATGCGCTCTGAATCCCCGCCATCACCATAACGACTACAATAATTTACCGAGGAGAAAAACGTTAACAATGAACGTCTATTACGATAAAGATTGTGATCTGTCTTTAATTCAAAGCAAAAAGGTTTCCATTATCGGCTATGGCTCGCAAGGCCACGCCCATGCCAATAATCTGAAAGAATCCGGAGTCGATGTGACGGTCGGGTTGCGCGCCGGTTCGGCATCCGCGAAAAAAGCTGAAAACAGCGGTTTAACGGTGAAAGATATTCCCGATGCCGTAAAAGGCGCCGATGTGGTCATGATATTGGCGCCCGATGAGCACCAGGCCCGGTTGTATCGCGAGCATGTGGTTTCTAACATCAAAGAAGGCGCCGCGTTAGCGTTTGCGCATGGATTTAATATCCATTTCGGCCAGATCGAGCCGCGCGCCGACTTGGACGTCATCATGATCGCCCCCAAAGGCCCGGGCCATTTGGTGCGTTCTACTTACACTCAAGGCGGTGGGGTGCCATCGTTGATCGCCATTCAGCAAAACGCCTCGGGTAAAGCCAAGGATATTGCCCTCTCTTATGCCTCGGCCAATGGCGGTGGGCGCGCGGGTATCATTGAAACCAATTTCCGCGAAGAAACCGAAACCGATTTATTTGGCGAGCAAGCCGTATTGTGCGGCGGAGCTACAGCGTTAGTGCAAACCGGTTTTGAGGTGTTGACCGAAGCGGGCTATGCACCGGAAATGGCGTATTTCGAGTGTCTGCACGAATTGAAACTCATCGTCGACCTCATGTACGAAGGCGGTATCGCCAACATGCGTTACTCCATATCCAATACGGCGGAGTACGGCGATCTGACTCGTGGGCCGCGCGTCATTACTGAGCAGACCAAGGACGAAATGCGCCGCATACTTAAGGAAATTCAATCCGGTGAGTTTGCCCGGGAATTCATCCTGGAAAACCAGGCCGGCGCCGCGACACTCAAAGCCAAACGCCGTATCGGCGAGGAACATCCCATAGAACACGTGGGCCAAAAACTGCGTAGCATGATGTCCTGGATTGCCAAGAGTAAAATAGTTGATAAGTCCAAAAACTGATTCGTTAAAAACTGATTCGTTAAAAAATAAGTTGTCAAACATCATTCATTTCTGAATGTGAAATCCGGGGCCGACAAGGCCCCGATCTTTTCGTTAAGCTTCTGACTCACTTCGACACAATGTCAAATGGTCTATGGGTCAAAGGGTCTATGATTACATACCACTCACACTTAATTGCCCGTGAAGGCTGGCGGCCCATCGCCATAACGGCGTTGCTGGGGCTGATTATGCTGGTTTCAGTTGATTTTTTTATGGCAGTGCCATTTTGGATGGCTGCGCTGGCGTTGGCGTATTTGTTTCGCGATCCCAAGCGGAAAGTTCCTCCTAAGCCTCTGGCCATAGTCAGTCCCGTGGATGGTACGGTTACTCGTGTTGAGACCACCGAAGATCCTTATACCCAAATGCCGGTCGTGCAGATCCAGTTACGCAAAGGCTATTTTAACGTCATGACCACTCGTAGTCCTATGGAAGGCAAAATTATGAAACAGTGGTTTGGCGCAGCGGACACAAAAGTCGCGGTGAGGGAAATTCCTCAGGTGGCGGACGGTGTGGCCGTCGATATTCCACTGGATACAAAAAAATACTGCGATATAGCGACCGGGCAATCGGCGGTGATGGCCGAAGCCTCCAGTGTGTGTCGGTTTGCGCAATGGATACAAAGTGATGAGCAAGATAACCTAGTGATGGCGGTTAAATCAGCCACCGGCCTATTGAAGCCCCGCTGTTACGCTCACAGTGGTGACCGTATTGGTCAAGGACAACGTTGCGGCATCATACCGTTTCAGGCGGTGGTGCATGTGAGTATACCGGTGTCGTCCCGGCTGGATGTCAAAGTCGGCGACCATGTGCGCGGCGGTGCCGATACCCTCGCGACCTTAGTCCATTAAAGTTAATAGTACATTACGGGTAAATAGTACATTAAAGGTAAATGTGCGAAGCACTTTGCGGCTATTTAAATTATTCGCTCAGCGCCTTTGTGTGAAATGTTGTTACCAAAGAAAAATGTAGCGCGTTATTTGGTCGCCCCAAAAAATGCGGCGTGTTGCGAATAATAAGTGCTGTATTGCCGGGCTACCCATAACAACTTGCTGCTAACTCTGACATCTGACTCTGACACTTAATTATGACAACTGAAGATATCGAAAAAAAACGCCCAAGGGGGATCTATCTGCTTCCCAACTTATTCACTACGGGCTGTTTGTTTGCAGGCTTTTTCGCCATTGTGGCTGCTATGGGCGGACGTTTCGAAGCCGCGGCGGTGGCCGTGTTTATTGCCATGATTTTGGACGGCCTGGATGGAAGGGTGGCGCGGCTCACCAACACCCAAACCGAATTCGGCGCGCAATACGACAGCTTGGCGGATATGATTTCTTTTGGTCTGGCCCCTTCCTTAGTAATGTATGCCTGGGCGTTGAACAGCATGGGGAAATTGGGGTGGCTGGCGGCATTTATTTATGCCGCGGCGGCGGCGTTAAGATTGGCGCGATTCAATACCCAAGTGGGCATTGCCGATAAGCGCTATTTTCAAGGATTAGCCAGCCCGGCCGCGGCAGCGGTGGTCGTGGGGGCGGTTTGGATAGGCGTGGATTACGGGCAGCAAGGGGTTGATTGGCGAATTCCCGCGTTTTTATTGACGTTATTGACGGGGGTCTTGATGGTCAGCAACGTGCGCTACCGGAGTTTTAAGGATGTCAATTTAAAAGGCCGGGTGCGATTCGTTACCTTGTTAATAGTGGTGTTTGTGTTCGTTTTTATTTCCATAGATCCCCCGCAAGTGTTGTTCGGCTTGTTTTTCATTTATGCCATCAGCGGGCCGGTACTGACGTTGATCACCTTGCGAAAACGCAAAGCCCAGCGCCAACAGTATACCAGCGATACCAGTATTGCCGACGCAGATGAACAGGACAATCTTGAGGAAGGCAATTCCATTGATGATAACGAAGACGGTGATAGCAAAAGCCGTCAGTGAGGGAGTGACCACGCGACTGGAGAAAAGGTTGGCAATTTCCCGTGTCGGCGCATGCCACATTCGGCGCCGGGTTCGCTATGCCCGACCCGCTACTATTGCCCTGAGGGCAGTGGCTCATATTGCCTCTCGAATTTTGTACATTTATTGGAATCCAATGTCGAGAATCACCATTTGGCGTACAATGCACTGAGTGATCACGGAGTAAAACCATGAATGACAAATTAATCATTTTTGACACCACATTGCGCGACGGGGAACAAAGCCCCGGCGCTTCCATGACCAAAGACGAAAAAGTCCGTATCGCCAAAGCCCTGGAAAAAATGCATGTCGATGTCATCGAGGCGGGTTTTCCTATAGCCAGTCCCGGCGATTTTGATGCGGTAAAAGCCGTCGCGGACGCCGTGAAAGACAGCACCGTGTGTGGATTGGCGCGCGCGCTGGACAAAGATATTGATCGAGCTGGCGAGGCATTGAAAGGCGCCAATTCCGGGCGAATTCACACCTTTATTGCCACATCGCCCATCCATATGAAAATGAAACTGCGTATGCAGCCAGAAGACGTGTTGGCGCAAGCGGTTCACGCCGTGACACACGCGCGTCAATACACCGATAACGTGGAATTTTCACCCGAAGATGCCGGGCGATCGGAGTTAGACTTTTTATGCCGTGTGCTCGAAGCCGTCATCGATGCCGGTGCGACCACGGTCAACATTCCTGATACGGTTGGGTACAACGTCCCCCAGCAGTTTGGCAATCTGATCGGTCAGTTAATCGAACGTATTCCTAACTCCGACAAAGCGGTATTTTCCGTGCATTGCCACAACGACCTTGGTCTGGCGGTGGCGAACTCCTTGTCTGCCGTGATAAACGGCGCCCGCCAGGTGGAATGCACCATCAACGGTCTGGGTGAACGGGCCGGCAATGCGGCCCTGGAGGAAATCGTGATGGGGGTGCACACCCGCAAAGATGTATTTTCATGTAATGTCTCACACATCGATAAAACCCAAATCGTGCCCGCGTCGCGTTTGGTGGCGGGAATCACCGGATTTGCTGTGCAACCCAACAAAGCCATCGTGGGAGTGAACGCCTTTGCCCACGAATCCGGTATCCATCAGGATGGGGTATTAAAAAGCCGGGAAACCTATGAAATCATGCGCGCCGAAGATGTGGGTTGGACCACCAATCGCATGGTATTGGGTAAACATTCGGGACGAAATGCGTTTAAGAGCCGCTTGAAAGAATTGGGTATCAGCTTTGATTCCGAAGAAGAACTCAACGAAACGTTTATGCGTTTTAAAGATCTTGCAGATAAAAAACACGAAATTTATGACGATGACTTACAAGCGCTCGCTACCGCCACCAACTTGGATGCGGAAAACGAAAGCATCAAGTTGGTGGCACTTAAAGTGTGTTCGGAAACCGGCGAAACGCCTAATGCTGAGGTCACCTTGAAAGTCGATGGTGAAGAAAAGCATGCTGTCCATCCGGGGGGTGGTCCGGTGGATGCCGCATTTCAAGCGATTAATTCCATCCTGCAAAGCAATACTGTGTTGCAGTTGTACTCAGTAAACAACATTACCACCGGCACCGACTCGCAAGGCGAGGTGACCGTGCGTCTTGAAAAAGCCGGACGCATTGTCAACGGCCAGGGAGCGGATACCGATATTGTGATTGCTTCCGCCAAAGCCTACGTTAATGCGCTCAACAAAATCATGGCGCCGGAGGTACGGCAACATCCCCAGGTTTAGTTGCCAGTAATGATAGCGGTTTATGATCAATGGCGTTAAATGAAAGCCACAAACAGTATTTACATCTCATGGGTGTACAGCCGTGGGAGTTGCGCAATGCACGGTCCGATGCGCACCCGCCGGCGGTAGCGCAAGCACAGCCCGGTGAGCAATCCGCCGAGGAACGAACGGCCGCGGAGGCACATCATTCCAGTGTAGAAACTGTTTCAATCCCGTCCGCTGTAGTGAATTCCACCAGCGCTCAGGGTCCATCCAGTGACGCAGTGGCAGTGATGGACTGGGAGCCTCTACAGGATGCAGTGACACACTGCAGGCAATGTGAACTGCATCAATCGCGGACCCAGACGGTGTTTGGTGTGGGTAACCGCCAGGCGCAGTGGATGGTGGTGGGTGAGGCGCCGGGCGCGGATGAAGACCGGCAGGGCGAACCGTTTGTCGGCCGGGCCGGGCAACTGCTGAACAACATGTTATACGCCATCGGTTTACAACGGGAATCGGTGTATATTGCTAATATTTTAAAATGCAGACCGCCCAATAACCGCGATCCAAAGTCCGATGAGGTTGCACAATGTGAAGCCTATTTAAAACGGCAAGTGGCATTGATTCAGCCGAAAATTATCCTGGCGGTGGGACGTATCGCCGCGCACAATTTGCTGAAAACCGATACCAGTTTGGCGAAACTTCGGCAAAAAACGTTCCACTACGCGGATACTGAAACACCGCTGGTAGTGACTTACCACCCGGCGTATCTGTTGCGTTCCCCGCGGGAGAAACGCAAAGCCTGGCAGGATTTGCAATACGCAGTCAGCGTGTTTAAAAAACAAAAGTAGCAACAATCATTGCAACTATAATTTTTTACGGTGATTTTCCAAACAACCCTATAGAGTATGAGCGCTGTCGTACAAGAACCTGAATACTGCACTCGGCCAATGGAGCCGGGCGATTTGGCGCAAGTCATGGAAATTGAAACCAGCGTCTATAAATTCCCGTGGTCCAGACAAATTTTCAAAGACTGTATCCGTGTGGGTTACAGTTGCCAGGTGGTGACACATCATGATGATATCGCGGCGTATGCCGTCATGTCTTCCGGAGCCGGTGAGGCGCATTTGTTAAACATCTGTGTGAAGCAGGTTTTACAAGGACAGGGTATCGGACAATACATTCTCCACAGCATGATCGAACTGGCTCGGGAGAAAAACGTGCATACGATTTATCTGGAAGTGCGCCCCAGTAATGAAGTTGCCCTGGGCTTGTACTTAAAAAACGGTTTTAACGAAATCGGTACCCGCAAAGACTATTATCCCGCCAATCGCGGCCGCGAAGATGCCTTGGTTCTCGCACTCAATGTGTTCAATGATTAATAATGCAGGAACTCGATAAACCGGATCTGGCTGCGCCGGATTCCAATACGGCTCCACTACCGCCGGCCATATTTTTAATGGGGCCTACGGCTTCGGGAAAAACCGATCTTGCCGTAGCATTGAGCCAGGAATTGCCTTGCGAAATTATCAGTGTCGATTCAGCGATGGTGTATCGAGGCATGGACATCGGGACTGCAAAACCCGATGCCGAATTATTGAAAAAAGCGCCGCATCGCTTGATCGACATATGCGATCCCAGTGAATCCTACTCCGCCGCCCGGTTTCGCGAAGATGCGTTGCGCGAAATGGCGAATATAGGCGCGAACGGAAATATCCCACTTTTAGTGGGTGGCACGTTTTTATATTTCAGGGCATTGGAGCAAGGACTTTCACAGCTACCGTCAGCGGACGAGGCAGTGAGAGCAACTCTGGAGCAACAAGCTGCGCGTATCGGCTGGCAGGGCATGCATGAGCGTTTGGCACAAATCGATCCGATTGCCGCCGCACGCATTCATCCCAATGATCCCCAGCGTATACAAAGGGCGCTGGAAGTCTACGAAATCACTGGCGAGCCGATGACGAATTTGTTCAATAAAAACCAAAACAAACAGAATAAAGCTGCGAACTTTCCTTATCGTGTCGCTAAAATCGTCGTTTCTCCTCAAAATCGACCTGAATTATATTCCCGTATTGAAACCCGTTTCGATCACATGTTGACGGTTGGATTTATCGAGGAAGTGGAAACTCTATACGGAAGAGGAGATCTAACGTTAAACATGCCATCCATGCGTGCCGTTGGATATCGTCAAGTGTGGCAATATCTGGACGGACAATGGAATTTCGACACCATGCGCAGCAAAGCAATAACCGCTTCACGGCAATACGCCAAGCGCCAGCTTACGTGGTTGCGGGGAGAGCCTGACGGCACGTGGTACGATGCCTTATGTGCGAATATACATAAGGAGGTATTGAAAAAGTTGGGTGCCAGCGTCATGTTAGCGGTTTGACCGAAAAAAACGCTTTTTGGCGTTGGGCTTGTGCTATAGTTTGTTTTATTTACGGCAGATCAGTTGAAATTTTAACGTGCGGTGCTGTATAAAGGGTAACCAAAACTGAAACCAGTAGCAAAAGTGTGGGAAACCCCTCCTAAATAAAACACAATAAATTGAGGAGAATAATTATGCCAAAAGGGCAATCATTACAAGACCCTTTTTTAAATGCTCTACGAAAAGAACGCATACCGGTGGCCATCTATCTTGTTAACGGTATTAAATTACAAGGGCAAATAGATTCCTTCGACCAGTTCGTGGTCTTATTAAAAAACAGTGTGAGCCAAATGGTTTACAAACATGCAATTTCGACCGTAGTACCGGCGCGAAATGTAAAACTACCCGCAAGTAATGAGTCAGGTTCTGGCAGTTCATAATCAACTTTTGCGTATAGAAATTGATTCTTCAGGGGGCGTTGCCGTTGTTTGAACGTCCCCAAACGGGAGAACGGGCAGTTCTTGTCCAAGTTAATTTCCTTTCCCGGATCGATGAGGATCAAATTGAAGAGTTTCGAGAATTGGCCGTCTCAGCGGGCGCAATTCCCGTTGCTTCCATTACCTGTTCCAGACGTTCCCCCGAGCCCAAGTTTCTGATCGGAGAAGCCAAAGCGACCGAAATTCAGGCAGTTTTGCAACAGGAAAACGCGGATCTGGTGCTGGTTAATCACACTCTGACACCAGCGCAAGAACGCAATCTCGAACGGTTTTTACAGTGCAGGGTACTGGACAGAACAGGATTAATCCTGGATATCTTTGCCCAACGCGCCACGTCTCATGAGGGCCGGTTGCAAGTCGAATTAGCGCAACTGCAGCACCTCTCCACCCGGCTGGTTCGAGGCTGGACGCACTTGGAGCGTCAAAAAGGTGGTATAGGATTAAGAGGCCCTGGGGAAACCCAGCTGGAAACAGACCGTCGGTTATTGGGCGATCGTATCAAACAACTGAAAAAGCGACTGCAAAAAGTCCGTAACAGCCGTGGTCAAGGCCGGCGTTCCCGCCAAAAAGCGGAGATTCCCACGGTGTCTTTGGTTGGGTATACCAATGCTGGCAAGTCTACATTATTCAATCGGTTGACCCAATCACACGTTTACGCAGCTGATCAATTGTTCGCCACACTGGACCCGACATTACGCCGTATTGAATTAACCAACGGAGATCCAGTGATATTAGCCGATACGGTTGGATTTATACGCCAGCTCCCCCATGATTTAGTGGAGGCATTTCGTTCGACCCTGGAAGAAACGCGTCAGGCCGATTTGTTATTACACGTTGTGGACGCCAGTGACGAAAATTATGCGGATAATATTCAGCAAGTGAATTCCGTGCTCAAAGAAATTGACGCTCAGGATATTCCGCAGATTGAAGTGTTTAACAAACTGGATTTAATAGATAAAGATCTGTCGCCGCGAATTGATCGAGATCCACAAGGTAACGTCAAGCGTGTGTGGATATCTGCGCAGAAAAAACTGGGGTTGGAGTTATTAAGCCAGGTTTTGGAAGAGTATTTTCGCAGCGATCTGGTAAAAACCTGGTTGCGTGTTGACGCCGGAGAAGGCAAAGCACGGGCGAAAGTCTATCAAATAGCCAAGGTAATCCAGGAACAGCACGCGGACAATGGTAATGTCTTGTTGGAAGTTGTTTTGGAGCAAAAAGACCTGGATATGTTGCTACTGCAATATGGGGTCATTGACATTGGGTATGCCCAAGATTCGACGGGAAAATTAATTAACTATTGCGGCTAGTGGCTAAGGCCCCTAAAATTCAGGTTTTGCCTGTGCAGCAATCCATCTGTTTAACGTACACAAAAAAATGGAGTAATTGAATGGCCTGGAACGAACCGGGAGGTTCCGGAAATAAAGACCCATGGGGCGGTGGCCGCGATCAAGGCCCACCGGACTTGGATGAAGTTGTTAAAAAAATGCAAGATAAATTCGGTTCCCTGTTTGGCGGTAAGAAAGGCGGGGGTGGTGGTGGCGCGGGCAGCGGCAAAGGCGGGTCGGTTGGTATCGGCCTGATTGTGATCGTCGCCGTGGTCGCCTGGGGGCTTTCCGGCATTTATATCATTGAAGAAGGCAAGCGTGGCGTGGTGTTGCAGTTTGGTGCCTATAAAGAGACCACGTTACCGGGTCCACATTGGTATCCCCGCTTCATCCAAAGTGTTGATGAAGTGGATATATCCACTATCCGGGATGCCACCATCGGGTACCGCTCTGGCGGCTCAACTCGCCAGACCAGCGCACCGGTGGAAAGGGAGTCACTGATGCTGACTCAGGACGAAAACATTGTCGATGTTCAGCTGGCGGTACAATACAAAGTCAAGAATGCCAGTGACTATTTATTCAAAATCAAAGATCCGGATATCACTTTGCGTCAATCCACAGAAAGCGCCGTGCGAGAAATTATTGGTAAAAATAAAATGGAATTCGTCATCACTGAAGGACGAACCGAGATCGCCCGGCGGGTGCACGATTTAACGCAGGAAATTCTTGATCGTTACCAAACGGGTTTGGAGATCACCAGTGTCAACATGCAGGACGCCCAGCCGCCGGAAGCTGTGCAAGCCGCGTTTGATGATGCGGTTAAGGCCCGCGAGGACAATGTGCGGTTGAAAAACGAGGCTGAAGCCTACGCCAACGACATTATTCCCAAAGCGCAAGGCCGGGCCGCCAGAGACATAGCCGAAGCCAACGGTTACAAAGAGCAAGTCATTGCCGAGGCGCAAGGTGAAACGGCCCGGTTCTTGAATTTGCTTACAGAATACAAAAAAGCCCCTGAAGTGACCCGTAAACGCCTTTATCTGGAGACCGTCGAATCCGTGATGGTCAAATCCAGCAAGATTATGGTGGATGTGAAAGGCGGTAACAATCTTATCTATTTACCTCTTGATCGATTAATGGAACAGCGTACTCCGGTTACTACGCAGGCGCCACGCAATATGGATTCTGTACCACCTGCCACGAATCAAACGACGGAACCACGCCGCCGTGAAGTTATTCGACGAGGAGAACGTTAATGGGACAGGCTAAATTACTCGGTAGCATCGTCATATTGGCATTGCTTGTTGTCGGTTCGTTTTCTATGTTTACCGTACACGAGCGGGAAAAAGCCATTTTATTCCGCTTGGGGGAGATTGTTAAAACGGATTTTACCCCGGGACTGTATTTTAAAATGCCGTTCGTCAATAACGTGCGCACATTTGATGCGCGTATCCAAACTCTGGATGCCGAGCCGGAACGCTATTTAACCAGCGAGAAAAAGAACGTCATTGTCGATGCATTTGTTAAATGGCGCATTGGTGATGTAGAACGTTATTTCACGTCCACCGGCGGTGACCCCAATACGGCGAACTCCCGCTTGTCGCAAATCATCAAAGACGGTCTGCGCGGTGAGTTCGGTAAACGCACCATCCAGGAAGTGGTATCCGGCGAACGTATGGAAATCATGAATATTTTGACCGAGCAAGCCAACGAGCAGGCTAAGACGTTTGGTATCGACTTGGTGGATGTGCGAATCAAACGTATCGATTTGGCCAAAGAAATCAGTGACTCGGTATACCGACGGATGGAAGCCGAACGATTGCGGGTGGCTAAAGACTTGAGGGCCCGTGGTGCGGAGGCGGCGGAAATCATTCGCGCGGATGCCGATCGTCGCAGGACGGTGCTGATAGCAGAAGCCTATCGCGAGGCGCAGACTATTCGCGGTGAAGGCGATGGCGCCGCAGCAAAAATTTACGCCGATGCTTATAATCAGGATAAAGAATTCTATGCGTTGTATCGCAGCCTGAGTGCATACCGAAAAACATTTGCGGACAAAGGGGATATGCTAGTGCTGGAACCTGATTCGGAATTTTTCAAATATTTTAAATAGCCGATTCAGTTAACTGGTACTAACAAACACTTCAAAAATCGATAATCCAAGGCAGCTCATTCCCGTGACAGACTTAACTCGCGGAATGGCTGCCTTTTACTGTGTACTGATATTTTATGTGGCATGACATTCTATGTGGCATGACATTTTAGTAGCGCTGGCGCTGATGTTGGTGATCGAGGGGATTTTACCGTTTCTGAATCCGACCGGAATACGTAAGGCGCTGATCATGATGGCGCAAATGGACGATCGTCAACTGCGGTTCGGAGGCTTATCCAGTATGATCATTGGCGTGATCGTGTTGTATTTGATTAATTGATGGTAATACTAAAATAAAGACGTAAAGATAGAAAACGTTTGAGTTACGATTTAATAGCTATGAAAAGTGACCGCTGGCTACTCCCGGAAGGGATTGATGAACTGCTGCCCGACGAGGCACGAATCCTCGAAGACCTGAGACGGCGACTGTTGGATTTGTATCAAGCCTGGGGCTACGATCTGGTTATCCCGCCGTTTGTCGAATACGTTGAATCTCTTCTCACCGGTGTTGGCTCCGACCTGGATGTACAAACCTTCAAACTAATTGACCAGCGCAGTGGCCGGCTCATGGGCGTACGGGCGGATATGACGCCCCAGGTCGCGCGTATCGATGCCCACCGCTTGCGCAGGGAAGCACCAACAAGGTTGTGCTATATCGGTACCGTATTGCGCACGCAAAGTGATGATTTCGCCAGCTCCCGTAGTGTGGTGCAAATCGGTGCTGAGCTCTACGGGCACAACGGCCATGAGAGCGACGTGGAAATGCTGAGTTTGATGTTGGAAACACTGGCTCTGGCTGGACTGCAAGACGTTTATATCGATATCGGGCATGTGGGGATCTTCCAGGGATTGGCGGCACAAGCGGGATTGAATCAGGAACAAAAAAACGAGCTTTTCGATGCGCTGCAGCGCAAATCCGTGCCTGATATCACCGACTATTTGGCTTCCGTATCCATTGAAAACGGCATACGACAGATGCTTTTGGAGCTGGCCTGGTTGAATGGCGATATGGACGTTTTAAGTGAGGCGCGCAAAAAACTCCAAGCGGCCAGCGACGATGTGCATCAAGCCATCGATGACATGACCCAGGTGGCCGAGCAAATGCAAAGTCGCTATCCTGAAATTTCCTTGCATTGCGATTTAGCGGAAGTGCGGGGCATACAGTATCATACCGGCATCGTATTCGCTGCTTACAAATCCGGCGTGGGGCAATCCATCGCCCAGGGCGGGCGCTACGACAACATTGGCCGTTATTTTGGGCGAGCCCGGCCGGCGACTGGATTCAGCGCGGATTTGAGAAGTTTGATGAAGTGGGGAATGGCCTCTGAGCAGTCAAAAAATGCTATATTTGCGCCTGCGGATTCCGACCCGGCTTTACAGCAAAAAATCAAAGAACTTCGACAAAGCGGTGAGCGGGTGGTGGCGCAGTTATCAGGTCAAGCGGGTGGCGCGAAAGACCTCGATTGTGATCGTCAGATCGTATCGCGCAGCGGCCAATGGATTGTTGAGAAAATAAAGTGAGTAATCGTTATGGGTAAAAATGTTGTAGTAGTGGGCACGCAGTGGGGGGACGAAGGCAAGGGCAAGATCGTTGATTTGCTAACCGATCATGCTAAAGCCGTTGTACGGTTTCAAGGGGGGCATAATGCCGGCCATACCTTGGTGATCGATGGCAAAAAAACCGTCCTGCATTTGATTCCATCCGGAATATTGCGCGAAAACGTGTTGTGCCTCATTGGCAATGGGGTCGTGTTATCCCCTGCGGCGTTGATGGAAGAGATTGATATGCTGGAATCACAAGGAGTTCCCGTAACCTCCCGGTTGAAAATCAGCGAAGCCTGCCCATTGATACTGCCTTACCATGTTGCCTTGGATCATGCCCGGGAAATCGCCAGAGGTAAATCCGCCATAGGCACCACCGGCCGTGGTATAGGGCCGGCGTATGAAGACAAAGTATCCCGCCGCGGTTTGCGGGTCGGCGATTTATTGCATCGCGAACGCTTTGCCGCAAAGCTGGGCGAAGTCCTGGACTATCACAATTTTGCCTTACAGAACTATTTTAAAGTGGAGCCGGTGAATTTTCAGCAGGTATTGGATGAGACCTGGACGCTGGCCGAACGGATTATTCCCTTGATTGCCGATGTGCCGGAAGTGTTGTATCAAATGCACCGCAACGGAGGCAGTGTGTTATTTGAAGGGGCGCAAGGATCATTGCTGGATATCGATCATGGCACGTATCCCTATGTGACATCTTCCAATACCACGGCCGGCAATGCGGCCACCGGTAGCGGAGTAGGACCCCGACGGCTGGATTATATTTTAGGCATCACCAAAGCCTACACTACGCGGGTGGGATCAGGACCGTTCCCCACCGAACTGGACGATGCCTACGGCAAGCATTTGGCGGAAAAAGGCCATGAATTCGGTGCCACCACCGGACGAGCCCGCCGCTGCGGTTGGTTCGACGCCGTGGCGCTACGTAGGTCCGTGCAGATCAACAGCGTCTCCGGTCTGTGCATCACCAAGCTGGATGTATTGGATGGCCTGGACACCATACAGATTTGCGTGGGATATCAATACAACGGCGAAGAACGATTAACACCCCCGGTGGGTGAAGAAGCCATTGCTGCGTGCGCACCCGTGTATATCGAAATGCCAGGCTGGAAAGAGTCCACGATTGGGATCAAGTCGTACGATGATTTACCGGCAAATGCCAAAACGTATTTGCAGAAGATCGAAGAAGTCACGGAAACCACGATCGATATCGTGTCCACGGGCCCTGATAGAAACGAAACCATCATCCTACGGCATCCGTTTGCGTAGACCGATCGATGGCCACAACCCGTGCCGGGCCGTCGCGAGTCGGCCTTGATCGCGAGATAAGCTTTTAAAACAAGAATAATCAATAGCTTAAAAGCACAATGATATAACCAAGTGAGCAAATCATGGCTTACATTGACGGGGCAGGCACGATATACGTGGCGTAGCGCGTACTGTGCGAAAGGGAAGAAATAATTGGTGCCGAGGAGAGGACTTGAACCTCCACGGGGTTTCCCCCACTAGCACCTGAAGCTAGCGCGTCTACCAATTTCGCCACCTCGGCATGGTTGGCAATGGTGAAGGCCGGCCACTGTACCGATAGCCTCTACCATTGTCAATACATCTTATTCCTTCACACCCAATAAAAATAACCTAGAATACAACTCATACTGAAATAACCCAGAAAAAAGAATACTACATGCCCACAAAAATAGAAAAGACTGACGCCCACGCCCAGCGCGAAGCGCAAAAATACGACCGGCCAGTGGCCAGCCGGGAATTTATCCTGGAAATTCTCGCCGAAGAAGGCAAACCGCTTACCAGGGAACAACTGGCGGAGGTTTTGGATTATCACGAGGAGCAAGACCTCGAGGCCTTAGCGCGACGCTTACGGGCTATGGAGCGCGACGGTCAGTTGATCCGTAATCGCCGCCATGGTTATGGACCGGTGAACAAAATGGATTTGATCTGCGGCCACGTGTTGGCGCATCCGGATGGATTCGGCTTTTTGGTGCCGGACGATGGCAGCGACGATTTGTTTTTATCCGCCCGCCAAATGCGCCAATTGATTCACCGTGACCGCGTCCTGGCGCACGTGTCGGGCATCGATCGGCGTGGCCGCCGCGAAGGTGCGATAGTCGAAATCCTAGAACGCAACACCCACCAAGTGGTGGGGCGATTTTTCCAAGAATCCGGAATCGGTTTCGTAGTGCCCGACAATAAACGCATCACCCACGACATCGTAATCCCGCCGGAGTATCAAGGTCAGGCCAGTGGCGGGCAAATAGTCGTCGCTGAACTGATCGATCAGCCCAGCAAACAGCGCCAGCCCATCGGCAAAGTGGTGGAAATCCTGGGTGAGCACATGGCTCCGGGTATGGAGATCGATGTTTCCGTGCGCGCTCACGAAATACCGCATCTCTGGCCGGAAGCCGTGGAGCAGGAAATTCGCCGGTATTCTGCTGAGGTCCCCGAAGACGCTTTCGCGGGGCGCGAGGACATTCGGCACCTACCCCTGGTGACCATAGACGGTGCCGATGCCAAAGATTTTGATGATGCTGTGTATTGTGAACCTCATGGCAACGGCTGGCGTTTGCTGGTGGCCATTGCCGATGTTTCTTATTATGTGCGGCCCGGTATCGCATTGGACGTGGAAGCACAGCAACGCGGTAACTCTGTGTACTTTCCCGGCCGGGTCATTCCCATGTTGCCGGAAATTTTGTCCAACGGCTTGTGTTCCATTAATCCACACGTTAACCGCCTGTGTATGGTGTGTGAAATGGTTATTTCCAATACCGGGAGGGTGAAAAATTATCGCTTTTTCGAGGCGGTGATGCATTCTCACGCACGCTTGATTTATGATGATGTCGCCGCATTGCTCGGTGGCGATAAGGCATTGCGCAAACAACACCAACCATTGGTTCCCCACCTGGAAAATCTCAACGCCTTATTTGAAGCCTTATTGAAGCAACGCAACCGCCGGGGAGCCATAGAATTTGAAACCACGGAAACGGTGATTGAATTTGGAGAACACAAAAAAATCGAACGCATCGTGCCGATGCGCAGAAACGACGCCCACCGAATCATCGAAGAATGCATGATAACCGCGAATGTTTGCGCTGCCGATTTTCTTGCCACCAATGACATGCCGACGTTGTACCGGGTTCATGATGCACCGTCGGAAGACAAGTTGATTGATTTGCGCGATTTTTTAAAAAGTTTGGGCCTCACTATGGCCGGCGGGTCCGAGCCGGAACCCAAACACTATGGTAAGTTATTAGCGCAGGTAAGAAACCGACCGGATTGGCATCTGATTCAAACCGTTATGCTGCGAAGCCTGAATCAGGCGGTTTACAGTCCCGACAACCTGGGCCATTTCGGCCTGGCGTTGGATGTTTATGCGCATTTTACTTCACCCATACGCCGTTATCCCGATTTGCTGGTCCACCGGGCGATTAAACATGTGGTGTCCGGAAAAAGTCCGGAGCAATTCGTGTATAGCTACAACGATATGCAAACGCTGGGGGAGACCTGCTCCATGACCGAGCGCCGGGCCGACGAAGCCACCCGCGATGTCATGGATTGGCTCAAGTGTGAATACATGATGGACAAAGTCGGGGAGGAGTTTGACGGCATTATTACCAGCGTCACTAGCTTTGGCCTGTTTGTGGAACTACAGGATATCTACGTCGAAGGCTTGGTGCACGTAACTTCGCTGAAACGCGACTATTATCATTTCGACCCGGTCAAGCGCAGCTTGATCGGCGAGCGGACCAACAAACAATTTCGCTTGACGGACAAAGTCCAGGTCCGAGTGGCGAGAGTCGATTTGGATGAGAAGAAGATCGATTTCGAATTGATGAAAGACTATGGCTCTTCAACAGGGGTGTCTGAAAAAGAGGGCGGGGCGAAATCAAAATCCAAAAAACGGGCTTTCAAAAAATCTGCTCGCCAATCCAATGAAAAAATGACCACAAAGAAAAAATCCAAAGTCGGAGCGAAAAATGCCGAAAATCGTTCGCCGAATTCGTCTAAGAAACAATCCAGCAAGAAACAATCCGTCAACAAAAAGTCCAGTAGCAAAAAGTCCAGTAACAAAAAGTCCAGTAACAAAAAGTCCAGTAAGAAAAAATCCGGCCCAGCGGCATCAGGACAGAAGCCTAAAGCGCGCCGCCGATAACGGCGATTAACGCAGTCATGAAGAGCGATTTGATTTTCGGCCTGCACGCCGTTCAATCCGCCATTGCGCAAACGCCACAAGCTGTTATTGAAATCTGGCTGGACAGCAACCGGCATGACAAGCGGATCGCCGAGATTCAGCATCTGGCGAAAAAACATGGCGTGGTAGCACATGAAGTTCCCCGTGAGCAATTGGACCAGCGCCTGCCGGGCGTGAACCACCAAGGTGTGATCGCGCGTTGTAAATTGCCTGGGCCGCTGACGGATAACGATCTTATGGCGTTGATCGATGCGCTCAAAGGCCCTGCATTGCTGCTAATCCTGGATGGCATTCAAGACCCCCATAACCTGGGAGCCTGTTTGCGCAGTGCCGATGGTGCCGGCGTGGATGCCATCATCATCCCTAAAGACAAAGCCGTGGGACTTACCGCCACAGTTGCTAAAGTCGCCAGCGGCGCATTGCACAACGTCCCCGTAGTGCAAGTGACCAATCTGGCTCGCAGCATGGAGCAGATGAAAAAAGCTGGCATCTGGATTATCGGCATGGACGACAAAGGCGAACAATCCTTATACCAAATGGATTTGGCCATGCCGGTCGCAATTGCCTTAGGCGCGGAAGGTTCGGGATTACGCCGTCTGAGTAAGGAAAAATGCGATTTTCTGGTCAAATTACCCATGGAAGGCGTGGTGGCAAGCCTAAATGTGTCCGTGGCCACGGGTATTTGCCTATATGAGGCCATGAGACAGCGGAAATTTTCGTGAAATAGGGCATTTTCATTGGCAAACCACTGCGGTTTCTAGTAAAATCTCGCGGCTCTGGATCTGATATGGTTCAGCATCCTATTTATTCATCCGTTCCTTGCCTCACCACACCCTCACTGGTGGGAGGCTACAAACCGAGAGGAGCTATATTGTGAGACATTATGAAATAGTTTTTCTTGTTCACCCCGACCAAAGTGAACAAGTGCCCGCCATGATTGACCGTTATCGCGCCATCGTCGAAACCGACGGCGGTAAAGTCCACCGACTGGAAGACTGGGGTCGCCGGCAGCTAGCCTTTCCTATCGCCAAAGTCCATAAAGCCCACTACGTGCTGATGAACGTTGAATGCGGGCAGGAAGCATTGAGCGAACTCAAAAGTGCATTCCGGTTTAATGACGCCGTAATCCGAGATATGGTGTTAACCACTGCGGAAGCGGTGACCGAGCCATCACCTATGGGTAGACAGCGCGAAGACTCTGACAGAGATTTCGAGCGTGCTTCGGATCGAGATCGTGATACCGATGCAGATACCAACACCGATGACAGTAATGATAGTGATGATGACAGCGATAAAAACGCTGCCTAAAAACTGAGCGACCAGCATAAATTTGAAAGCAATGCCGAATACGTTGCTTACATAAATTGCTTACATTGCTATAACGCAACGCCAGTTTGATTCATTGCTGTGTTTTAGTCATTAAACTCATATAGAAAATTCATACAGACATTTTTAGAGAGGTTAATTATGGCCCGTCATTTTCGTCGTAAAAAGTTTTGCCGTTTTACTGCCGAAGGCGTAAAAGAAATCGACTATAAGGATTTAAACACCTTAAAGTCCTTTATTACCGAAACTGGAAAAATCGTTCCCAGTCGCATTACCGGAACCAGTGCCCGTTATCAGCGGCAACTGGCCAGGGCGATAAAACGCGCCCGTTATCTGGCATTATTGCCGTACAGCGACGCACATCGTACGTAATTGGCGTTGCAGTAAGTCATTAGTGTTTTAGTATGCCTCAGGGGGCAACGAGTACGGCACTTTGTTAAGCAGTAATTGGCTTAAACAGTAATTTAGTTAAGCAGTTGTAAAGTGCAAACACGAATGACACGTATAACACACGTATAAAAAGAAGCACGGCAGTACAATGAAAGCAATCGCTTCGTATATCATGCGTGGTCCTTTTCAGGCCACGACGGTTGTATCGGTTACCGCGATATTGTCGTTGATAATGCCGTTTTTGACGTATATCAGCAGCGCAGCACTGGCGTTAGTAACCCTCAGGCAGGGGCTGAACGCGGGACTGATAATCTTGGTGGGTTCGAGCGCGATTTTTGGTGCGTTCACCTACTTTTTCACCTCGCTGGGCCAGGTCCCGACGGCCTTGTTCGGTTTCGTGACATTGCTGGGCATGGTTTGGGTGCTGGCTGCCGTGCTGCGTTATACGCTTTCTCTGGCGAAAACACTGCAAGTGGCCGGGGGATTCGGATTTATATTTGTGCTGATTGTTTATGCGACGACTGATCCGGCGCCAATGTGGCAACAAGTCACAATGCAGTTTTTCGCACCGGTGCTTGAGCAAGCGGACGAGCAGAGCCGGTCCGTGTTGGAAGAACAAATCGTCGAGGCTTCCAAGTACCTCACGGGTTTGTTCGCCGCCGGAATCATACTTAACTGTGCCATCTGTTTATTCCTCGGTCGTTGGTGGCAGGCATTGTTGTATAACCCGGGTGGATTTCAACAGGAATTTCACAATTTACGATTGCACAATGCATTTGCTATTTTCACCGCCGTTGTCGGGGGAATTTCATTTTTGCCGGCAGGTGTAGTCAGCGCCATAGCCGGTGAGTTCTTCAGCGTGGCATTGTTATTGTTTTATGTGCAAGCGTTGGCGGTGGCTCACGCCAGTGTGCATATGAGAAAAATGAGCGTCGGGTGGTTAGTGGGGATTTATATATTGTCGCCAATATTGTTGAAATTATTTGGTGTTGTCGGATTAATTGACACCTGGGCGAACATCCGGGGAAAAGTCCGAAAATCCATTGGTAAAAGTTGAGGCCCTGCGGTTAAGAAATACTACATTGGTTTAATTGATTGAATATCTAGGTCATAAGGAGTTTAGCATGAACGTTATCCTGTTAGAGAAAGTCCACAAATTGGGGAGCCTGGGCGACACAGTTGCCGTCAAACCGGGTTTCGGACGAAACTTTCTGATCCCCAAAGGTATGGCTGTGTCAGCGACGCCTGATAATATCGCCAAATTTGAAGCACGCCGTGCCGAACTTGAAAATGTCGCTGCCGAAAAATTATCCGCCGCTGAGTCACGCCGTGAGTCTTTGGCCGAGATTGCCGTCACTATCGCGCATAAAGCCGGGGATGAAGGTAAATTGTTTGGTTCCGTGGGTACCGCTGAAATTGCCCGCGCCATCTCCGAAGCCGGTACTGAAGTGGAAAAACGGGAAGTGCGATTGCCGGAAGGCCCGATTCGCCAAATCGGAGAATATGATATCGATATAGAATTACACAGCGATGTCGTTGCCACCGTTAAAGTGACAATTGTCGCGGAATAAACGGCTTAAAATAAAATTTATAATAACAGGATTTTTTGTCCACTAAATAGGCAAACCAAATGTTAACGGGATATTAGCGTATCCTGTTAACATTGATTTTAATTATACCCTCCAACTGTTTTTCATAAAAAACGCCCAGCATCCCCAGCATTTTTAACACGCTTGTCAGCGATAACGAATGAGAGCGTATTCTTCGTATTTTTCAAGCTAAAAATTTCTTATGGATGGAATTTTTTACAAAAACTTTATGCTTATATGGCTGTTCAATCTCGCGAGAATTCATTACCATTACTCTCCTTAACCTAAATAGAAAAACTCGCTGAAGCACGCAGCATCACGTAACAAGCAGCAAACCATATACAGTTCAGCGCAAAACCAAAACGATAACGTCAAAAAGCTACTATAAAGACTTATGCAAGAATCTGCGTTTGTAACGGATTTACCGGATACTGCTACCCAAGCATTGAACGTCACGCCCCATTCTATAGAAGCTGAACAATCCGTATTGGGTGGTTTGATGTTGGACAACACTGCCTGGGATAAAATTGCCGACATTGTCAACGAAGATGATTTTTATCGCCGTGACCATCGGCTGATATATCATGCCATCGCCCAGTTGGTGGAACAACAAGACCCCACCGATGTCGTGACACTGTCCGACTGGTTGGATAAAAGAAATGAACTGGACAAAATCGGTGGTCTGGCGTATCTCGGAAAGCTCGCTAAAAATACCCCCAGCGCGGCGAACATCATTACCTATGCGCAAATCGTTCGCGAGAAATCCGTCCTGCGGCAATTAATCAGCGTCGGCAACGAAATCTCCAGCAGTTGCTACCAGACCGAAGGCCGCAAAAGCGAACAACTCCTGGACAATGCGGAAAAACTGGTCTTTGAAATCGCGGAAAAAGGCGCCAAAGGCCGAAAAGACTTCGTGTGTATCAAAGATCTGCTGGTTAAAGCCGTCGACAAAATCGACATGCTGTTCCAGCAGGACAGTCCCATCACCGGCGTACCGTCCGGTTTCAGCGATTTCGATGACATGACATCCGGACTGCAATCCTCGGAT
Source organism: Gammaproteobacteria bacterium (assembly GCA_022340845.1). GTDB lineage: Bacteria > Pseudomonadota > Gammaproteobacteria > SZUA-152 > SZUA-152 > JAJDNG01. The sequence continues at coordinate 3,555 of JAJDNG010000249.1, read as the reverse complement.
ATGATCATCGTGGCGGGGCGGCCCTCCATGGGAAAAACCACTTTCGCCATGAATATTGCGGAGAACGTCGCCATCAAAACCAATCTTCCGGTGGCCATATTCAGCATGGAAATGCCGGGAGAACAATTGGCCATGCGTTTGTTGTCATCATTGGGTCGCATCGACCAGCACCGGGTACGCACCGGCAAGTTGGATGATGATGATTGGCCGCGGCTTACATCGGCCGTAGGTCTATTGGCCGAGGCAAAAATGTTTATCGACGATACGCCCGCCTTAACACCCAATGAATTGAGGGCCAGGGCACGGCGCCTGGCTCGCGAACACGACGGCCTTGGCCTGATCGTCATCGACTATTTGCAGTTAATGCAAGTTCCTGGAACCGAAAACCGTGTCAACGAAATCTCGGAAATCTCCCGTAATTTAAAAAGCCTGGCCAAAGAATTGAGCGTGCCGGTGATTGCACTCTCCCAGCTAAACCGTTCCTTGGAGCAACGGCCCAACAAGCGGCCGGTTATGTCCGATTTGCGCGAATCCGGAGCGATCGAACAAGACGCCGATGTCATCGTGTTTATCTACCGGGATGAAGTGTATAACGAAGAAAGCACTGACAAAGGCACGGCGGAGATCATCATCGGCAAACAGCGTAACGGCCCCATCGGAACCGTCCGGCTGACCTTCCTTGGCCAATATACCCGGTTTGAAAATCATATCAGCCAAATCTATGAAGACGAAGGATATCCATGAGCCGCGCCGCCCAGGCGATTATCAATCTTCCCGCGTTAGTCCATAATTTGCAGCAAGCAAAAGCCGCTGCGCCCACCTCAAAAACCCTGGCTGTCATCAAGGCCAACGGCTACGGCCACGGTATTTTGCGAGTTGCCAGAGCGTTAAGCCATCATACTGATAGTTTTGCGGTGGCCAGCCTTGAAGAGGCCGTGGAATTGCGTGACGCCGGAATCCAAAAACCCATCGTGTTGTTGGAAGGTTTTTTCGAGGCCGGCGAACTGTCGGTGATTTTACATCATGGTCTGGATATCGTGGTGCATCACCGCGCCCAGTTAGAGGTACTCAAGCAACAAAAACCGGCTGATGCCAAACTAAACGTATGGCTGAAGGTCGACACTGGCATGCACCGGTTGGGATTTGGCCCGCAGGAAGTTAAAACAGTATGGAATGATTTGAAAGCCAACGCACTGGTTGAATCCATCACCTTAATGACCCATCTGGCCAACGCCGACGACCGGCAAGACAGCTATACCAGTACTCAACTGCAGCGCTTCGATCAGTGCACCCAGGATTTGCCCGGTCCTCGCTCCATCGCCAACTCAGCCGGCATACTGGGATGGTCGGCGACCCATGCGGACATCAACCGCCCCGGCATTCTATTATACGGCGGTAATCCCTTTAATATCGGCATCGACGCCGATGTGGATTTGAAGCCGGTCATGACATTGCAAACTCAACTCATCGCGGTTCACCAGTATCAAAAAGGCGACCCCATAGGCTATGGCGGGGTCTGGCAATGCCCGCAAGACATGCCAGTGGGCGTGGCGGCCATAGGCTACGGCGATGGCTACCCCCGCCATGCCGGCAGTGGAACCCCCGTGCTGGTCAATGGTAAACGTGCCCAACTGGCTGGCCGGGTTTCCATGGACATGATAGGCATAGACTTGCGCAACACCCCAGGCGCGCAAGTGGGCGATCCGGTTATCCTGTGGGGCGAAGGTCTCCCCATCGATGAAATCGCCCGCTGCGCCTCAACCATATCGTATGAACTCATGTGCGGAGTGACTCAGCGGGTGAAGTTTGTCGAAAAAACGTGATTAAGAATGCAGCTTCGTTCCTGCGTTTCGCGCAGAAACGAGACATGCGACAAATCTCCAACTATTGCTTGACGTTAGCGTATAGTGCGTTATTCTCCGACGAACCACGAACCACGAACCACGAACCACGAACCACGAACCACGAACCACGAACCACGAACCACGAACCACGAACGCACATGGCGAAAAACAAAACAGCTTACGTCTGCTCGGATTGCGGCGGCGAACACAGTAAGTGGCAAGGTCAGTGTGACCATTGCGGTGCATGGAATACGTTGTCTGAAATCAGACTGCAACCCGCATCCACCAAACGTAGCCCAAAATTCGAGGGATACACCGGCACATCATCAAACGCGCTACAAACACTGGACAAAATCGACCTGGTCAGCGTGCCGCGTATCTCAACCGGCGTGGGTGAGTTGGATCGCGTGCTGGGTGGCGGCCTAGTGCCGGGTTCGGCCATTGTTATCGGCGGTCATCCCGGCGCCGGAAAAAGCACGTTGTTATTACAAATCATGTGCAAACTGGCAGTAACCCTGCCCGCGGTATATGTCACCGGCGAAGAATCCCTGCAACAAGTGGCGCTGCGGGCGCAACGCCTGGGATTGGCCACCGACAAACTACAATTGCTGACCGAAACCAATGTCGAATCCATATGCGCCACCGTGCAATCGGTGGCGCCTAAAGTGATGGTCATTGACTCCATCCAAGTGATGAACGTCGCCGAATTACAATCCGCCCCCGGTGGCGTGTCGCAAGTGCGGGAAAGTGCGGCGTATCTAACCCGCTATGCCAAACAAACCAACACGGTATTGTTTCTCATTGGTCACGTCACGAAAGATGGCGCCTTGGCCGGTCCAAAAGTATTGGAACATCTTATCGATTGTTCCTTAATGCTTGAAGGCGGCGACGACAGCCGCTACCGCACCTTGCGTAGTACTAAGAACCGATTCGGCGCCGTCAACGAACTGGGTATTTTCGCCATGACTGACAAAGGCATGCGAGAGGTGCAAAATCCCTCGGCGATATTTCTCTCCCGCGGCCAAACCGCCAACGCCGGCAGCAGTGTCATGGTCGTGTGGGAGGGCACACGGCCGTTGTTAGTCGAACTACAAGCGCTGGTGGATGACAACGCCTACGGTCAACCGCGACGTCTGGCGGTGGGTATCGATCATCACCGGTTGGCGCTGCTGTTGGCCGTGCTGCACAAACATGGGGGTATCGTCGTCTCCGACCAGGACGTATTTGTTAATGTTGTTGGCGGCGTTAAAGTTGTCGAAACCAGTGCTGACTTAGCTCTATTACTAGCCATCGTTTCCAGCCTGCGAGATATGCCATTGCCTCAAGATCTTATTGTATTCGGTGAAGTAGGCTTGTCCGGCGAAATCCGCCCCGTCCCCAGTGGCCAGGAACGCATTCGCGAAGCGGCCAAACACGGCTTCAAACGCGCCATCGTTCCCAAGGCCAACATGCCCAAAAACAAGATCGAGGGCATGCAGGTCACTGGCGTTACTTTATTGAAAGAGGCGTTGGAAGTAATATGAATTTGAGTTAAGGAGCGTATTGCTGAAGATATGCCACAAGAACGGCGCTGCAGCCACCAGCGTAGGAGCGTCGCTATGCGGCGCGAAATGGTAGGCTTCACAGGCCACCCAGACAAATCGCGCCCATGGTTTTTTGGCCAGCGCGGTTATGTATTCTGTGTTAATCTTTATTAGGTTTTGTTGACTAT
>JAJDNG010000185.1 GCA_022340845.1 Gammaproteobacteria bacterium | reverse complement strand
CTTTTTATTGTTTCTTTTCAACAATTGAATTCGCATGCATATGCCGATTGTTGCGGTAATTATATGTAGAAGGAAACCTCCCTGTTTCCTTCTATAAAGGGTGCTGAGCTAAGCGTGGATTTTCAGCGCCAGAAACAAAGGGTGTTGGCCTCTTTCCACCAGCACAGGAACCGGTTTATCCCCGTGCAAATGTTCGCTGATCGAAACCATATCTTTGGTATTGTGCACTTCCTGATGATCCAGGTTCACAATAATGTCCCCTGAGCGGATACCGGCATTGGCTGCGGGACCTTTGTCCACGGATTGCACTATAACGCCAAGTTCGCCGGTATTGGCTTTTTGGCGTTGTTCCTGCGATAGATTCGTGACCGTGATTGCCAGTTTATCCACTTCAACGGTGTCTTCGGTTGATGCCAGCACCGCTTTATCCAATTGGCCGATGGTAGCGGTCAGGGTCTTTTGGTTACCTTTGCGTATGACCTTGATGGGTACGGATTTGCCCACGGCGGTGGAAGCCACCAGGGGCGGTAACTGTTCTGAACTACCCACCGCAGCGCCATTAAATTGGGTAATAATGTCTCCGGACCGGATACCCGCTTTGTCCGCCGGGCTGCCGGGCGTGACTTCCGCCACCAGCGCACCTTGGGGATGTCCCAGCTTAAATGCGTCTGCGAGGTCTTGATTCACGGGTTGAATCAACACACCCAACCAACCACGCGTGACCACGCCCTTGGTTTTTAATTGCTCCGCTACGTTTGTAGCAAGCTCGATGGGGATGGCGAAAGACAAGCCGATGTATCCGCCGTTGTTACTGTATATCTGTGAATTTATGCCGATGACTTTGCCGCTGGCGTCAAACAACGGCCCTCCCGAGTTGCCGGGATTAACGGCCACATCGGTTTGAATAAACGGCACGTAGCTCTCGTTGGGCAAGTTACGTTGCAGGGCGCTGATAATGCCTTGGGTTGCGGTATGATCAAACCCAAACGGCGAACCGATGGCAAGCACCCATTGCCCGACTTCAAGGCGCGAAGAGTCACCCAGGTTTGCCACCGGAAGACCGTTGGCATCGATCTTAATTAAGGCTACGTCGGATTGTTCATCGCTACCGATCAACTTAGCCGATTTTTCCCGCTGGTCGCTTAAACGAACCACGATTTCATCGGCATCTTTCACAACATGGGCGTTAGTCAGAATATAACCGTCGGATGAAATGATAAATCCGGAACCCAACGATCGCAGCACTTGTTTATGTGGTTGGCCTTCCTGATTAGGAAAAAATCGTTTGAAGAAATCTTTGAATGGATCGTTATCCGGCATGCCGGGAACGCCATTAAATGGAACCGAGGGCATCCCCACCTCGGCGGTTTTTTGCGTGCTGATGTTAACGACCACATTGGAGTTGCTTTTTACGATCTGAGTAAAATCGGGAAGTATCGCCGCTTGCAGATTGCTCATCTGCGCAAACCCAATACCGCAAACCAACACCATTGCGTATAAGAGTCGTGAATAACCTGATTGCTTCATGTGACTGTCTCCATCGGTAAATATCTTAGTTTTAAAATCGGTTATGGCCGTCCCACATCGCTTACGCGACATCATAAACGGCGGATTCATTCGCATTGAGTTGCTGCATGATTTGCCTTACGTTTTCAACTTGTTTGGGTGCGCCATTGGCAATCAACAAATATTTGTCCGCTTTTAAGTCGGTCTCATATTGAATAATGCTGTGTTTAGGCACACCAATACTGGTCAGCGCGGCGCCTAGAGCGCCGATACCGCCCACCAATGCCGCACCTTCCAGGGCACCCAATAAAATGTTTAAAAATGGGCCGGCCACCAACAACGGGCCAAAACCCGGTACCCAGAAAAATGCCGCGCCAAACAACATGCCCCAAATACTGCCCCAAAAGGCACCGGTACCGCCCCAAGCTTTGATGCGATCTGATGTGGTGTAAAACCCGATAGGGTGTTGTTCGGTATGATAACCTTTGCCTATGATGGATAAAGTTTTCATATCCACACCCGCGGCTTGCACCTTCCGCACTGCCGATTCGGCTTGCTCTCGGGTGTTGAACACGGATATTACGGAAGTTGCAGTTTCCATTTCCATCTCCTTACGTAGTGTCTGTTGCGATGTATCGGCGAGCGCCAGCACTTTGCACATGCTATGGATAGCGCACGACCACTGGCTGTGGTTGGCTATTAGCGTGTCACTCACCGTGTTTAACAGTCTAATGGCAGTTCCTGTGCCAATCTCGCAACTTATTGATTATAAAAGCAATCTTGTTCATATTGGCACACGCGCAATTGAGAGACTGGTTGATATCAACCAGTCGATGATGGCGATGGGGAATTTCACCCAACCTGCAGACATTCTCAGCGATTACGTACTGTTGTATTTTGTACGACAGGCGGAGCGGGCAGTCACAGTGATGGCATTACAGGTGACTGCAGGCGGGTTTTCAGAACAAGCCGCTTAGATGGGCCAACAAATAAATGGCAAACGCCAGCATGACCACAGTCACGGCCGTGGCAAACAGAGTGCCCCGGAATTGCAAAGTTACTTCCGCATCCAGTTCGCGTTTAATTCTAAAATAACGCAGTGTGGCAGCAACCATTATGAAAATGGCCAGCGCCACCATGGCAATACTGATGTGTGATGTATAGAGAAATTGTCCAAGGCGAGATTTGCCGGGTAGATTGTTCGCGATAGTGGCTAGAAATAATTCAAATTTTTCGATAAAAAAGCCCAGCATCATTACGGTGACGCCGGTACGTATCCACGCCAAATAGGTTCTTTCATTGGCGGCGTGATCTTTGTAGTTTTTGATCATGATATTTGCACCATTGCTGAAATGGAAAAGCTGCTTTATTCACGTTGTTTGCGAAGCGACTTTCTCCGCCACAACCACTTCGGAGGTGATGCCGAACTGAGAAATAATTTCATGATGCAATAGATTCCAGCAATCATCGCGGATAAAGTCGCTGAGTTTCACGGGCCGGCAACCGCCCACCCATTTCGGATTGATACGATGGATGGTGCGCCACACGCCGGTGACGCCCTTGCTGAATGCCGTTTTTCCGTAGCTTAAACTGGCCAAAGCCAGAATCCCGCTGCGATTCAATACACGATGCGCTTCGCTGAGCAGTTCGCGGATTTCCTCTTCGGGAAGCAAATCCAATACGTAGGCCGACACAAACCGGTCAAATACATTTTCGGCAAAAGGCAAGTGGATTTCTCCTTGTGTCTGACTCACTTGCGCGCGGGCGGGGTATGCCTGCAATCGCTCTGTGGCCAAATTCACCATCGTGGTACTGATATCCAGGCCGCGATAGGTGGCGTTCGCCGGTAAGTTGTTCGCTAACAGTCGTTGGGCCAGGCGCCCGGTACCGCATCCAAACTCCAAGACAGTGTGCGCGTGCTCGAAATCGGCGTGTTGTATCAGCGTATTGACCGCCTTGTCTTCATAAAAGCTTTGCGCGTCCTGTTTGGCGCCAAACCGGTCGTAAAAACTCTGGGCTTGCTGGTGGGTTAAATTCCGCATCTCTGTTCCTCATTTTTGTTTCTCGAGTCAAAGTTCGCAAAATGGTTGTAAGCGTCACTCACGATGAGCGATTATACGGCTGGTATTTTTTCACGGCCGAATTTATTGCCGACACCAAAGCATCTCGCTCCTGAGGTGACATGGCATTAAAGCGTTGCGCCATTTCCAGGGTATCGTTAAATCCGGCATAGCGTGCCGGCGTATCGGTCGAAGCGTACTGCGGTACCACTTCAACAAACATGTCCAACAAGTGTTCTGCATTTTCGCGACGGTGCCCTGGTTTACTTTGCAATGTTTTGGCTAATTGGTGATAGACCTGCACAACCTTGTCGGTAAATTCACTGGGGGTGTCCACTGTCTCGAGCTGTTGTTCCAAGTGCTCTAACATCACAATAAGTTTTTGGGTATTGGACTGTTGCAACGCCGTGTCGGTGACATACGCTAAAAAGACGTCACGGGTAATCAGCCATTGGTTGAGCTCGGATAAGAACCCCACTTTGTCGCTTTGGAGTTGCTGATACAACGCTTGGCGCAACACGCGCGCGTCTTTTTGCTGTGCTATTAACAATTCCATGGCGGATTTGTTAATTCCTTCACCTAAAACGCCTAGACTACACCCCTGACAAATCTTCAAGTCCCCCGACAACTCACTTATTTCGAGTTGCATATTGGCTAGCGGTTGATCACATGGTTGGTTGCTGTCCTGCGGAATAGAATTGGCAACAACAATATCACGCAATGGCGGTACACAGGCTTCAAACCCATCTGCCTTGGAAGACAACAAGCGATCGCGTTCGTTCAACGCATTCATGTAGGGTTTTAATGATGCCGCGAATTCCAGACTACTCGCCCAAGTGATCAACCGCAGATAACGGTCGCGTTTAGCATTGAAATTTTCCAATTCGGTGAGTTTTACGGACCGGCAAGTGGAAAATTCCGAATGCAACTTCCGCAGTGTCTGTTGTGCTTCCTTCAGGGAGTCGGCGCAATCGGCTTTTACCGGTTGAGCGTTTGCCAAGGAAGCAGGCAACACTGAAAACCACATGCAAATAAGCAAAGCCATATAAATTTCTTTGCGCTTTTTCCCGCCTACAAACACTTTACCTTCCCTACTCATGCTAATAATCCTCGAGCCGTTAATGCCGAATACCTCAGCGATAAATCTGATGCCTCATAATTTATTGGACACAAAAACCCCCGTACTGCTCAATCCGGCATATGGCGCCTGGCGTTGCGGTGGTATTCCCCCAATTTTTATTGATATGGTGGTGGATTTCACACTCTTATTCTCATGCTTATCTATTAAGTTTAGCAATTACAGATGGTTGCCCGTATGGCATAGACCGTGCGTTGTCAGGGCTTTGTTTATGGTGCAGCACTGAAAATACCGACGCCAACTTGGTACAACAATGCTTCACTTTTTCACAACATTTTTTTCAGAACCATTGCTTTCAAAACCAGTGTTTTCCAGCATCACTACCATTCACGCACACTATACAACACGAACGGAGGTTATAGCATGCAATATAATAAAAAACGTTCCAATCCACTATCCACATCATTAATCAGGATCCTAGCCGCAGCATTGTGCTTGATCGTGACAGAAGGCGTCGCCTTGGCCGGCACCTACGACACCAAAACCTGGAGAGATCCAAGTCAAGTCAGCAGCGACAATGCCTGGGCTTCCCCTGACGCCCAACTCGCCGTCAACGAACATGGAGACGGGATCGCCGTCTGGCAGGAATACAACCTCGATGACGGTGAAAACGGGATTTGGGTTGCGCAGTTCAGCAAGCACCAAGGGTGGGGGCAACCAATGCGTATCGACAAAACCACTGTCGGGCAAGTCGGTAATCCTCCCAGTGTTGCCATTAACGAACACGGGGATGCGATCGTCGCATGGCCGGTTTACAATTTTACTTCCTCGCCACTATCTACAGTGTGGTCCAGCTATTATGATCATAACCACGGCTGGGATGAACCGGTGACCATTCAAGATGACGCAGCAGATGCGTATTCGCCGCTCGTAGTCATCGACAAGCAGGGCAATGCCATCGCCATCTGGAACCAAACCAATCCCGACTATGAAAGGACCAATATATATTCAAATTATTTTGAAAAAGGCAAGGGCTGGACACACAGCAAGATAATCCAAAGTGATAATTCAGTTCTCTCCATCGCTAACAGTCTAACTATTAACGAGAAAGGCACCGCTGTTGCGATGTGGTCACAATATGATTTAAGTGAGGGTAATCCCCAAACGGGTTTAGTGACTCGCTACTTTCGTAAAAGCAAAGGCTGGCAACCTTCCGAGTTTGTAACCCATGAAGATGCGGGATCCCCCAGTATTGCCCTAAATGAAAAAGGCGACAGCATGGCCGCCTGGACGGTATTAAATCCTGAAACCCGGCAATATAATGTGCGAGCCAGTCTGCACCAGGCGAGAGGAAAGTGGGGCGAAAGTCAAGCGATACAGTCCGATCCCTATGTCAATTCCGGCAGTACACAAATAGCCCTGGATAACAAAGATAATGCGTTGCTTATCTGGCTGGGTGAGGAATATAGTTATTTTGGCCCCAACACTATCGATGTTTATTCCAACCACTATACCAACGGGTCGGGTTGGTCCACCGACGAAATGGTGGATGAAGCCGCTGCATATACGAAACCGCAACTGGCCATGGATGAACACGATAACGCCATCGCCCTGTGGGAGAAAACCTCTGCAGGCCCCAATCGCTACGTTTCCTATCATGATGTCTATGCCTATCACTATTCCCCTCAATACGGCTGGGACAGCAATCAAGTCATTGAGGATTACGATGCGGATCCTGTCTATCCGAAAGTCGCTATGAGTGAAAATGGGGATGCACTGGCAATCTGGCAACAAACCGATAACAACCTGGTCGGTCCTACACTGTGGTCCAACC
>JAJDNG010000232.1 GCA_022340845.1 Gammaproteobacteria bacterium | reverse complement strand
TATAGTGTTTTCAACGCCTTCAATCCCCTCGCCATGATCGGCTTCGCCGTCGGGCAACAATCGCTCGATATCTTCGTCTTCAATCAAATCCTGTGCTTCGGCGCTGGTCTCAGAGGGCTGCCCCGCTGCCGCGTTCTGCCTGTCGATCTCCGCACTGATTTTATCCAGATCGCGAATTTCCATTAGCGAGGGCAGTTCTTCCAAGGATTTGATATTAAAATAGTCCAAAAATGCCTTGGTGGTCGCATACAAGGCCGGTTTGCCGGGTACATCCTTATGGCCGACCACTCGCACCCAATCACGTTCTTGCAGGGTTTTCATGATGTGCGAGCTGACACTGACACCGCGAATATCTTCGATTTCAGCACGGGTGATCGGCTGTCGGTAAGCGACCAACACCAGAGTCTCCAGTAATGCTCGGGAATAGCGCGGCGGCTTCTCCTCCCACAGTTTCGAAACCCATGGAGCGTAGTCTTTGCGCGCCTGATAACGAAAACCACTGCCAACTTCCACCAATTCAACACTTCGGCCTTCACAGGATTGCTGCAGGCTTTGCAAGGCCTCGCGAATGTCCTGGCGGCTGACTTGTTCGTCCTCGCCAAACAAACTCATCAACCGATCAATACTCAGGGGTTGACCGAACGCCAATAATGCCGCTTCGACAATGTTGGTTAATTTTTCTATCTCTATTGACATTTTTCCGCCGCTTTAATGTGTAGAGGCCCATAAGGCTCGGTGTGCACAATTTCTACGAGTAACTCCTTTAACAGCTCCAATATGGCCAGGAAAGTGACCACCACTCCCCGCCTGCCTTCTTCGCAACTAAATAGCTGATTGAAGGGGATAAATCCGGGATTGTTTTTCACATACTCCAGGACGTTTGACATTCTTTCGCGCACCGACAAAGGCTCGAGCTGGATGTGGTGATGCGAATACATTTCAGCTCGTTTCAATACGTCACGAAACGCCAATAACAACTCGCGCATTTCCACTTGGGGTTGCGGTTTTTCCACTTCGTAGTCCGGCGGATCCACCGCCACTTGAAACACATCACGATGCAGACGCGGGATGGCGTTTAAATCTTCGGCCGCTTTTTTGAATCGTTCGTACTCCTGCAACCGGCGTATCAAATCTGCGCGAGGGTCTTCCTCCTCTTCTTGTTCCACCGGTCGGGGTAACAACATGCGGGATTTGATTTCCGCCAGCATTGCCGCCATCACCAGGTAGTCTGCAGCCAGTTCCAGGCGCAAATCTTTCATCATGTCCACATATTCCATATATTGGCGGGTGATTTCCGCAATGGGAATATCCAGAATATCCAGATTTTGCCGCTTGATTAGATACAACAGCAAATCCAGCGGCCCCTCGAAAGCTTCCAGAAAGACTTCCAGGGCATCAGGCGGAATGTATAAATCCTGTGGCAGCTCAGTAAACGCCGCTCCCCTGACCATCGCCAGTGGGATCACATTGTCCGGCAATGCCTGCTGTGGCTCTGCATTTTCGGTAGCGTTGTCGGTAACGTTGTCGGTAGCGTTGTCGGTGACAATGTTTCCGGCATCGTTCGCAACGTTGTCCATGGCATTACCCGTCATGTTGCTCGAGGCATTGTTCGCAGCATCGCGGGTTGCTTCGCCTTGTCCACCTTCTTGCAAAGGCTGACTGGCGGTTTCTGTACTAGGGTCGTTTGCCATGTATGCTCTGTATGTGTTTTTAACAAATCGTTGACTACTTCAAAGTGCGTTTCGCAACCTTCTGCGGCTTACTTTGCTCGCTATCCTGCCAATTAATTCAATCTCGGTCTTGGCTGACTCTCAAGCCCAACCTTGACTAATCATAGTCCAGGCCCATGACCTCGCGCACCTCTTCCAACGTATTCTCGGCCACTTCCCGTGCCGCCTCGGCACCTTCGTTCAATATGTTCTGTACCAATTTTGGATCATTTAGATAATCCTCGGCACGTTCCTGGATAGGCGCCATTTCGCTAATCACCGCATCTATGACGGGTTGTTTGCAGTCCACACAGCCAATGCCGGCGCTACGGCAGCCATCTTGCACCCATTGTTTGGTGTCAACGCTTGAATATACCTGGTGAAACTCCCACACCGGGCATTTTTCCGGATCGCCCGGGTCGTCACGGCGGACCCTGGCCGGGTCCGTGGGCATCGTGCGTAACTTGTGCTCGACTTCCTTGGGATCATCTCGCAAGGCAATGACATTATTGTAGGATTTGGACATTTTCTGCCCGTCCAAACCCGGCATTTTGGACGCTTTGGTTAACAACGCCTGCGGTTCGGGAAGGATGATTTTACCTGAGCCTTCCACGTATCCGAACAGTCTTTCCCGGTCACCCAGTGTGATGTTTTGCTGAGTTTTTAACAATTCGCGCGCAGTTTCAAGTGCCTCGTGATCACCTTGTTCTTGAAATTTTCTACGTAATTCTTTGTAAAGCTTAGCATTTTTCTTTCCCATTTTCTTGATGGCGGCTTCAGCTTTTTCTTCAAAATCCGGCTCGCGGCCGTATAAATGGTTAAAACGACGCGCAATTTCGCGGGTCAATTCCACATGCGCCACCTGATCTTCCCCAACGGGAACCTGGCCTGCTTTGTAAATCAAAATATCCGCGCTTTGCAATAACGGATACCCTAAAAATCCGTATGTGGCGAGATCTTTTTCCTTCAATTTTTCCTGCTGATCCTTGTAGGTCGGTACTCGCTCCAGCCAGCTCAATGGCGTGATCATGGACAACAACACATGCATTTCCGCATGTTCCGGGACATGGGACTGAATAAAAATTTTCGCTGCGCCAGGATCCACTCCGCAGGCCAGCCAGTCGATGACATTGTCCATCACCGAAGGGGCAATGACGGAGGTTTCCTCGTAATGCGTCGTCAGGGCGTGCCAGTCGGCCACAAAAAAGAAACATTCGTACTCGTGTTGTAACCGAATCCAGTTTTTTAATACCCCGTGATAATGCCCCAGGTGTAATTGGCCGGTGGGGCGCATGCCGGAAAGCACTCTTTGGTATTGAGTCGATACAGAACTCAAAATATCCTCCCTCGTTCTTCGTTATTTAGCATTAGTTATACAGTATTCGTTATCCGGCACTAGTGATAATAGCCATCGTATTTAGCACTTGGTTATATAAGAGTGCCATTGTTACTTGAGTTTGTGTTTTTAACTTATGGACCACTTTAATAATTAATATGGAAATATATACTTCATCACTGGCAAAAAATTAAATACGGAACTCAACGCAATCACAAACACACTGACGATAGGCGATATGATCGCCGCCAGAATATCGCTAATAAATAAAACAATTAATATTATCAGGCCATAAGGCTCGATTTTGCTGAATTTATACGCCAACGGTCCTGGGAGCAAACCCGCCACGACTCGGCCACCATCCAAGGGCGGCAATGGAAACAGATTAAGTACCATTAAAATACTATTAATCAGTATGCCGGCACCGCACATGTAAATCAGTGGCTGAATCAGCCAGTACCATTGCGGGTTGGCGCTGAATAATAAACAGATTTTTAAAATCACCGCCCACAGTATAGCCATCAACAGATTGGATGCGGGTCCGGCAACCGCTACCAACGCCATATCTCGTTTTGGGTGCCGCAAATTTTCCCAGGTTACGGGCACCGGTTTGGCCCATCCAAACGCCATCGCACCGTGACTCACCCACACCATGAAAAGGGGCAGCAACACCGTTCCGAAGGGGTCGATGTGCTTAATGGGATTTAGTGTCAACCGACCCAGCATCATGGCGGTGGGATCGCCCAGAAGCTTCGCCACCCAACCATGGGAAACTTCGTGCACTGTAATGGCGAATAGCACGGGCAAAGCCCAGACGACGACTTGCTGTATGGCGCCTAATTCGTGCATTCGGTTTCCACGGATTCGATTTTTATTGTCAGAAGCATAGTTTGAAGGCGATTCTCAATCATGTGAGAAATGCCTCTACATCCCCTTTGCCATAACGTATGATTTCCGGTTGTTCCGAGACTAAATCCACGACCGTACTCGGTTCAATGCCGCAATACCCGCCATCGATTACCAGATCCACGCTGTGCTCAAGAAGATGACGAATATCGTAGGGGTCGGTCAAGGGCATATCATCTCCGGGCATGATCAAAGTAGTGCTCATAATCGGCTCCCCCAATAATTCCAACAACTGTTGTGTAATGACATTATCCGGAACCCGCAGACCGATGGTTTTGCGTTTGGAATGTTGCAAGCGCCGCGGTACTTCGCGGGTGGCCAGCAGAATAAACGTATACGGCCCGGGAGTGAGACTTTTAATCAACCGATACGCAGTATTGCCCACTTTGGCATAGACCGACAGTTCCGACAAATCCTTGCACACCAACGTGAAGTGATGTTTGTCATCCAACTTGCGAATCACCCGAATCCGTTCCATGGCTTGTTTATCCCCAATGTGGCATCCCAAGGCATAGCCGGAATCTGTGGGGTACACAATAACACCACCATCCTGGATTATCTCCACCGAACGCTGAATCAGCCTGGCTTGGGGATTATCAGGATGAATTTGTAAAAACTGGCTCATGAACTTAACGGGTCAATGGGTGGGATAGTGAGCGTTGTAAATGTAAACGACGGTTGCGGGAGGCCAGTCTTAAAGATTCCATTGCGACCATATGGGATTACAGCCTGCGGGCAATGGCGGAATTTTTCCCAACTCCACCCAGGTATGCTCAGGGCCATGGTAATCCGATCCGCGGGTCGCGTAAAAACCAAAATTCTTTGCTTGTATAGCCATTGCCTGGCATTCATCCAGGGAGTGACTGCTGGAAACCACTTCCAATCCCTTACCACCACACTCTTTAAATTCACCCAACAATTGCCGTAACCGCGTTGCGCTCAATTTATACCGCACCGGATGAGCGATCACCGCTATACCGCCTGCCTCGTGGATCCAGCCTACGGCGGACGCCAAATCAGCCCACTGCCCCGGCACATGGCCGGGCTTGTTGTGCACCAGATATTTTTTAAAGACATCTCGCAAATCCTTGGCGTGCCCTTGAGCCACCAAAAAATGCGCGAAATGGGTCCGGCTAATAAGGGCACCGGAGGCATACTGCTTGGCACCGTCTAAAGCGCCGTCGATTCCCGCCTTAGCCAGTCGGCGGGAAATTTCTTCGCCGCGCCAATTCCGAAATTCCCGCAAGTGACGAAGTCCGCTCTGTAGCGCATCATTTTGGGGACGGATCCCCAAACCGAGGACGTGTACCGTGGTCTTGTTCCAGGTAACGGAAATTTCCACACCCGGCACCAATTTTACGCCCAAATCCCCTGCCGCCGCTTCGGCTTCTTCCAATCCCGCCGTATTATCGTGGTCGGTCAAAGCCAGGACATCAATGTTCTGAGATTTGGCTCGCGCAAGCAGTGCCTTGGGGCGTAAAGACCCGTCAGACGCCGTGGAATGGCTGTGTAAATCGTAGATCAAACTCATAGGGGCGTAATGATACCGGATCTGTGGGCAAACTTCTCTCGCTATTACCGGAAATTTTACAATTGTGGGTAAAAACCCGCTGATTGTGGTACAGTTAGGCCCATTTTTGCCGACGATTGACCGCTAACACTTTCAAAACTCCTATGAAATTTTTATTTGATTTTTTCCCGCTGCTGCTATTTTTTGTTGCCTACAAGTTGTATGGCATTTATGTCGCCACTGCCGTCGCTATTATTGCTTCGTTTGTTCAAACCGGTTATTTCTGGTTGAAACACCGGCGCTTTGAGACCAGCCACGTGATCACCCTGGGCTTGGTTGTCGTCTTCGGCGGTGCCACACTCATCTTCCACAACGAAGCCTTTATCAAGTGGAAATTCTCTATCATCAACTGGCTGTTCGGCCTGGCGTTTTTGTTCACCCAATTCATTGGCGATAAACCCTTGCTCAAACGCCTGCTGGAATCGCAAGTGTCATTGCCCGACTATGTCTGGCGCCGCCTCAACATAAGCTGGATGTTGTATTTCATGTTTTTAGGTTTCGCCAATCTTTATGTGATGCATTATTACGATACCGACACCTGGGTTGATTTCAAAACCTTCGGGAACCTCGCAATGACCGGTGTGTTGGTTTTAGGCCAGGGGTTTTACATGTACCGCCATCTTAAACAGGCGCAAGTGTCCGGTAATCTGAATAACAAATAAAGAAAATCAATCCAAATTCAGGGAGGCATCATGTTATACGCCATCATCGGTGAGGATAATGACGACAGCCTGCAAAAGCGTCTCTCCGTGCGCCCGGCGCATTTGGAACGCTTGCAGGAGCTGAAAAATCAGGGACGCTTGGTGTTGGCAGGCCCCCATCCATCCATAGACAGCGAAGACCCCGGCAGTGCCGGTTTTACCGGTAGCCTGATCGTGGCAGAATTCGATTCTTTGGAGCAGGCTCAACAATGGGCTGACGAAGATCCCTATATTGCCGCCGGCGTTTACCAACAGGTCACTGTTAAACCGTTTAAAAAAGTCTTTCCCTAATACGGCGGCATTGTCATTCAATACACTCTCAGGACAACAATAATGAAACCAGACAATCATGTAATCTTACACACTTCGATCTTGCTCTTCGGCCTGGCCTTGTGCATTGTATCCAAGACGGTCAGCAGCGCGGATAATACGCCGCAATTGGCTCAGCCACCGGCGCAACAAACACCGGTATCCAAAGTATTGGCGGAAGTCAATGGACGTCAAATCACCGAAGACACCTTACAACGCTATATAAAATTCCGCGGCTTGCCCAAAGACGCTGACCCCCAGGAACAACGAACCCGAATGATCGAAGAGTTGATCAATCGCGAATTGTTGTACATCGATGCTGTTGAAAAAGGCGTGGATAAACTTCCGGAAGTCAAAGCCGATTTGGAAAACCAACAAACCAATGTCATCGCTGGCGCCATGCTCAAGCAAGCCACCGATTCGGTGACCCTCACGGACGAGCAGCTCAAACAAGCCTATCAGGACTACCTCAAATCCATGCCCGCCGCGGAAGAATTTAAAGCCCGGCATATTCTGCTGGAAGAAGAAACTCAAGCCAAAGCCGTCATCGAAGAACTTAACAAAGGCGCGGATTTTGCCAAATTAGCACAACAAAAATCCACCGGACCCAGCGGCCCGTCCGGTGGCGACTTAGGCTGGTTTCAACCCAGCCAAATGGTCGAACCCTTTGCCCAAGCTGTCATGAAATTGAAAAACGGCGAATACAGTAAAGCCCCCGTACACACTCAGTTTGGCTGGCACGTCGTGTTACGCGAAGACTCCCGCCAGTTGCAACCGCCCTCCTTCGATTCACTGAAAGAACAGTTCCGCATGCGGCTACTGAACAAAAACGTAGAGCATTATATCGGTTCGTTGCGCGATAAGGCGGAGATTACCCGTTATTAGCGATTGCGAGGCTGGCGCAGTTGACTAAAGGGAATTAACCACGAAGGCCACGACGAAAAACCGCCGCGTTCTCACGCTCCACGTGAGAACGAGTACCAGTTTATTTTTCTTCGTGGTTATATTCAAATTTTAAAGATTGGCACAATCTACTTCACATCACTTCACTGACACACTTTCGTAAGACGGATCATTGTAGATATTCCAATGCCGTACCATCCATTTCTCGATTTCCACGGCAATAAATACCGCGATGGACAGAACACAGCATATGAGCAATTCATTCAGCGATAACGGCTGAGTTTTGAAAATAGGTTGCAAGATAGGCACATAGACAGTGGCCAATTGCAGTAATACCGTGATTATCACTGCCCCCACTAAATAGCGGTTGGACAAA
>JAJDNG010000221.1 GCA_022340845.1 Gammaproteobacteria bacterium | reverse complement strand
CGTGAATTTTATAAATCCTGGGGGCTGCTATTCCACTACCTTGACCCGAACAATGTCTGCGGTCAATTTTTGTGTTTGCAAATCCGTGGGAAGCGGAATGCTACGAGCGATGAATTGTGTGCTTTCACCGGGCCGCAGAACGGCGGCATACTGGAAATCCTCCTTGGCCAGCAGAGCGCCACTTGCGGTTTGCAACTTCGCATCAATGCGCAAATCTTTAACGCTCACCGGTGATTGGTTTTTAATTTCCAGCGCCAAACGCTGATCCATGGTTTTCAAAAATGAAACATGCAAATACTTTAACGGATTATCGCCCATGTCCAGTTTTGCCAAACCGATAGCGGCTTTTTTTCCGTAATCGCTGTCGTTAGACGCGACTTTTGCATAATACTCTTTGGCGGCATTAGGATTGTTTTCTTTTAAGGCAATGTCACCCAACGTGGTATAAGCCGGAGCAGTGGGTAACCATTCGATACTTTTGTTGAGGTCGGATTTGGCACCGCTTAGTTTATTGAGTTTTTCGCGGGTTAAACCACGTTGTAAATAAAACAGGAAGAACTGATTGTTTTTCTCCAATGCAGTACTGTAAAAGCTTTCCGCTTTATCCCACTGATTCTTTTTGCTAAATACATCGCCTTTGACGGCGTAAAATTGTGCCTCTCGCGGTTCAATTTTTATCGCTTTGTCGATCAATGCCAGGGCTTTTTCAGGGGCATTGTCTTTTAGGGCTTGGTTGGCTTGGTCCATAGCTTCGTATGCGGGTTTGGTCTTGATGAGGTGGGCGATTTGTTTTTGGTATTCCGCTTCGCCTAATGTTCCGGATTGCCCCAGTTCTTTAGCGGTTCTACGATTGGCTTCCACTCGTTCCTGGGAGGGAGGGTGACTGGCAAACAAGCCATCCAACCAGTTGGATTGTCGACCTTGGGATAAGCGCACAAAGGTTTGCTGCAAGCTAATGGCGGCGGTAGGGTCGTAACCTGCCTTGGCCATATACTGCATGCCGTAGTGGTCGGATTCCAATTCCGCCGAACGACCGTATTTGGTCGTAATCAGTTGGCTGCCTATGGCAGCGGCGCCTACCGCCAGTTGACCGTAGTCTTTGTCGCCGGTGGCGATGGCAACGCCGGCCACACCGGCGGAGAGTAATATTCCCCTCTCCATG
The DNA here is from genome assembly GCA_022340845.1 of Gammaproteobacteria bacterium. Taxonomy (GTDB): domain Bacteria; phylum Pseudomonadota; class Gammaproteobacteria; order SZUA-152; family SZUA-152; genus JAJDNG01. The sequence goes on along the minus strand of JAJDNG010000221.1, from coordinate 15,988 downwards.
CTTTTGGCGCCGTGGCGGGCCGCCGCGTGGACGATTTCGTGACCGATGACCGCCGCCAGTTCGGCTTCGTTGTTCAGTTCGGTGAGCAAACCGCGATTGACGGCGATTTTACCCCCGGGCAATGCCCAGGCGTTGGGCACCGAATTGTTTAACACCTGAAATTCATAAGGCAGTTGCGGTCGGTCGCTGACGCTAGCGAGTTTTTGGCCGATGCGGGACACGTATTGAGTCAGTTGTGGATCAATAACATAAGGTCCGCCCTGGGATTGTAGTGTAGGTACGTAGTTTTCCGCACCGATATTGATTTCCTGAGATTCGGATATGAGATGCAGTTCTTGCTTGCCGGTGACCGGATTGGTGGCACAACCCGTTGCAATGATAACCAGAAGTGAAGCGGCAAAAACCGAGGCAAGGTGTTTGTGGGTTGTTTTCATGATTGTTCCTGCTGCTGGTCGTGCTGAATTAGTATTATGGATTGTAGCGGGTTAGTCGAGGCGGTCAATATAACAAAATTATGCGATAGGTTCCTGTTAGAATGGTGTTTTGGCTGAAAAATTCCCTAACTGTTTATTAAATTGTGAAATTTCCTGATTCTTTGCTGCAAGGCCGATTAATCCGCCGTTATAAACGTTTTCTTGCGGATGTGGAGTTGGCAAACGGACAGCAGATTACCGCTCACACCGCCAACACCGGCGCCATGCTGGGTTGTTGCGATCCGGGCAGCCGGGTATGGTTGAGTGTTTCCGATAATCCCAAGCGCAAATACGCGCATACCTGGGAATTGGTGGAAGTCAATGCTGAGGGTCATTCTGCATTGGTCGGCATCAACACACTGCTGGCAAATCACCTGGTGGCAGAGGCCATCGCCGGCGGCAAAATCAGCGCGCTCAATCGGTACGATAGCATACGTAAAGAGGTGCGCTATGGTAATGAAAACAGTCGGATCGATTTGCTGTTGACAGCCAGTGCTGATGACACAATGTCTGCGTGTTATGTGGAAGTGAAGAATGTCACCCTGGCGCGAGAGGGTGTTGGTTATTTTCCCGATGCCAAGAGTGTGCGGGCGGTGAAACATTTGCGCGAGTTAATGCAAATGAGGTTGCAAGGCGCACGGGCGATTATTTTCTTTTGTGTGCCCCGCGAGGATGTAATGGAAGTCAGGCCGGCCGGCTTTATCGATCCAGCATATGCTGAGACACTTAAAACCGCCCTCAATAACGGCGTGGAAGCACTGGCGTATCGCGCCAAAGTCAGCCCAGAAGAAATTGTATTACAGGATCCATTGCCGGTGAGGATGGATTAGTTCTCAGCGTCGAATCATGCCAACCGAATCTGAATGTTACAGGACGCTCACAAACACAAAATAATTGTATTCTTTGCGCTGTTCACAGTGTTCGTGGTGACGAGTGAAGAGAGGATGGCTAAACTTTGTTTGGGGCAACGACTGCTGATGCGGCGCCGGATTTTTGTGCCTCGTCAGCTTCTATGTATTCGAAGAGTTTGACGACTTTCTCCACACCTTCCACTTGCCTGGCGATCTCGGCAGCTTGTGCGCCTTGTTCTTCGGTGACAAAGCCCATCATAAACACAGTACGGTTTTCTGTAATGACTTCCACTTTGGTGGCCTGGAAGTTTTTGGTGCCCAACATATTGGTTTTGATTTTTGATGAAATCCAACTGTCTTTGGCGCGGGATTCAAAACTCGTCAAGTCCGCGATGCGAATTTCATTATGCACCCGGCTCACGTTATTAATGTTTCGCACGATGTCAACTGCCTTATCTTTTAGGTTCTGTGAGAGAGCCTCGCCGGTCAGCAATACCACGTAATTGTAGCTGTACACGTTGACATGAACCCGGGTTTGCAATTCCCGGTCACTGTAAATTTTGTCAGTGGCTTTCATCTCAATGACTTTGTCGTCCATCATGACTTTTGATGAGCGTGGATCGCTGGCTGCGACCGCGCCCACAGCGGCGCCTGCCACCACTAAGCCGGCGCAACCTTGAATAAGCGCTAAGCCAGTAATGATCAACAGTAAGGTAACGATGGTCTTGAACATGTTCTCTATCCACTGGTTTTCGCCTGAGACTCAGACGAGGTTAACGACACCAAATGCATTAAGATTGAATGGCATCCGCGATCCACTGCACTTTATAGTCTTCGCCGGAAGGCGAAGTATTGGCCGATAACGATATGACATCAAATCGGCAGGCTTGTTTGGCCGCCTTGTGGTGGTTTTGTAAATAATGGGATGCCGTCGCCAGCAGTTTACGCTGTTTGTGATAATCCACGGTTTCGGCGCCACTGCCGAAATGTTGGGATTTGCGATAGCGCACTTCCACGAACACCGTGATTTTTTTATCACGCATGATTAAGTCGATTTCACCATATTTGCAACGGTAGTTCTGACCCACTAACGTCAACCCCTGGCGCTGCAAATAGTGCTTGGCAAATTCTTCGGCGGATTTGCCTGTAAGTTGGGTTAGCCCCATATTGCAATCGTCTGAAGCGCTTAGAATTCCGCCAGCACTTTGGGGATGCCTTCCTGGAACTGCGCCCACAACAAACGCCGCTGGATACGGTTACTGATATCCAGATATAGAATGCCGGTGGTACCTTGAATGGAGGTAAACCGGTTGCGCCGCATGCGGTTGAGTTCCGGCACAATTTTGTATGCGTCTATGCCTAGGGCAAACAAGCGCATGTAGCGGTTGCTGGTGTTGGGCCAGACGGTTTTGATCTGCAGCTTCATGGCGTCGTTTTGATCGTGGTTTACCAGCGTCCAGGGCATGTCGCTAAAGCGTACGCCGTTCATGTCGCGGTCCATGTCCGGTTGCTTGCTGCCAGAGAACACGTGGGAGGTGGCATATACCGGGATATCCGAGCCGCGATGGAATCTTAGCTGTGGCCTTAACAGCCGGCCCTGGCGGGAGAACGCTGCCATAAAAATGAAATCCACGTCTTTGCGGCGACGGGGCTCATATTCTACTTTTTGCCGGGCCAGTTGTCTTATAGTGCGATAGCGGTCTTCGCTTTCGTCGATATTCAATAACTGCTTGATGGGTATGGCGTAATCGCTTTTTTTCATGTCGTAGGTTTGGTATTCGACAATGGTGCCGCCCAACTCTTCCCAGCGCGCTTTAAAGGCTGCATACACCCTTGCACCCCACGTTGTGTCCGGGTAGATGGCGGCGGCCTTAGTGTGTCCGTCCAACCACGCATGCTCGGCCACGTGGATGGCCTCTTGTTCGGGCGATAAGCTCATTTGGAAAAAATTTTCCGGTAGTGGTTCGTCGTCGGCAAAATCGCCGTAGTTAAGCGCTAATACTCCCCCATGAGTGCCCTTGTAATGGGCCAGGTTGGTCACCGCTTCCTTGTTTAGCGGGCCGATGATGAAATCCGCGCCGTCACTTACCGCTTGTTGGTATATGGTATGGATTTGTTGCGGGTCTTCGCCTTCATCATAAAACCGAATTTCGGGACGATAGGTTTGGGCGCTGTCGGCGTAATAAGCCGTCAACAAACCGTTGCGAACCGCCGAGGCGGCTTTGGCAAACCGTCCGGACATGGGGACAATTACCGCAATATTCGTGGGACGGCCCAAGGCTTCAGGTTGCTGGGCAACTATCGTGGCAATGATGGATTGCTTAACCGGATGGGTGGGGAATTCGCTGCGCCAATTAGCGATTTCCTGTTGCGCTTGTTCTTCGTCGGAGGCGATTTTGGCGATATACGCCAGCGCCAGCCAGCCTTGCAGTACATTGTCGGTGCGTTTTCGGCTAAGGGATTGCAACTGTGCCGCGTCCAACTCCTGCAAATCGCGCAACAACGTTTCCTGGTTTTCGAGAATTTCATTATCGTCTTCCAGCAACGGTTCCAGCCGGGCTCGTGCCAACGCGGCATCGGCATATCGTCTGAGCGCCGAATGAATATCGATCTGGATACGGTAGTATTCCCGTTGGTACTCAATGGCTGCAGTTTGGATGTAGTCGTCCAGACTGCTCAGTTGCCGTAGGGCTTCTTCCGGCATTTGTTTGGCCAGGGCCAATTCGCCGTTTAACAGGATTTTGCGCACCGCAAACGAGGCGTCCAAACCTTTCACATTGGTTTCCTGCAATACCTGATCGGCTTGTTGGATATAGTTGCCCAGTAATAACAACGACGCGACCCGTAATTGGTAATCTTGTTTTTGCGGTGCAGGCAGGGAGTTCGCCAGATCCGTCAGTAAAATGGCGGCGTCCAGGTAGCGGCCGCTGGCGATCAATTGTTGCGCCGGGGCTTCTTTTTTCTCGATTTCCTCCAGTGGTATTTCCACGGGGGCTTGCGCGGGGGAGACTTCAGCTTCCGGCGGTACCCCGGTTGGCGTTTCAGGAACCGTGGGCGGTCTCTGGGGCGTCGGTCTGGGCGTGGGGGTGCCGCAACTGGAGACTAGAATGATAAATGTGATAATAAAAAGCGAAATTGATGTATTTTTTATGTTCATAGCTGCACTAAAATGACTGCGGGTTAAAATCATGTGGCGGTAGATAATAAAACAAGAATCATTCCCTATTAAACAACGAAATGCATGGAAAATTCGATCGAAAAAAGCGTTTTATATGTCGTCGCCACGCCCATTGGCAATCTTAAAGATGTGACTTACCGGGCCGTAGAGGTTTTGTCGCATGTGGACCATATCGCCGCCGAGGACACGCGCCACAGTGCCAGATTATTGAAACAATATCAAATCCATACACCGTGCACAGCATTGCACGAGCACAATGAACGCCAAGTCGCTCACAGTATTATAGAAAAAATCCATCAAGGTGAAACCTGGGCGTTAATCTCCGATGCCGGGACCCCCGTAGTGAGCGATCCGGGCTATTTCCTCATCAAGGAAGCCAGAATCCAAGGCGTCAAGATTGTGCCTCTCCCAGGGCCCAATGCCGCCATAGCCGCCTTATCCGCTTCGGGTATGCCTTCGGACCGGTTTGTTTTTGAAGGATTTCTGCCCGCCAAATCCACAGCTCGGCAAAAGCACCTACAAGCCCTGGCGGTCGAATCGCGAACGATGCTGTTTTATGAGTCGCCCCACCGGGTGCTGGCCTCACTGCAGGATATGTTGACGGCGTTTGGCGGCGAACGTCCGATGGTGTTTGCCCGGGAGCTGACCAAGACCTACGAAACCATTCGGCAGGATTCGATTGCACAGATTTTGAAGTGGGTCGAAAGCGATACCCAGCAGCTCAAAGGCGAAATGGTCTTGATTGTCGCAGGCGCGGACAAGGGGCCAGCTGGGTCACTGGGACACGCCGATGAAGTGCTGAGCCTGTTGTTGGCTGAATTGCCGGTGAAACAAGCCGCCCATTTGGCCAGCCAGATCACGGGTGTGAAGAAAAACGAGTTGTACCAAAAAGCTCTGGCGATGAAATCGTCGAAGTCATAGCTTACACCTGCACGCTGCAGCTGAGTATAAAAGGATGTCTTGGTTGCCGGCTCATAGCAGTAAATGGTACATGCCACCCAATAGACTTGTCACAAACTTTGGCCATCCAAGAATCAACACTTGATTAATTGGTACAAAGGCGCAAAACTGTGCAGTAGAGTCAGCCGAACAGTCGCTGCCTGCCATCGGCGGGTGGAGGAAAGTCCGGGCTCCATAGGGCATGGCGCCAGGTAACGCCTGGGAGGCGAAAGCCTACGGAAAGTGCCGCAGAAAATATACCGCCGATGCGCTTTCGAGCGCAGGTAAGGGTGAAAAGGTGCGGTAAGAGCGCACCGCACCGGTGGCAACATACGGTGGCAGGGTAAACCCCGCCAGGAGCAAGACCAAATAGGGAGGCGATAAGCGCGGCCCGCGCGTGCTTCCGGGTAGGTTGCTAGAGGTGTGTGGTGACACACATCCCAGATGAATGACTGTTCTCGACAGAACCCGGCTTACAGGCTGACTCTACTTTTTTTCCTTCCACAATGCGCATTATTCTCCTCTGCGGGGATATTTTCTAATGCCCAACCTTAACTCATCGTGCTAACCTTTTGATTGGTTGATAAATAGTCAATCATTATTAGCTTATATTCTCTTCTGATACCACTAAGTTGTTGTGTTGCAAGAAAACTTTTCTCCCGGTTTTATTGGGCTTAAGTGGATTATCCCCCTTGACAGTGTCTCTATTTCCTACCTATAGTGTTACAATGTGGGGCAAAGTGGGAAAAAATGGGATTCACTGCCCGCCTGTGTCGCTAGTCTAGTTTGCTGATCTATGTTGTTGATCAATAGTGCTGATGGAAAGTATTGGGAGAATCAATAGTTGTTACGCGGTCTTAACGAACTCACCCTGGACGCCAAAGGGCGTCTGGCGATACCAACACGCTACCGCCAGGAATTAACCGATTCCTGTGCCGGTCAGTTGGTGGTGACCGTCGATCGTGATCATTGTTTATTGGTTTATCCCTTCCCGGAATGGGAAATTGTGGAAAAGAAAATTGTGAAATTGCCGGCCTTGAACAGCCGGGTGCGCCAATTACAGCGTTTGCTGATTGGTCACGCCACAGAAGTGGAAATGGACGGCAGTGGCCGGGTGTTGGTACCGCCCCCACTGCGCGATTACGCGGATTTGGACAAAAAAGTCGTGTTGTTGGGACAAGGCAACAAATTTGAGTTATGGGACGCGCAACGCTGGCAGGACCGCCGCCAGGAATGGTTGGAAGGTGGTGAAGATGAGGGCAGCTTGCCGGAAGAACTCGAAACCTTGTCGTTATAGTCCGGGCGTAAACGGTGAGCGACACATATACGCATCGTCCGGTTCTGCTGGATGAAGTACTGCAAGCACTGAATATACACACTGACGGTATCTATGTGGATGGCACGTTTGGTCGAGGAGGTCACGCTAAGGCGATTTTGAACCAACTGGGAGATAAAGGTCACCTGTTTGCCATGGACAAAGATCCTCAAGCGGTGCAAACCGCGAAGCAACTGTTTGCCGACGATGCGCGGTTTAGCGTTGAGCATGGGTCTTTTGCCCAACTGGAGCAGCACATCAAGGCACGGCATTGGACCGGTAAGGTCAGCGGCATATTACTGGACCTGGGCGTATCCTCGCCGCAGTTGGATGATCCGCAAAGAGGGTTTAGCTTTCGGCGCGAAGGTTCACTGGATATGCGCATGGATACCAGCGGTGGACTCAATGCCGAGCAGTGGATTAATCAAGCCAGTGATACCGAACTGGCGCAAGTGTTCCGTGATTATGGCGAAGAACGGTTTGCCAAGCGCATTGCCAGAGCGATCGTGAACAAACGATCCGAAGCGCCAATACGCTCCACCACGCAACTGGCGAACATCATTGCGGCAGCGAATCCGGCTTGGGAACAGGGTAAAGATCCGGCAACCCGTTGTTTCCAGGCCATTCGTATTTTTATTAATAGGGAACTGGAGGATTTGCAGCGGTTTTTGCCACAAGCACTTCCCTTGTTAGCCAAAGGCGGGCGGTTAGCGGTAATCAGTTTTCATTCGCTGGAAGACCGTATCGTCAAGCGGTTCATCCGCGACCAGTCGCGCGGCGATCACTATCCGCCCGACTTGCCCATTACGGCAGCGCAAATCAAACCAAAACTGCGCGCCGTGGGAAAAGCGATTTATCCTGGTGTAGAAGAGGTGACCAGCAATCCCAGGGCACGCAGTGCGGTGCTGCGCATAGCGGAGCGTACCGGTGAGTGAAATACGCGGTAACGTACAGGCGTTCATTTTACTGGCATTAATCGTTGCGGTGATGGGCAGCGCCGTTGGTGTGATCAACGCCAAACACCAGGCGCGTACGGCGTTTGTGGAACTACAAGCATTGCAGAAGCTGCGCGATGACAGACAGGTCAATTGGGGGCGGCTGCAACTGGAGCAGGCGGCATGGTCCACTCACGGTCGAGTGGAGCAAATCGCCAGCAGTCGTTTGAACATGATTTTACCGAGCGAAGATTCCATTAAGGTGATTCGACCATGACAGGGAAACACGCAACGATCAAGTGCACAAGTGCAAAACCATCGCCTCACGCCCAATCCTATACGGTGAAGCGCTGGCGCGTGGTGTTTACCAGTCTAATGTTGGCGGCCGTCACGCTGTTGCTGATGGGGCGTGCGATAGACTTGCATGTGTTAAACAAGGATTTTTTGCAGCAGCAAGGCGACGCCCGGTATTTGCGAGTGGTCCCTGTGCCTGCCCACCGTGGCATGATTACCGATCGTTACGGTGAGCCCTTGGCCATCAGCACACCGGTGGCTTCCGTGTGGGCCAATCCCAAAGAATTACAGCGTCATCCGGGTCAGTGGCGGCTACTGGCCAGTGTACTGCAAATGGATGTCAGTGACATTGAAAAACAAATCAAGGCTCGATCGGACAAAGAATTTGTCTATTTAAAACGTCATGTCAACCCAGACGTGGTTGAACAGTTGCGGGCGTTGGAAATTCCCGGGGTGGATTTCCAGGGAGAATACCGCCGTTATTATCCCGCCGCGGAAGTCACCGCCCATTTGTTGGGATTTACTAATATCGACGACCAGGGCCAGGAAGGTCTCGAACTGGCCTATGACGATATCTTACGAGGTACGCCGGGTGCCAATCGCGTCATCAAGGACCGTTTGGGGCGGGTCGTGGAGACCGTTGAACGGGTCTCGGAACCGCGTCCGGGTCAAGATGTGATAACTAGTATCGATCGGCGGATTCAATATCTGGCGTACCGTGAGCTCAAAGCGGCCGTGGTGCAACACCAGGCTCAATCGGGATCCGCCGTGGTGTTGGATGCCCACACCGGCGAGATACTGGCTATGGTGAATCAACCGGCGTTCAATCCAAACAATCGTCAGGAAGTGCAAAGCATGGAGGGGTTACGTAACCGAGCACTGACCGATGTATTCGAACCCGGCTCCACCATTAAGCCGTTTACAGTGGCCGCAGTGCTGGAAGCCGGCAAGTATGCGCCTACCTCAGTGATTGATACCTCGCCCGGATTACTCCGGGTGGGCGGCAAATTAATTCATGATTTACACGATTACGGGCAAATCGATATTGCCACGGTCATTCAAAAATCCAGTAACGTGGGTGCCAGCAAGTTAGCGTTGTCCATGCAGCCGCGGCAATTGTGGGACACTTTGGCAGGGGTCGGCTTTGGCTTTGGCAGTGGCAGCGGTTTTCCGGGGGAGTCTCCTGGCAGTTTGAGCGACTACAGCGGCTGGCACAACATAGATACCGCTACTATGTCGTTTGGTTATGGATTGTCCGTGACAGCGCTGCAATTGGCCCGAGCTTATGCGGTATTCGCCAACGACGGCTATTTGCCGCCGGTATCCTTGTTGCGCACGGTGCACAAGGTGGAGAAAACCGCCCAAACCTCGCAACAGATATTCAGCGCCCGTACCGCACGTGAGGTGAAAGCCATGTTGGAAATGGTGGTACAAGAAGGCGGCACGGGTACCAAAGCACAAGTGCCGGGTTACCGTATTGCGGGCAAAACCGGGACGGTGCGCAAAATCGGGCCCAACGGGTATGAAGATGGTGCTTATATCGCGGTATTTGCCGGATTAGCGCCGGCCAGTAATCCTCGCTTAGTCATGGTGGTCATGGTGGACGATCCTCAAGGCAAGCACTACTACGGCGGTTCGGTGGCGGCACCGGTATTTTCAAAAGTCATGACGGGCGCGTTGCGCATCCTGGATGTACCCCCTGATGACATGCCTACATTTGAAGGTGCAAAATTGGCCATGGCCCACTAGGAAATGATGGAATTAGAGTAATGAAGGCGCTTATGCGGGCAAACCAAGGTAGACAATTAAGCGAATTGCTGGAGGGTATTATCCCTTTGGATTCCGCTGCGAATTCTTCTGCAAAGCGTGCAGTGAATTGCACTGTGCACGGCCTGACCTTGGACAGCCGCAAAGTCACCTCTGGCGATGTGTTTCTGGCCTGCGCCGGGCATCAGGTGCACGGCGTGTATTTCGCTCCACAGGCGATCAAACAAGGCGCGGTGGCGGTGTTGGTTGAAGACCATGCCGCGGTGAGCAAGGAGATCGACGAACTGCGCGCCAGTGCTGTGGTACCGGTGATCAGCGTGCCGAATCTGACACGATTGGCGGGCGTGATTGCCGAGCGGTTTTACGATCATCCGTCCAAGGCTTTAACAGCCGTTGGCATCACCGGCACCAATGGCAAAACCTCGTGCAGTCAATTTCTTGCTCAGGCATTAAGTGAAGACAAACCCTGTGGCATCGTCGGTACTATAGGCAATGGTCTTTACGGCAAGCTGGAAAACGCCAGCCACACCACGCCCGACGCTGTAACATTGCATGGTATGTTCATGCGGTTTTTGCAACAGGGCGCCGCGTCGGTGGTGATGGAAGTGTCTTCTCACGGACTGGTTCAGGGGCGAGTGGCTGGTGTGTCGTTCGATGTGGCAGTGTTTACCAACTTAAGCCGCGATCACCTGGATTACCACGGCGATATGGAAAACTATAGCGCAGCGAAAAAACAGCTTTTTCAAATGCCCGGGTTGCAGCACGCGGTGATCAATGCCGACGATGTTTTTGGCCGGCAACTTATCAAAGAATTACCGGCGGAGCTGCACACAGTCGGCTACGGCGTGGCCGACGATGCTCAGGTGCGAGCCAGTCAGTTGCGTTTTTCCCCGCAAGGCATGATGTTTTACGTGGATACCCCCTGGGGTGGTGGCACAGTACAATCGGCCTTATTGGGCCGGTTCAATGTCAGCAACATACTGGCCGTGCTGGCTACGCTGCTGGTGCTGGGTACGCCACTGGAAAATGCACTGCGAAGCGTTCAGCGATTAACGACGGTTTCAGGCCGTATGGAGCGGGTTGGTTATGAGGGCCATGGACCGGTGGTGGTGGTGGACTACGCGCACACGCCCGATGCGGTGGAAAAAGCCTTAACGGGTCTTCGTGAGCATTTTAAAAACCAGCAATCTGCAAACGGTGCTATAGCGCATAGGATTTTCTGCGTATTCGGTTGCGGTGGTGACCGGGATAAAGGTAAGCGCGCCGCCATGGGCGCAAGTGCACAAGCCCATGCTGATACCGTTATCATCACCAACGACAATCCCCGTACGGAAGACCCGAACCAAATTGTTCATGACATTATGCTAGGGGTAACCGAACCGGCCCAGGTGCAAATAATACTGGACCGCCGCGAAGCCATACGCCAGGCGCTGCAACAAGCAACCGCCAACGATGCGGTGATCGTGTTGGGTAAAGGCCATGAGCAATATCAAATTCTCGGCGAAGAAAGGCGGCCCTACGCAGGGGACTATGCTGTGGCCGCTGAAATCGCCACTCAAGTCGCTACTCAAGTCCATGGTGGGAAACAGTCATGAGTCGTAGCCAACCCGATATCCAAAGCGAAAAAAACAAAAAGGTACACAATTCATGTTGCTCTATCTAACCGAGTATTTGGCCCAATATCACAGCGGATTCGCGGTGTTCCAATATATTACCTTGCGGGGGATCCTGGGCACGCTCACTGCGCTAGTGATTTGTTTTGTGATCGGTCCCACCATGATAAAGCGATTAAGCCATTACCAGATAGGTCAGCCCATTCGCCAAGACGGCCCCGAAACCCATTTCAGCAAAGCGGGCACCCCGACCATGGGTGGCGCCTTGATTCTGGTGGCGGTGGCGGTCAGTACTCTGTTGTGGAGCAACTTATCCAATCGTTATGTGTGGGTGGTTTTAGTCACAACATTACTGTTCGGTGTCGTTGGCTGGGTGGATGATTATAAAAAACTGGTTAAAAAAGATCCGGAAGGCTTGCGGGGTAAATACAAATATTTCTGGCAATCGGTATTCGGCCTGGCGGCGGCGGTGTTTTTATATAAAACCGCGCATACACCGGTGGAAACCGCGCTGATCGTGCCGTTTTTTAAGGATGTCGCGTTGCCCATGGGGGTGTTTTTTGTGGTATTCACCTATTTTGTCATTGTCGGCTCCAGTAATGCGGTGAATCTCACCGACGGGTTGGACGGCCTGGCCATTTTGCCCACCGTTTTAGTGTGCGGCGCATTGGCAATTTTCGCTTATCTGACAGGCCACGTTAAATTCGCGGAGTACCTGGGTATTCCCTACGTAGCGGGAGCGGGGGAAGTGGTGGTGTTCTGCGGGGCCATCGTCGGGGCCGGTCTAGGATTCTTATGGTTCAATACCTTTCCCGCGCAAGTCTTCATGGGCGATGTGGGTGCTCTGGCCCTGGGCGCAGCGCTTGGCACGCTCGCGGTGGTGGTGCGCCAGGAACTGGTGCTTGTGGTCATGGGGGGCGTGTTTGTCATGGAAACTCTGTCAGTCATTATCCAGGTCGCGTCGTTTAAGCTCACCGGTAAACGGATTTTTCGCATGGCACCCATTCATCATCACTTTGAATTGCAAGGCTGGCCCGAGCCCCGGGTAATTGTTCGCTTTTGGATAATCACGGTAATTTTGGTTTTAGTGGGTTTGGCAACATTGAAAATACGTTAATGATCGCGGCTGAAAACAATTTTACAGACAATGCCACAAAAAATGGCGCTCAAACCTTGATTGTGGGTTTGGGCGCTACGGGTTTGTCGTGCGCGCGGTTTTTACACGAGCGCGGCGAAACCTTTACGCTGATTGACAACCGGCCAGAACCGCCGGCACTGGAACAATTGCATAGCGAAATGCCCGAGGTGCAAGCGGTGTGCGGCAGTTTTGATGCGCCGGTGATGCAAACCGCCCAACGCATTGTGCTGAGCCCTGGCATTTCACTGCGCGAACCGCCTATCGCCGCCGCCTTGAAGCGCGGCGCGGAAATCCTTGGCGATATTGAATTGTTTGCCCGCTACGTGGCGGCGCCAGTGGTGGCCATCACGGGTTCGAATGGTAAAAGCACAGTGACGTCCATAGTGGGTGAGATGGCCAGGGCGGCTGGCCTCAATGTGAGCGTGGGGGGCAATATTGGTACGCCAGCTTTGGATTTGTTGCGCAGCGCAGAACAGCGGACGGATTATTATGTGCTGGAACTATCCAGTTTCCAATTGGAGACAACCCGTTCACTGAACGCTTATGCGGCAGTGGTGTTAAATATCAGTCCGGATCACATGGACCGTTACGATTCTGTTGAGGAGTATGCTGCAGCCAAGCAAGGCGTTTATCAGGGCGATGGCATTTTGGTCATCAATCGCGATGATCCGCGGGTTGTTGCCATGGAGTCTGAGGTGTTACGCCAAAATCCTCAGCGGCGAGTCATTCGGTTTACTTTACAGTCACCCCAGCAACAGGAATACGGCGTTCTGTGCACTGACGGTGAACAGTGGTTGGCGTTGGGTGAAAACCGCTTATTGAACATTAACGAATTGCGCATTGCCGGCCAGCACAATCAGGCCAATGCGCTGGCGGCGCTGGCTCTGGGCGAGGCCATGCACCTGCCTATGAATGTCATGCTGGATGTGTTGCGCGAATTTCCTGGCTTGCCACATCGCACCCAATGGGTAGCCAGCATCGACGGGGTGAATTGGTATAACGATTCAAAAGGCACCAACGTCGGCGCCACGGTGGCTGCGGTGGCAGGCATGCCCGGCAGTAAGGTGTTAATCGCCGGTGGAGACGGCAAAGGCGCGGATTTCTCACCATTAAAAGCCATGGCAATGCATCACGGTGTCAAAGCCGTTGTATTGATCGGACGGGATGGGCCGGCCATAGCCAAGGCCCTGGACGCAGCGGTGCCGGTACACTTCGCGGCGGATATGTTGGATGCGGTTAAACAAGCTAACGATCTGGCCGCTCCCGGTGATTGCGTGTTGTTATCGCCGGCTTGCGCCAGCTTTGACATGTTTGCCAACTACGTGGAACGGGGTAAGGTGTTTGAACAAGCCGTGAAGAGGATGGCGACATGAAAGTCCTGATCGCTCCGGTTATGGACTCATCAAACCAAGGCGCAGGTCTTCGCAAGCTGTCCCGCAAGCGACCCATGGTGCTGGATTATTGGTTGTTAGGCGTTGCACTGTGCCTGCTGGCCATTGGGTTGATTATGGTGGGTTCGGCTTCGGTCTCCATAGCGGACAAACAGCTGGGCGAACCGTTTTATTATTTTAAGCGCCAAGTGGCTTACGCGCTTGCCGGTTTATTGCTGGCATGGGGTACTTTACACATCAACATCAGCGTTTGGGAAAAAATAAGTCCCAAGCTATTGATATTCGGAATTGTGTCTCTACTGCTGGTGTTAATCGCCGGTAAAGAGGTCAACGGGAGTTTGCGCTGGATTTCTCTGGGCATGGTCAATATTCAGCCGTCGGAGTTCATGAAGCTTTTTGTGGTGTTTTATCTGGCGGGTTATTTAGTGCGCCGCGGCGACGAAGTCTGTTCCACGGTGAAAGGCTTTTTAAAACCCATGATCTTGTTGTCATTGGTGGGCATTTTGCTGCTGTTGGAACCCGACTTCGGCGCAGCGTTTGTGATTGCCATGACGGCCATGGGCATGATGTTTATCGGCGGTGTCAGGGTACGGCAATTTGGCCTGTTGTTTTTGCTGATGGCGGTGGGGTTTGCACTGGTCGCTTATACATCACCTTACCGTTTAGAGCGCTTAACCTGTTTTTTGAATCCCTGGGCGAATCCCTTTGATTGCGGTTTTCAATTAACTCAGTCGCTGATCGCCTTCGGTCGCGGCGAGTGGTTTGGCGTGGGTTTGGGCGGTAGCATTCAAAAACTGTTTTATTTACCTGAAGCGCATACCGATTTTTTATTTGCGGTACTCGCTGAGGAGCTGGGGCTGGTCGGCGGTTTGTTCGTCATCAGCCTGTTTGCCATCTTGGTGTGGCGCGCCTTTTTAATCGGCCAGGGCGCGTTTCGCGCCGGTGAACGTTTCTCCGGTTACCTGGCTTATGGTCTGGGTCTGTTAATCGGTTTACAGGCGTTTATTAATATCGGCGTCAATATGGGATTATTGCCTACCAAAGGACTGACTTTGCCTTTGATGAGTTACGGTGGCAGCAGTGTGGCGGCCACTTGTATCGGTTGCGCGGTTTTATTGCGAATCTCGCATGAGTTTCCGCTCAGCAGCGAGAAAACCACCGGCCGCGGTGAGAGGTTTGCCGGAGGTTGATGGCTATGGACACTACTATGGAACAAGCACAAGCCACGAAAGTATTGCTGATGGCCGGGGGCACCGGAGGACATGTGTTTCCCGCCCTGGCGGTTGCGGATGAATTGCGCCATCGCGGCATTCACGTGGCCTGGTTAGGCACGCAAAAAGGCATTGAAGCCGAAGTGGTGCCCAAAGCCGGTATCGATATTTCCTTTATCGATGTGGCCGGGTTGCGTGGTAAAGGATTGCTGGGCTGGTTAGTGGCCCCGTTTAAATTGTTGCACGCCTTATGGCAAGGCATAGCGGTGCTGCGGCAGCTTAAGCCGTCTGTCGTGCTCGGTATGGGCGGATTTGTGACCGGCCCTGGCGGCGTTGCCGCCTGGTTGTTGCGCCGGCCTTTGGTAATACATGAACAAAACGCGATTGCGGGATTGACCAATAAGTTGTTAGTACCGTTTGCCACCCGAGTATTGGAGGCGTTTCCAGGCACGATTCCATCCCGAAAAACCGTGCACACTGGCAATCCGGTGCGAAATACTATTACCGTGAAAGAAGCCACTACCCATCAAAGCGCCGCGGACAATCGAAAAATCCATTTATTGGTGGTTGGCGGCAGTCTCGGCGCGAAAGCACTCAACGACGTCGTGCCCGAGGCCTTGTCGCAACTGAGTGAAGCACAACGACCGCTGGTGTGGCATCAAGCCGGGAAGAAGAATATCGATGCGGCGAGGGCGTCCTATGAAGCCCACGGTATTGAGGCCAAAGTGGAACCTTTTATCGATAATATGGGGGCCGCGTACGGGTGGGCGGATTTGGTGTTGTGCCGAGCCGGTGCGTTAACCATAGCGGAATTGGCCATTGCCGGTATGCCTTCCATTTTGGTGCCGTATCCGTATGCGGTGGACGATCATCAAACCAGTAA
>JAJDNG010000205.1 GCA_022340845.1 Gammaproteobacteria bacterium | reverse complement strand
GCCTGCATGGTTCCGAGCTTGTCCGAAAGGTGCGCGGCGCGGTCCAGGTGCGTCACATCAAATCGCGTTGCCTGCAGTGGCTCAATGTATTCCCGACCCAAAGCGGCGAAGTCGTTGAGGTCCTGGATCATGTCGGCATGGCCGTTAACGTCGGCGAAGCAGGAGGTCTTGGATAACAGTGCCGGATCACCGTCAGAAGCGTAGCGACATTCGCGTATCGGGAAGTCGCGAAAACAATAGCCGTCCTCGGGCGGCGGGTGGTAGTGGCGAATGGCTAGTGATAGCTATCCCACAACGCCTTTTCCCCTTGGAGGGGAGAAGACGTTAAAGGGTCAGTAATGATTTAGTTTATTCGTTCAATGGTGATTTTCGCCACTGGTCCCAGCCAACGATGCGACTCGTCCAGCGCCGAGGTGGCCAGGCCGTCATCGGCCGTGACTACGCCGCTGTGTACCGTGACAAAGTTGCCCAAGTCGTCTCGAACACCATTGAAGCCTTCACCATCACCGTTACCATCGCCATTGTTGTCAGAGGCGGGGCCGGGCATAGTGGCTAGGGTTTCGGTATTGGCTTCCGTGCCGGCGTCGTGTGCGAGTAATAGACGCGACATGGAATCCCCGGCCGCAAGACCGCTAACATCCCACGCAATCACTCCGGCAAAAGCGTCGTTGGTGTTCGCCAACATGGTTGCCGCGCTGAGATGCAGCTGACCCGTGGCGTTATCGAGTTCTTGCTGATCGTGCGTGGTCACTGTCAAGGCCACTGTCTGGCTCGCGCCGGGGCCAAATGGGGCCGAACCGCTGCCGCTGGTGATCACATTCAAGTCCGCATCGGCTTCGGCTAAAAACGCTGCGGTGGCGCCGCCTTCCGCAAGCTGTTCCAATCCCTCGGAAGCGGCCTTGCCCACACTCCAGGCTTGATAGCCCGGTCTATGCAACACGCCGGCGACCGGTGTTAACGGCTGGCCGTTGGTCAGATTGGTCACGGTTATTTCATAGCTGGCCGATGTGTGGAAGTCATCCAGTGTCTTATCTTCATCATCGCTGTCACTGCATGCGGAAAGCATTAGCGCTGCTGATAAAGACACGGACACTGCGAGAGGTTTAAGTAAGATTTTTTTGTTCATAGGGTTTGCCTCCGCAGCTTAGTTAACAGTGACAACCACTCTCGCCACGGGATTTTGCCAGCGGTGGATTGAACTATCCAAGTCACTAGCGCCACCTAATATGCCGCGGTGAATGTGAATCATGGTGTTGCCATCATCACCGCTGGCGGCGGTACCGCCTGTTCCCGCCATGCCGCCCGGGTCTGCGGGAATACCGGCCGTTGAGGTATCACAACCCGTGGAGATAAGTTCATCATTGGCTTCCGTACCGGCATCGTAGGCATTCAAATAATACGTATACGTACCCGGCTCGCTATCGATGTGCACTGAATCCAGACCGACAAATGCATCATTGGTGGGCAATATCATACCCACTATGGACAGGTGAGTATCACCGGTTGCTGTGGTCAAGGTGGTGGTGACACTGGCCCCGGGAGCCAGGGGTACGCTATTGGGAGTGTCCACACCTTGCATGGCTGGATCAAACGTGGCGGTTAATCCGCTTAAGTCACCGCACTCGGCCATTAACTCGATGCCGGGATAAGTCGCGGCTGACTCGCCGGGTTCGAACATGTGTGTATCATGGACATGCGAAGCAATCAGCAGTGGCGTAAAATAATTACCGTTGGTTAAGTTAGTGACGGTAACATCCCAGGATGCCGCTTGCGCTGTCGCGGCGCTTCCGAGTCCGAACGCACATGCCAATGCGATTGACGATAATTTTTGCCTCATGTTGTTTCCCTCTTTTTTATGAACATTTTATCAATGCAGGGATGCATCCCCGAAAATGATGACGTAGATTCGCAACGAAACGAATCACGGGAACAAACTTAGGCAGGAAAACTCACGCAGATATCACCGAGTTATCACAAAAGTGTCACAATTGGTGTTTTGTATTGCCAATGACAGTTCAATAGAAAATACGCTTTGGATATTTCGGCTAAGATGTGTTTGAGGGAGATGAATTGATTGCGGCCGTCATCGTTAACCTGTGCGTAGCCTTCTAAGTGACTAACGTGAAAAGGTGAAAGGTGAATGGGTGGAAGCTGAAAAGGTGAGAGCGGCGCATCCTCCGTCGCCTAAAGCGCCGACTATTGGCAGCGCATCGTCCGGTTACGAGCAAGTCACTATAGGATTTTGCTGACACGCATCATGGATAAAGGCGACAGGCATCGAAAGTAGGCGCGTTGCTCAAGAGGCTTGTTTTTGAATAAGGAATCTTTTTGCTTTAACCGACTATCTTTGACAAGCGATGCTGTAGCCAATTCCGAGGCCCGAAGCGCATCAGTCGCAAACTTGAACGATGCGCTTCCTTTGTCGCCTAAAGCGCCTACTGTTGGCAGCACACGCTGCGAGCGTTTGCTAATGCTACTTACTGCATCATCATGTGACGTCCGCGACCGGGGCCTCCACCCATTCGACCATACATGCCCCACTGTCCGGATTTGAGTTGTTCGCGTTGTTCGTCGGTGAGGGCGTCGTACATTTTGTTCATGGCCGCCACGCGGTCTTCCATGGCCTGGCGTTGCAGATCAAATAGCTTGGCGTATGCGGCGCCGACTTTTTTCGGGTCCGGCTTGTCCCCGCTCCAGGCCTTGCGCACGTTGGCTTGCTCGTCGATCATTTTGCCCATTAACTGCAAATGGTCTTTTTGCAGCTTGGTTTGTATATCGATGAGTTGGTCGGTTTGTTTGTCGGACAAATCCAACATCCCGTAGCCTCCCATCATCATGCCGGGCATGCCCATCATGCCACCACCCATCATCCCAAAACCACCCATCATATGTCCCGCGCCCATCATGCCATAGCCCATGCCTGAGCCCATCATCATGCCGGGCCCCATCATGCCACAGCCCGCATTTCCCGGGCCTTGCCCTCCCCCCATCCAAGGCGGCATGGCCTGCGTCTGCAATGGTAAAACGACTGTACTGAGTAACAATAATGCTGTGATGTTTGCCTTCATCTTCATTGTTCGCCTCCTATGGCTTGTGTTAGAAATGTTTTGCCCCAAACTATGAGCTGCTACTGGTTGTTTTTCAGCACTTGACGCTTTTGTTCATACTCTTGCTGGTCTATTTCACCGCGCGCGAAGCGTTCATCCAGTATATCCAAGGCTGATTTATCTGTAGGTGGCGGCGGCAGGGTTTGCCCATGCGGGCCAGTAAGCCAGCGCAGCAGTGCAACAATAGCCAGTATTACCGCTGCCCAAAACAACACAAAAAAAATCCAACCAAAGCCGTACATATATCCACCACCATGGCCCCAATGCCAATCCATCATACTCATCCACTCCTATTTACTTCGAGATTTCTTACCCACGGACATATAGACGAAGCCCAAATTCTGTCTTAACTCCACGTTGGTCCAACCGCTACGCTCAAACGCGCTTGCCCGCCCGGGCCAGCATCTCCGCGCTAAGATCCACGCTGATAACTCTCCCCACGGGCCCTACCGCTTGTTGCAATAGTGGAAAGTTCAGCCCGGTGCCGCAGCCAAGATCGACAACCGTACCCCCCGGCGCCAACTGCAAGGCAGCAACGGCTTATATCCGATACGCTTGCTCACGAAATCCCCGCAGGTAATGAAGGTTTGCCGCCACATCATAGTGGTCGGCACGCCGGCGGTAAAGTCGTGAAATCTACGATGTAGTGTAGGCCATAGGTTTCTCTATACTGCCTTCCAACCGCTGCCGCAATGATAATTATCATTGCCGAGCACCATGCAACGGTGAATTTTTCTGCCAGATTGCTTTTACCACGGTTGCAGACGCATCGAGCTGGTTTTCCTGCAGACATTAATGCCCCATGTGTTCGCTATGATCCATGGCCGGTCGGGCACCGGCTCTATCGCCCACACCCTTGGACCACCCTCCGGGTTTGCCGCCGCATTTGTCCCAGGTGGCGTTATCCACCATCACCAGGCCTCGCGAGGCTTGCGCGCAGCGTGTGGCAATAGAGGCTTGCGCGGTGGTGGACTCCATGACGTATCGATTGTCGTATCCCGCTTCACGGCTTTTACCGCTGGACGGCATGGCTTGCAACCTGGGCAAATCCGCAGACTCCATGGTCGTGCCGCTGGACTTCGCATGATGTTCTCCTTCGACGTGTTGCATCGCATCATGTTGGCTGTGCATGTCATGTTCGGCCATGTCAGGGGTCATCATGCCGGCATGGTTCTGGTGCTCGGAAGTACTACTATGGTGTTCCGATGCGCCATGTTGCACGCGGCTATCTTGCATGTGGTTGTCTTGGGTGTGATTGTCTTGGGTGTGATTATCTTGGGCGTGATTGTCAGCATGATTACCGGCATCGTGTTGCTGGTCCGAGATGGATTGGTGCGTATCATGTTGCATAGTACCGTGGTCTTCGTGGTTCATCATGGAGTGATCCATGGTTTGTGCCGCCAGCGACAAGCTGAAAAACATGGCACCCGCAAAGGTCAAGATTGGTAAATAGTGTTTTGATTTCATCATTGTATCTCCTTAGTGGATATAGCCGTGTTCCAGGTTCAAAATGGAATCGCGCTCGCCGATGTTGTCGTTGAACATGGCTTCCAGGCTGAATGCCATGCCCAGCTGGACAACGGTATCACTGCCACCGCCCAATCCATCGCCATAGTCGGTATATTTGAGTTGGGCAAACACATCCACGCCCTGGCCGATGCGATATACCGCGTTGGGCGCGATACTCCACTGGGTGGCCTGATCCACATCGGAAAAGTCTTTCACGGCGGCGGTAATCGCCCCTTGCCAGCGGGTCAGCAGTTTGGGCCTGCCGGTGTAACGCACGCTGGTCACCAGGGAAGTGGATTTGGCCCGGGCGCGGCTGGCAACTGAGCCAAGGTTCTGGGCGTTATCCACCCCGTTGTTGTAGATCGTTTGCAATCCCAAAGACCAGTTGTTTATCGGGTTCATATTGAGATTGAACTCTATGCCGGCCACCGCCGCGTTCAACCATTCATCGCCACCGGCGGTATTGACTTTTTGCCGGTCCAACAACACGCCGGCGTGGCGGATGCGTTTGACATACAACAAGTCTTCCGGCTGCTGGTACACGTAACCGGCGCCGTAACTGTCGAACCCGTCCGGTGCGTCGGGGAAATCGGCGGGATCACCGTTGCGCCGGGTGCCGGCCCACAGTCCAAGGGCTTGAATCTTACGATCCAGATACCAATCGAATGCGGCGGTTTCCCCGTAGATTTGATCGAACTCTTCGTTGGATGAGGCGTTACCGACATGGGTGTAGTCCATCAAATCGTCATCGCGGATCAATGGCAATTCCAGCAAGGTATTGCGCAGCCGGGTACGGCCCAGTTCAAAACGATAGTTGCGGTTCCAGTAAAACGCATGCAACTCATGAAACGCTACGGCATCTTCATGCTCTTTGATACCGACAACCGCGCCGGCCACGCCATCGCGGTAGGTACGCTTGTCGAATCGCATTAAGATTGCCGAGTCAGACAGGTTGATGCCTTCTTTGGCTCCGGGGTCGGAATCCATATCCACTGAATCCATGTCCACTGAATCCAGAGTACTGATCACCCGGCCGCCTATGGTCATGCGAGGCACGACTTCGCGGTCGACTTCCAGGGCGTGGACACTTTGGACAAGCAAGCCGGTGAGGACGCTTGCCAGTATTAACTGTTTGAATATCTGCATGGCTAGCCTCCTTTATTGATCCACCGACACCGACGGCATGTAAGTCGGTTCGAAATCCTCGTACGCCAGCATCGTCAGCATGCCTCCGGGGTAGATGCCGTTGTTGCGCACGTGCACGGTTTTGTGGTCGTGGAAGGTCCAGAAGCCGGGATTGTCGCCATGGATCATGATGTCGTACGTGCCCCCCGGCTCCACATGCACGGTGTTCAACCGCCGTGGCTCGGGCAGATCGTTGCCGTCTTGCGCCACCCACCAGAAATCGTGACCGTGTAAATGCATGTGATGCGATAAACCACTGGCATTAATGAGCCTTACGCGTATCCACTCTCCTTGTTTGATGCCAAGGCGTTTGGTGGCAGGGTAAGACTTGCCATTGATGGCGAAGAAATTGGGCTTGATCTCCACGCCTGAGGAACGGCTTTGAAGATAAGGGGCTACGTAGTCGCCGCTTTCCACGGCTTGCTTGAATTCCGCATAGTCTTTAAAAAATCCGTGGGTTTTGTAGTCCAGCTTGCCTTGCGCCATGAGCATGTTGACTTGTTTCATGCCTTCTAACAGGCCGTTCATTTCCTCGCGAATGAAGTCGATGTCCCAGGCTTCCAGCATCAGGGTATAATCGCGCGTATACGGGAAACGCTCCTTGAGCGGCTCGTCCTTGCGGTGAATGATAAACGCGCCGTGCATGGCCGAGGCGGCGTGCAAAGGCGTGCTCCAGTGGCAGTGGTACCAGCGGGTACCGAAAGGTTTAGCCTGAAAGCGATACACGAAGGTGTCGCCCGGATGCACCGGGTCCTGGGTGACCATGGGCACGCCATCCATGGTGTAGGGCAACACTATTCCGTGCCAATGGATGGTGTGCATTTCTTCGGTGTTGTTGGTGAAATTCACCTGCACCCAATCGCCTTCGGTGACGTGAAACTCTGGCCCTGGAACCTGGCCGTTAAACGCGAACAAGTGAGTCTTGATCCCCGGCAGGATTTCGTGCTCCACGATGCGCACATCGATGTCGAAAACTTTATAATCCACTTCATTTGGGGAAGGCGAACCGGGTGGTTCGATAATCTGACCGGGCTTCATGGAATGGCCTTCCATGAACATCATGCTGCCGTAGCCGTTCATGGTATGACCGGTATGGCCGGTCATACCATGGTTGGAATTAGTGCCACCTTGGGTCATCTGCTCCGCTTTGGCAGTGAAGTTCATGCCCACCGCCAACGCGCTACCGCCGGTAAAAGCCGCCGCAGTTTGTAAAAACCGGCGGCGGGATACATCGGCTTTATCGGTGCTCTGCTCACCAGCCGGCGGCAGAGGCGACTCATTATTTACGTTGCCCACGGAAGGGCGATTCGTTGCCTGGTAAATCTTTTTCATGCATTACTCCTAAGCAATAGTGTATTTCCATGCAGACACACGGAATCTGCACAGCGGACTTTGTCGTCCGCAACTAAACAATTTGCTTTACGAGTATCGGGGGGGCCGAAATGCGGCCGAAAGATCAACTTGGTAGGAATGTATAGCTGGCGGGGAAATACGAATCAGTGCCGGTGGTGCGCTAAACTGGACAACACCACATATGACGCTTAAACAATGACTGCATGTGTCACATCCGCTGCAATTTGTATCCTGTTGGCAATGCTTGTTAGAGCTCACCTGACTGGCTCCGCTATGATGGTTGCCTTTGTGATCTAAGGCAGGCGCTTGCGGGGATTGCTCCATGGTCATGGCGGAGTGCATGGAGTGACCTGGTAGTGCATTACCACTCAGTGCGCTGACCGACGCCAAAGCCACATGCAACGGTGCCAGTATCAACATCCATACTAGAGCCATCACAATATTTTTTTTAAAATTTTCAGCCATGCACTTTCAAACTAAGGGAATATTCGTCTCGGTCATCTTGAGGAATTTAACCATATCATAACGCGGTACGGTTGTGACTGTTGGTTATATGCTAAGTTCAGACCATTTTACGGTGTTATGGCCGAATGCCACAGAATTTTTTAAGAATTGCATAAACTTACACCACTCAATTCGAAATACCGAGCATGGCTTGGGCCTGCCTGGCGAGACTAGATGCTATAGGTATCGTTTCCTGGTAAAAAAACATTAATCGCTGTGGTTTT
>JAJDNG010000195.1 GCA_022340845.1 Gammaproteobacteria bacterium | reverse complement strand
TCGATTAAGCCCGGTTGCAGCACCAGCCGCACAGATTGCACCACATCATGGGATTCAGCTTCGAAGGGTAGGAATTCAATGAGAAAATCGGCCAGTTCCCGCCCCAGATCGCCATTGACCACTTCGGGGCACTCAAGTAATTTTCTCGCCACTTCCGCCGTCGGCATGACCCACCAGGCCCGCCGGGCGATTTCTTCCGTCAATCCTGGCGCATGGGCCACGGCAATGACGGCTTCCGGTTCACCCAGAATCAACAAACTGTCCAGGCTTTGCTCGCGCATCTGTCCCATACGGGTCCAGCGCTTGAGATACACAGGATATCCTCCAGGTGAGCCCAGGGCGTGAGTGGACAACAGCTCACGAATGTGCCGTATATACACATCATCACGGCAGTTGGGATTGAGTTGTACTTTGGCTTCACCCTTTCCCGTTAACGCGTGTACCGTCATCGAGGCATCATCGATGCGGATGGCGTGCAAGTCTTGTTTGATCAATACGTTTAGCCGCAAACTGTCTTCGTGTGATAATTCCATTGTTGTCCAGGTCAACTGTGATTAATTTAACTGTACCCGTTGTCCCCAAGGCACTTTGGACCGGCCCTTGACCAACCATAACACAGGGCACGGTGGTTCGTATTTGGGGAATTCGCCTTCGGCATCGGTGAAATACACCAGCAAGTCCGGCTGCTGGTCTTGTTGCTCCAGCCAATCGAATACCGGTTTAAACGAAGTACCGCCTCCGCCTTTGAATTTGCGCGGCAAGCTGAACTCTTCCCAGGGTTCGTAATACCAGGGCCCGTCTTCGCACAATGCCGCATCGCAAGCTTGCAGCGTGACTTGTGCCCGTACCTGGCTTTTGATGGCATCGATTTCATTAATAAAATCGCTCATTTCCGCATCAGAAATGGAACCGCTGGTGTCCAGCGCCACCACCAAACTGACCTGACCGCTGCGCAAGCTGGGAAACACCGCCGGGTCGCCCCGGCGGGTGGAAGGCCGCGAATAAGTGTAATCGTCCCTGGCGACTGAACTGATGTAATGCGCCAACAGATTCCGCCACGGCAGTTGCGGCTCCAACATATGATCAACCAAACGGGCCATGGCACCGCCCAGTTTTCCCGCTTGCATGGCTTGTTGCGCCGCACCCGCCAGTCGCTGCTGCCATTGGGTGCTTAGGTTTTCTCTCTCCTGCGGGGTCAGGGCCTCGGGTTGTGGCGCACCTTGTTGGGGGGCATTTTGTTGGGAGGTTTCGCGCGGTGTTTCCGAGGATTCCTTTTGGCCGTTGGCGTCTTGCTGTTTTTGCCGACTTTGCTGCTTGCCGTCTTGTTGGTCCTGGCCGTTGTCCTGCTTGGGTGGCGCATTAGTATGTTCGTTGTCCCTGCCCTGCCCTCGGTCCGCTTGATTTTGCTCGTCATACAAATGCCGGTCCATGGGCTGCTCTTCACTGTTTTCCTGAATGGAAGGATAGATCTCTTCGGCAGTCATGCCTTCGAAGCAGTCGTCGTACAACGCACCGGGCGGCGGCATTAAGCCGTCATTAATCAGCAATGGATTGATGGCGTAATCGCACGCCAGGTCCCAGCGGTGTTTGTCGCGGTGCTGGCGGCGGGCGAAATGAGACAGCGCGCAATGCAATGCCTCATGAGCCAGAGCAAACTGGGTTTGGGTCAAGTCCAGACTTTCGATGTATTGCGGATTGTAATAGAGTTTGCGGGCATCGGTGGCCGTGGTTTTACACCAGCTGGGATCACCCGCTTCCATGGGCAATCGTAACACCAGGGCGCCGAGGAACGGTTTATCGATAATCAGTTTGGTACGGGCTGCGCTTAATTTGATTTCGATGTCATCGCTCATAATCGTAAAACACTTGCGGTTCGTAATCTGCTTTGGCTTTGGCTTTGGCTTTGGCTTAGGCTTAGGCTTAATACAACATCACTTCGGCTACTGAGTCAGCCCACTTGGCAAACTGAGGCACGGCAAACAGATCCTGGCCAACAGCACGATGCATGTCGGATACCAGCATAACGCCCATCTCTCGCTGGGGAAATTTTTGCGCATAATTCAGGATATTGCCCCAGATCTCCATGGCTTTGGGCGTGCTTTTCGCCCTTATTGCATGGCCAACCAATGCAGTGGCCACGGCATACTGCAAATCGGTTTCTTTGGGCACGCCCACTTTTTCACCCCGCACAATAGCGTCCAAATCCGGCAACTGATCCAAGTTACTGACAAAAGCGTTCAGTTCTATGCCCGCCGCCTGTCCCACGCAGGCTTGCAAGCTGCCCAACAACAACTGGGGACTGTCCAGGAATTTCTGCAAGGCGCGGTGGGCATACTCCCAGGAGCGCGGCGAAGGAAAAGCCACCGGATTGTGCGCGGGGTCGAAATCAAACAACAGTTCCGGTCGGAATCGTAAAAACGCGATGACTCGATCATCAATCCCATGGGCAAACGCCCACGCTACCCAATCGTCCAAATGTGTGTCCACTTCGAAGTGAGAAAAACGGTTCGCCAACGGTGAGGGCATGCTATAGGTGACCCCGCGGTCACCCTGGCGGTTGCCGGCAGCGATAATGACCCAACCTTTCGGCACTTCATATGCCCCCAGGCGCCGGTCTAGGATGAGCTGATAGGCCGCGGCCGACACACTGGGGGGCGCCGAGGTGATTTCGTCTAAAAACAAAAAGCCTTGTTCGCCATGGCGTTCGGCATTGGGCAACATAGCGGGTGGCGCCCATTCCACCCGGTCTTCGACCCGGAACGGAATACCGCGCAAATCACTGGGCTCCATTTGCGACAAGCGGATATCGATAATCGGCACGCCATATTGTTGTGCCACTTGCGCGACCATTTGGGATTTACCCACGCCCGGCGGCCCCCACAGCATCACGGGAGTATGGTGGCCGTGTTGCACGCTTTCGAATTCTTTTTGCAATATGG
The DNA here is from genome assembly GCA_022340845.1 of Gammaproteobacteria bacterium. GTDB lineage: Bacteria > Pseudomonadota > Gammaproteobacteria > SZUA-152 > SZUA-152 > JAJDNG01. Next base: position 6,432 of record JAJDNG010000195.1, on the reverse strand, counting down.
AGATTAAATGGGCTGGTCGCATAACACTCTCTAGGTATTGGATTAATCTTAATTTTTAGTCGCTGAATAGTTTTATCAAGGCAGTCTATAACCTCAATTGCTGTAAACGAATACCCCATCCGGGAGGCGGTTGGTCATAAGAATCATTGGTTTTAAGAGCCACTGCTCTTAAGAATCATAGTAGTGTATTTTGCTGCACGATGGTAAATGCAAGATCAATTGACTGATTATATTGGAGTTTTACGCCATTCATTGGTTCAGTTTACACATCGCGGCAGACTGGATGGATGTCGCTTCCGCATCGCTGTGCCTTCCGCACATAGCGCCTAAGCCATTGAGACAGATTAAATCTTTGCGCATTGCTGCCGATAGTGCCAGAAATTATTCGGAAAATTTGTTGCACCTTTTATAAGTGTTATACGTGCAACCGTAGGCAAAATCAGCGAGCGATGAATCAGGATGACAAAATTTAGCAAACATTTCCTTTGTATCACCCGGGTCTTACTGGCATTTCTGGTGTTCGGTTGTTTGCCCGCCTCGCAGGCGGCCCCCACAGACCCAAGCAAGCTTCCTTTGGATGTGGTGCTGGTCATGGACAGCTCTGGCAGCATGAAATGGACTGATCCCAACGAATTACGCAAACCGGCAGCCAAGTTATTGATTTCTCTACTGGGAGAAAACGACCGCGCCGGTGTGGTCAGCTTCAGCGACCAAGGGTATCCCGTCGCGTTTTTCACCCCGGTAAAAGGCAAACAGAACGAAACCAAACTGTTCGCCGCGGTGGACAAAATCTCTCACAAAGGGGTTTACACCAATTTGCTCGGTGCGGTGGAAGGCGCCATGCGGGTAATCAATCGTAATCCTTTACCCGATCGCAAAACAATTATCGTATTAATGACCGATGGCAAGATGGACCTGGGCGACAACGTTAAAAATCAGTCCAAGAGCGAAACCCTAATGAAAGACTTAATCCCTCATCTTAAAAATCAAAACATCGAATTGCACACGATTGCTTTTACTGACGGATCCGACCAGACCACCTTGAAACAACTGGCCGATGCCACCGGCGGGAAATTCAATTTGGCGCAAACCGATAAACAGCTGCACGATGTCTACACATCCATATTCGAACAGAACAAGCAGCCCAATATGCTGCCCTTTGACGGAGAAAAATTCACCATCGACAATGCCATCAAAGAAGTCACTATTGTCGGTTCAAAAGAAAACGAAGGGGTCGTGTTGTCATTGTTGACGCCGGACGGGGCGGTTATCTCCGCCGCAAACAAACCCGATTCCATCAAATGGTTTACCGCCCAGGCATTCGATTTGATTACCGTGCAAAATCCCCAACCCGGTCAATGGAAAATCAAGTCCAGCACCGGCAAGAATAAAGCCTACATCATCACCGATTTAAAATTTCAACTGCAAATCGAGCCGCAGGAAGTGTCCATTGGCGAGGGCTTGTTCATCAGCGCCTGGCTGGAAGACAAAGACAAGACTATTGATAAACCCTCCATCCTTTCCACCATAAAAATGGCATTGATGGTACATACGCCTGAAGGCATGACTCACGAACTGGATATGCAGGCACAAACCACTGAAGACGGTAGTGGTAAATTATCCGGAATTTATATGAATCACATCGCGCTACCCGCCGCCGGGCGTTATCAAATTGAAGTGACTGCCGACAGCAGCACATTCTCGCGAGTACGAAACAGTCTGGTCAACGTGATTGACCCCGCCAGTTTAGCCAAAACCCACAGCGAGCCCCAGGCACAGTCTCATCACGAGCCTGCTCCTATGGTTCCCAACGTTGAATCGACGATAGAACCGACGATCGAACCGACGATCGAACCACCCATTGAAGCTCCGGCGGCAGCACCTGAACCCGAACCGCATGCAATGGCTGTCGTACCGGAACCCCCCGCAGCACATGCCAGTGCAGAAGCGCAACATTCACCACCGCCGCCGACCAGCGAATCCCATGACCCAAAGCAAGACCATGGCGAGGAACCGGCTGGCGTAGAACCCGCAGCCGAGGCGGAAAATCCGCACCAACCTGTTGCGGATCCAGAACCTCACCAGGAAAACATTGAATCTAAACAAGGCCCCAATTTAGCAAAAGCGCTGATAATATTCTTACTAATTAACGGCGCGTTCGCCTTGCTGGGTGGCGCAGCCTTTTTCGTGTACCGCATGAAAAAGAAAAAAGCAGCCAGTGGCGGCACAGAATCTGAACAGGCCGATGATGCGGAACCGGAGGATGAAAAGCGAGCGGCATAACCATTGCGCGTAATTCATATAAGCACCCTATCATGTCCCAATCGCTCTTTTTAGCCATATTATCGATTAGTGAGCTTGCCCTCATCACCACGGGATTGGCGGTGTATCTTTTTCTGCGTAACCGGCGCATATCACGGCAACGCAATGAAGCAGAGTCAGATCCACCACGTCGCGTCGAGACCATCGCTGAGCCACAACCCGAAATACAGTTTGGCGATTATCTGCAACAAAATTTAGAGCAGACCCGCCAAAAGCTGGCGGAACTTCCCGAAGAACAGGCCAGAATCCTGGGATCACGCTTGAATTTTCTACAAGCCGAAATCAGCGCTCAGGAGCAAGCAGAAAACTCGGACGCGTACTGGGAGCAACTCATCCATGGTCTTGAAGATTTAGCACCGGCCAAAGCTTCGCAAGCCACTGACGAAGAAGAGAAGTTGGTGGAAGCCGACGCTGATCCCAACGGCGATGATCAACCCACACTCAATGAATTGGATGACATTGATATCAACGACTCAGCGGTTAACATCCCCACGCTGGAAGACAATATCGCCAAACCCGGCGGGGTAATAAAAGACCCCAGCCTGACGATCGAATCCGCCAATGAAGACCTGGAACGGCTGCGCAAAATCATTTCCAGGCAGCACAACACCATGGATGAGTTAAAAAAATCCCTGCAAGATAAATCGACCAGCCCGGAAAACAACCAGGAAGTCGCCAAAAAACTCGAAGAAATAGAAGTCGCCCAGGCCCAACTCAATATGTGCGTGGAAACCCTGGAAAAAGAAAATGGACGCTTGAACGAACTGATCAAAGAATATGAGGAATCCCCTCAGCAGGAACAATTAATCATTGCGCAACAGGAACTGGAGGAAGCCAACGAGCGCATCACCAGCCTGGAAAAAGAAAATTCGCAGCAAGCGGAACATATCACCGAACTGGAATCTGAAATCGCCGAACTGGAAAAAACTCTGGAACAACGCAGTGAAGAACTCGCGCGGGTGCAGAGCCAGGAAGTGGACTTGTCACAAACCGATGACAACGAAGCCCACAGCCAGGATTCACTCATGAAAGAAATCGAATCCCTGACCGAAATGATTACCCAAAAAAGCGAAGAGCTGTCGAAATTGCAAAGTGAAACCACCGATGGATTCGACTTTGATTCCGAACTACCGGCAGTCAATGGTGAGGACTCCGAGCCCGACAAGGCGGTAAAATCGAGTTAACGAACCCAAACAAACAAAGCGGCAAAAAAAACGGCAAATTGGAAAAACCGTTACATTTCATGTCAATGAGAAGCGCTTAAGACAAAGATTATGAGCAGTAAAGAATCCGATTGTGTGACCGATAATTTTGATGGATAAACCTTATAACCACAGGAAGAATTCTGGGTAGAACTATGTTTTCACGACTGAATTTTTTTAAGTTCACGACCATCCAACACAAACTGTGGGGTGGCTTTGGCGTCATATTGCTGATTCTGGCCATGGTGGTGGTAAAAACCCTGTTCAGTGTTTCCGATTCGCGGGCAAAAATTGATTTGGTGGTACAGGAAATTCAGCCTACGCTGATTCTTTCGCTGGAACTGATCAACAAATTAAACGCCACTTCCACATCATTGGGATTTTATTTACTCACCAAAGAAAAACAACACCAGCAATCTTATCTGCAATCACTGCACGCGCTGGATGCCAAACTGGGCGAGTTAAAAGCCACTCCGGTTGCGCAAAAAGACGAAAAAACGCAAGCGCTCATCGATGCCGTGGAAAAAGACATTGCCGCGTTTAAACAGTATGAAACGCGCATGGTGGAGTTGGCGGAAAACCTGCAGAAAAATTTCCTCGCCATCGGTTATTCTACGGATAACTTAAATCCACTCAATAATGAAATCTTTCAAATCATTTCCAATATGTTGTTGTCGGAGGACGGAGAACAAGTCACGCCGCAGCGACGCAAACTCACCAAGGCCATCACAGAGTTTCGATATGCCTGGTCCAATGTCACCAACAACACCCGTTTGTTTCTAACGTTCGGCAGTGAAGAAATACTGCAAAACATCCGTTTGTTTCTGGAAAAATCCCAAAACTCGCTGAACGAAATCCAGGAATATAGCGATATATTGACCTTCGAACAAGAAGAAGGCCTGGCCAGCTTATTGGACTTGCGTACCAAGTGGGAGAAAAACCTCAAGCAATTGATCGAGATTCACAAAGGTGACAAAGCAAGGGTGGACGCATTTTTAATCCGCACCGAAATCGGCCCTATTCTGCAGCGAATCGATGAAAACTTGAATGAACTGGTGTCGTACCAACGTCAGGCCATCGAAAACACCAATACTGAACTGGTCAACCAGGCATCGTCCACCATTAAAACCGTTGCCTTCCTGTTGGTGTTTGGCCTTGCCATCGGCACATTAGTCGCCTGGTTAATCACAAAAGCTATTGTATCACCCTTAAAAGCGGCCGTGACTGCCTTGAAAAATATTGCCGAAGGCGAAGGTGATCTGACCCAACGGCTGGAGCAAAAAGGCAACGACGAAATCGCCGCTTTAGCGGCGCAATTTAATACCTTTGCGGAAAACATCCAAATCATTGTGCGCTTGGTGTCCGAAACCTCCACTCATTTGGCGCAAGCCTCTGAAGACATGAACCGCACCACCGTCAACACCAGCGAATCGATTAAGCGGCAAAAATCGGAAGTCGACCAAGCCGCCACCGCGATCACCGAAATGTCATCCGCCTCGCATGAAGTGGCGCAAAACGCAGAGTTGACGGCCGAAAGCACCAAAGATGCGGACCGACAGACCAAAGAAGGCCGTGCCTTGGTCAACAAAACCCTGGATGCCATTCAGACCTTAACGGAAAAAACTCAGGCTACCGCTCAAACTATCGAGCAATTGGGTGAAGGAATTAATCAAATCAGTTCGGTCATCGATGTCATCCGTGGTGTCGCCGAACAAACCAATTTATTGGCCTTGAACGCCGCCATCGAAGCGGCACGGGCCGGGGAACAAGGTCGTGGTTTTGCAGTCGTGGCCGATGAAGTGCGCACCTTGGCCAATCGCACCACACAGTCCACCGAAGAGATCCGTAGCAAAGTGGAAGGCCTGCAAAAAGAGGCCACCAATGCCGTTACCAGCATTCTCGAAAACCGTGATTTGGCCAACACAACAATGGAAGTGGCCAACAGTTCCGGCGCCTCTCTGGATTCTATTACCGATGCCGTGAGCCGCATCACCTCAATGACCATGCAAATCGCCAGCGCCGCCGAACAACAATCTTCAGTGGCCGAACAAATCAACCAAAGTATCGTCAACATCAACCAAATGGCTGACGACGCCGACGAGCAAGCCCACAGTATCGCGGAAAACAGCGAAAAACTTTCCGTCACCTCCGAAACACTGAACGCTTTGGTGAATCGATTCAAATACTAGAACTCTAGACCCTACCCAATACGCTTCACAGTGAGATGAAACTTACTCACTACGAAACTGCGATAATAAACCATTTTGGTGCCTGACCTGAGGTGTAATCCACTAAAAAGGATTTACACGCCGAAAACAACAGGAATTTTTCAGGCGCTTAAGGCTTGGTGCCGGACGATGCCCGACTCATAGGATTTATACAGCATCGGTGACGTTATCATCCATTGCCTTATGAATCGTTTGCGTTTTAATAATCCGCTGTCTTTGCTGAATTCTTTTATCGACGATATTTTTAAAAGCAATCAACACCGCCAACCCCATAAAAGCACCTGGCGGCAATATAGCGAATAAAAAACCATCGTAATCCGTGGCAAAAGTAACCATCATTTGATTTGCGGCTTCACCAAACATCAAATCCGCCTGGCGGAAAACCGTCCCATAACCCAATATTTCTCGAAATGCACCCAGTAACAACAACACAACAGTAAATCCCAAGCCCATAAAAAATCCGTCCACCATGGAATGATGCACGCTGCGTTTGCTGGCAAAGGCTTCGGCTCGGCCGATGACCGCGCAATTGGTCACGATCAGCGGCACGAATATACCTAATACACGATAGAGTTCGTGCAAATAAGCATTCATTAGTAACTCAATCACCGTCACCACCGAGGCGATAATCAGCACAAACATCGGGATTCTGACTTCCGTCTTAAGATGCGCGCGGATCA
>JAJDNG010000193.1 GCA_022340845.1 Gammaproteobacteria bacterium | reverse complement strand
TGAGTCTATGTCTTCAGCGTGAGCCCCGGCTGCCAGCGTTATAAATGTGGCGAATAACAATGTGGACAACAAATCAGCCGTCTTGAATTGCATGGTTTTTCTCCTTGTCATTTTTTAAATTGCTATTATTAGAACGAAAATTTCAAATAAACCACGGTTAAAGAAAATATCACAATTTTCCATTGCGTTTCTATCGTTACTTTTACCTATATCTATCGTTTTATTAGCATATGCTACTGTATTGTGCCGAGGTGAAAATCGTAAGAAATTCTAACATGTCCACGGATTCTGTGAAACGTAGCGTTGAAAAAACCGTACCTCCCTAGACGCCTATTGCGCTGAAGTTTTATTGCCGGGTGTTTAATCGATACATTTACAAAAACTCCCGCAAATATTTAAACAGTTCGCGGAACGCCTTAGGTGGCTTGTTGTTCAGGGATTCTTGCTGGAGGTTGCGCAGCAGCTGCCGGATACGCTGACGCTCTATGTTTGGATACGCTTCCAGCAATTGGTTTAGCGCAGTATCACCTTCATCGATAAGCCGCTGGCGCCAGTGTTCAATTTTGTGTTGAGTCGCAATGGCTTGGGCCGAAATGCCTTTTATATCATCCAGGCTTTTTTGAATGGGCTCGACGTCGACGTTACGCATTAATTTGCCGATGTACTGTAACTGGCGTTTTTTGCCGCCGTGTTGTTTTATGGTTTGGGCCAGTTTGATGGCCTGCAATAAGTCTTCCGGTAGCTCGATTTGGCGCAACTGTTGGCTATTTAGCTGAACCAACTCCTCACCTAATAACTGAAGTGCATGGCTCTCGCGTTTTAATTGCGATTTGCTGACCCGGTTGTCGATTTCAAGCTCATCATTGCCCGCATCCTGATCGTCGTGTTCACCCAAGCTTCGTTTCATTTTCACAGTAATACCCGCTCTATACCGCCAGAATTGGCTTGTTCAACAAAATGATTTTGCCAGTTTTTGCCGAGTAAATGCTTGGCCAGTTCCATGACTATGTAGGTGGTTTCCAAGCCGGTATCTTGTTCATAGCGCGACAGTCCCTGTTGGCAGGCCGGGCAGGCGGTGAGCAGTTTCACCTCCTGGTTGTCGACTTTGTCTTGGCCGATCACGCTGTTGAGATTGCTGTGCAGTTCTTCCTGCTTTCGGAAACGCACTTGTGTGGCAATATCTGGCCTGGAAACCGCGAACGTGCCGGCCTCGCCGCAACAGCGGTCCGACTGCAGGACTTCCTGCCCCATAAGCGTGCGGGTTACCTGCGCCGGGCTGTAGGTTTTCATGGGCGAATGACAAGGATCGTGATACAGGTATTTGCTTTGTGAACCGTTTAACGAAATTCCTTTTTCCATGAGGTATTCGTGAATGTCCAGTAAACGGCAACCGGGAAATATCTGTTCGAACTGATATTTTTGCAATTGATCCATGCAAGTCCCGCAACTGACTATGACTGTTTTTATGTCCATGTAATTGAGGGTGTTGGCGACGCGATGAAATAACACCTGGTTGTTGACAGAGATATGCCGGCCTTTGGTCTCATCACCGCTGGAAGTCTGCGGGTAGCCGCAACACAGATAGCCCGGCGGCAATACTGTCTGCGTGCCCAGATCGTATAACATGGCCAAGGTCGCCAGGCTGATCTGGCTGAACAGTCGCTCCGAGCCACAGCCCGGAAAATAAAACACGCTGTCGGAATCATCGGTGACTTTTTTCGGGTCCCTGAGGATAGGAACGTACTTATCGTCTTCCAAATTAAGCAGTGCCCGCGATGTCTTAGCCGGGATTTTTTTCGGCATGGGTTTTCGAACCAGGTGCACGATTTGATCCCTAACGGCAGTGGTTCCGGTGGTCGCCATGGGCGGTTGTTTATTTCCGACTAACCGCAGATGCTTTGCCCAGTGATAGGCGATACGTTGGGCGCGATATCCCCACTCGATCATGACTTTGCGCATGAGTTTTATGGCGGTGGGATCGGTGATATTAAGAAACGCCAGGGACAGTTGGCTGCCGAAGTTGTAATGTTTTTGGCCATGTTGGCGCAGTACATTGCGCATATGGACCGATACATCACCGAAATCGATATTAACCGGGCAGGGAGACAAACACTTATGGCACACGGTGCAATGATCCGCCACATCATTCATTTCGTCGAAATGACGGGCCGAGATGCCGCGGCGGGTTTGCTCTTCGTATAAAAACGCTTCGATGATCAAGCCACTGGCTAAAATTTTATTGCGCGGCGAATACAGCAAATTGGCCCTGGGTACATGGGTATTGCAAACGGGTTTGCACTTTCCGCAACGCAAACAATCTTTGATTTCGGCATTCAGCTCGCCTAATTCGCTGGCCTCTAAAATAATGGCCTCTTGTTGCACCAATCGCAGTGACGGAGTGTAAGCATTGGCCAGCCCGGAGCCTTCCAGGAGTTTTCCCGGATTGAAAACCTGTTTCGGGTCGACCTCTTTTTTGTATTTGCGGAACGCATTGACGGTGTGTTTGTCCAGATAACGGATCTTGGTGATCCCAATCCCGTGTTCACCGGAAATGACGCCGCCCAGGGACTCGGCGATGTCCATGATCCGGGTTACCACTTGCTCGGCTTCGTGCAGCATATCGTAGTCGTTAGAGTGCACCGGGATGTTCGTATGCACGTTGCCGTCGCCGGCATGCATGTGGGTGGCCACAAACAACCGGCTATTGCGCTTTTCTTTATGGATGATGTCCAGCGTGTGGCGAATTTTTTCCAGTTCCCGACCGGCAAATATTTCCTTTAGCGGTTTTTCAACGCTGCGCCGATAAGAGATGCGCAGGCTGCGTTGTTGTAACAGACGAAACACGGTGGTTTCGGGGCAAAGCGCTTCCCCGGTAAGCACTTCATCATCGATGATCACTTCAGAATTGAGCAACCCAAGGTGGTTGCCGGCCGGTTCATCCAGATGATCAATAATTCCCTGCCACTGTTGCTTGATGCCGTGCAAGTGCTCTCTGGCAGCGCTCTGCTTGGCTTGGATGATGACATCGTTTTCTATGCTGGTCTCGAATTCCATTTTTGGGATGGTGCTGACGATATCCCCGTCCAGATAATCCATCACCGCATCGATCATGGCGAGTTTGTTTTTGGTGGAGAGCTCGATATTGATACGCTCTATATGCTCGCTGTATTCGGCGAGTTTATCCAGGGGAATCACCACGTCTTCATTGATTTTGAAAGCGTTGGTGTGTGCGGCGATGGCCGCAGTGCGGGCGCGATCGGACCAGAACCGGTGACGAGCCTCGGGGCTGACGGCGATAAACCCTTCTGCGTTTCTTGCGTTGGCCATGCGTACCACGGTTGAGGCAGCATCAGCCACTTTGTCATCGTTGTCACCGGCGATATCGATCAGCAAGATCATTTTCGGACAATCCCGCCGGGCGGCTTTGGCGGTATAGCGAACAGCGCGGATGTAGCGCTCATCCAAGTGCTCCATCCCGGCCAGCTTTATGTTGTGCAGGCCATCCAGATAATTTTTGGTCTCCACAATGGCTGGCACGGCCAGGCGCATGTCGGCGCCGTAAAACTCCAGACACACAGTGCGCATGAACTGAGGCATGCGATGCAATACAAAAGTGGCGGAGGTGATTAAGCCGTCACAGCCTTCTTTTTGTATGCCGGGCAAACCGCCGAGAAACTTGTTGGTGACGTCTTTGCCCAGTCCGAGCTTGCGTAACTCCTTGCCTGGAATGTGCAGCAGGCGCGGTTCGCTTTCCAGGGATTTTCCGTTGGCTTTGAAGCGGCTGACTTTAAATGTTGTCATTTCCTGTTCGTGGATTTTGCCTAGATTGTGGTTGAGACGTTCCACTACAATCCAGGACGCTTCGGGCGTGACCATTTTCCAGGATACCAGGTTGTCCAGCGTAGTTCCCCACAATACGGCTTTCTTGCCACCGGCGTTCATGGCGATGTTGCCGCCAATGCACGAAGCATCCTGCGAGGTGGGGTCAACGGCGAACACACAGCCGGCGGCTTCGGCCCGTTCAGCGACTCGCCGGGTGACCACGCCGGCGCCGACGTGAATCGTGGTCACGGGGTGGTCCACACCTTGCAGGGTCGTTGATTGTACGTCGTCGAGATGATCGAGCTTTTCGGTATTGATGACTGCGCAGCGGGAACTTAAGGGCACTGCTCCCCCAGTATAGCCCGTGCCGCCGCCACGTGGGATGATGGACAGGCCTAACTCCACACATGCCTGCACCACGTTGCGGGTTTCCTGCTCACTGTCGGGGGTTAGGACCACAAAAGGAAATTCCACCCGCCAGTCGGAGGCATCGGTAACGTGGGAGACTTTGGCGTAACCGCCGAAGTGCACATTGTCGCGCCGGGTGACGCGCGTTAGTCTGCGCATGGCTTGTTTGCGCAAGTCGTTTTCCTCAAACAGCCATTGTTCAAAATCTTTTACGGCCCGGCGAGCTTGCTCCACCAGTTTCAGCGCCAGAGCATTGCCCTCGGCGCGAGATAGAATTTGATCCAGGCGGTGGTGTAACGCATGCACCAGCGAGGCACGGCGCTTTTTGTTCGCCAATAAATCGTCCTGAATATAAGGGTTGCGGGCAATGACCCAGATATCACCCAGGACTTCAAACAGCATGCGTGCCGAACGGCCTGTTTTACGTTGCCCGCGCAATTCGTTGAGGGTTTCCCACATATCCTGGCCGAGATAACGGATAACGATCTCCCGGTCCGAAAACGACGTGTAATTGTAGGGGATTTCGCGGATGCGTTTGGAATCGAAAGTCATATTATGGATTGATCGTGATAAAGTGGCTGTGTCTGCCTTATGGAAGTCGGATAAACGCTTATTTTAACTTAAGGCAATATGCCAACCAACAATCCACCAACCCACTGCAAAGTCGTGTTGTCTGCATGATTTGTGAGGTGTTTTGTGGAACAAATACGACAAATTTTCAGAGATCGCGTTAAAATACTTTGCCTAGTATAGTAATGAATCGGATTAAAGGGATGAAACCTCAGTGATGATGCTAAGTTTAACTTGTTCGCAGCAGAAACACAGCAAACAATGCGCTAAAAAACCCGGTGCTACAGAAACCGAAGTTAAAAAAATACTTATCGGGCTATTAGGCATGTGCTGGTTGCTCGGTTTAAGCACTGTACAGGCCGGACCGTGGGAGCAAGCTGAGAAATCCTATGAAAACGGGGATTATCAACAAGCGATTAGTATCTGGCGGCAAATGGCCGAGCAGAAAGATCCCAGGGCACAAAACCAGCTGGGAGAAATGTATAGCAAAGGCCGCGGGGTGCTCCGTGATTTCAGTCAAGCGGAGTTCTGGTTCGAACGCAGCGCTCATCAAGGCTATAGCGAAGCCCAATACAATCTTGCCAGTTTGTATCGTTCCGGCAGAGGGGTGGTTAAAGATCCCAAAAAAGCCGCCAAATGGTTTGAGAAAGCGGCGCGTCAAGACCACGTAAAAGCCCAATACAACCTGGGGGTGATGTACGAGAACGGTTGGGGAGTGGACAAAAACCACGAGAAAGCCGCCTTTTGGTATGAGAAGGCGGCCTCGCAGGATTATGAATTAGCGGCGAATAAACTGGCGAAACTGGGCACCTCAACAATTTCTGCCGTAGAGAAGTCTACGCTACCGGACGTGGAAAAGTTACGCCTTGCTGCCCGCGGTGGCGAGGCGGACGTGGTGGCACGGTTGGTTGCCAGCGGAGTTGATGTCAATGAAGCGGATGAACACGGACAAACTCCGCTTATGGAAGCGGCGGAAAAAAACCACGCGGATGTCGTCAGCGAATTGATTAGTGCCGGTGCATTGCCGGATGCCGTCAATAAGCAAGGGCAGAGCGCCTTAATGCTGGCGGCCAATGCGGGGAGCAAGGATGCGGTAGCGCAATTAATCAAAAGTGGAGCGAACATCAGGCTGCAAGACAAGCTGGGTTCCACCGCATTGATCGAAGCGGTCAAAAAGGGCAAAAAGGACCACCAGGAAGTGGTTGCCGCATTATTAAACGCCGGGGCCAATCCCAACAAAAAAGACAAAAAACAACTTTCCGCCGTGCTGCACGCCGCTCGCGGAAGTAATCTGGAAGTTTTAAAGCTGGTTTTGAAAGCCGGCGGCAATATAGAACAAATCGGACCTGATGGCATCAATCCGCTGATGTACGCGGTCAAGAATAATCATACCGATTTGCTCAAAGCGCTACTGCAAGCCGGTGCTAATGCCCAAGTCGTTGATTCCTCCGATAAAGGCGTTCTCGCGTTGGCTGCAGAAAGTGGCTCATTAGGTAGCGTTGATCTGCTGATTAATTCCGGCGCCGATGTTAATGCCAAAGACAACCGCGGCTGGACGCCGCTGATGCTAGCCGCTAAAGGGGGCCACTTGCCGGTGGTAGAGAAATTATTACAGAACAGCGCGGTGGGCAGTGTCGGAGCGAATGAACAAAATGAATACGGTGATACGGCATTGATGGTGGCCGCGGCAGAAGGGCATTCGGATGTCTTGGTGGCATTGTTGCGTGCTGGTGTAAAAGTGGATGCGGTCAATAATCAGGGATGGACAGCATTGATGTTTGCCGCCATGAACGGCAAGCTTTCAGCCACCAAGACATTGTTGCGTCACAAAGCCAATATCAACGCACAAAACAATATGCGCGAAACCCCGCTTATGTTTGCGTCCGAACGAGGGTATGACAACGTCGTGAAATTTCTGCTGGATAACAATGCAGATGTTAGCCATAAAAACAGAGCTGGTCACAGCGCCTACACTTTAGCCAAGGCCAATACCCATGTAGAAATCATGACGCAGCTGCGTTTAAGCGGAGCGCAAGACCACGAATTGCCCGTTGCGCCAAAGCTCAATACCAAGGACAAGAAAAATAAACGCGAATTGTCCGCCAAGAATTTATACGAAGGTTGGACGCCGCTGATGATTGCCGCCTGGGAGGGTAAACTGAATAACGCTAAAAAATTAATTCAGGGCGGTGCGGCGATAAACAGCCAGGAAAAAGAAGGTCACACCGCGCTGATGTACGCATCACTGAAAGGGAATGTGGAAATTGCGCACCTGTTGTTGCTTCGCGGCGCAGATCCCAACAAGCAGCAAGCGCAAGGGTTGAGCGCAGCCATGTTGGCGGCACGGGAAGGACACAGCGGCGTGATTAAAACGTTGGCAAGCTACAAGGCGAATTTGGATTTGGAAAATAAAAACGGTCGCACTGCTTTAATGTTAGCCATATTGGATTCGCAGTACGAGGCTGTGGAAACCCTGGTGAAATGGAAAGCCAACCTGAACATAGCGGCAAAAGATGGCAGTACAGCCTTGGTGTTGGCCATTGAGCGTGGTGAGCAACGGGCCGCTTCACTTTTCATTGATAACGGCGCCGATCTGTCATGGCAAGATAAAAAAGACCGTGGCCTGTTATGGCTTGCGGCTTACCACGGGGACCAAGATGTTGCGCGCCGTTTAATTAAAAAGGGCGCCAAAGTTAACAAACGAGACAAAGACGCTGAAACCGCATTGATGGCAGCCGCGCGCAAAGGGCGTGCCGAATTGATTGAAATCTTGGTGAAAAACGGTGCCGATGTGGAGGCAAAAAGTAATGTGGGCAACACCGCATTGCACTTGGCCGCGGATGCCGGGCAGGAAGCTGCCGCAAAACGTTTGTTGGACAATGGTGCGGATAAGAACGCGGAAAACAATGTACGCAGTACGCCTATTCTGTTGGCTGCAGCCAATGGCCACACGCCGGTTGTGAAGCTGTTGCTGGCCAATGGCGCTGATCCGGATTTGAAAAACAAACGCAAAGAAACCGCAGAATCCCTTGCCAAGGCACGCAACCACACGCAGATCGTCCAGATGATTGAGGAATACAAAAAGAATAAGGGCCTGTTTTCCCTGTTCTAGACCGTTTGGATATTAAAATATTCACCACGAATCACACGAAAATTATTAGTAAGTGAGTATTTCCCTTTGTGATCTTCGTGGTGGAATCCATTGGGGTGGCTTGACCTAGGATAGTAGTTAATGAATGATAAAGTAAGCCGAATACTGGTGATCAGAGCGGGCCAGTTGGGGGACACCGTATGCGCATCCAGTATCATAGACCCCCTGCGCCATCAATACGGTGAGACGGTAACCATTGATTGGGTAGCAAAGGCCGGTATTGGTCGCGTGTTTTCCCGAGATCCTCGCATTCATCACGTCTTTGAACTCAGTAGCCGCAGAGCGCCAATGGTGTTTAACCGGGGTAAACGCGCCGTTGTATTCGGTTCCTGGCGCAAATCGTATGACTTGATCGTGAACTTGGAGCTTGCTTCCATCTTCAACACCATGGTGCGGCTGAGTAAAGCAAAAACCAAAATCGGTATGCCTTATCGATTATTCGAAGAACCGCCTCAAACGCATGCCGTGGAAAATCTGCATTTGATCTACGAGAGCTTTCTGGACGCACAAAGCCTGAGGTTGGCTGAGCCGAAATTAATTGGCAGTCCCGAGAGCGAGGTCCGCGCACGCTATAGGTTGGAGGGTGGTTATATAGTATTGGTACCCAGCAATAGCCATCACCATTTGCCGCCGGAGAAAAATTATCGCAATTGGCCGGTGGACCACTGGCGTAAACTAATGACAAGCTTCTCCCGACAGCAACGCCAAGTGGTCATCGTGGGCGGTAAAAGCGAGCTGGGCTTTTTTGAGTATCTTAAACCCTATCCGGACAAGGTTATCGATCTGGTGGGTAAAACCGACTTTGCGGATTTGATTGGCGTGTTGGCGGCCGCCGACGCCGTCGTCTCTACTGATACGGGGCCTGCGCACATGGCTGGAGCGGTTAATACGCCGGTATTTATGCTGATTGGCCCCACCAATCCGAAACGCACGGCGCCGTACAAAACACCGCATAATGACGTGCAGATTTTTTCCGCCAACTTAGCGTGCAGTCCTTGTTATCACACGCAACGGTTCAAGCAGTGCCCGAAAAATAATTGCATGATTGACATACTCCCGGAACAAGTGGCTGATACTATTACGCAATATTTAGATGCACGCAATATTTAGACGCTTCTAAAATGCAAGTCCAGTACGTCAATCATGTAGTGCCAAATTTGGTTTCCACCTCAATGCCGATGCTTTTTAGCAATGGCGTGGGAACGATACCGCCGGCGCTGACAATCACCGCATCATTGGGCAGGATTATCTTTTGGCCTTCTTGCTCGATCACGACTTTGTCCGCCAGAATTTCCTTGACGTTTGAATTCATCAATACTTTTAACTTCCCTTCGGCGTCGTATTGTTGGACTTTGTCACGATTTTTCACCTTGGCGCGGCTGAATGCGGCGCTTCGATAGGATAAGGTTACTGTCGAGCCGGGTTCGTCGGCAATGCTGTGCGCTGCCTCCAAGGCACTGTCACCACCACCGACGATGAGTACGTGCTTGCCTTTGTATTGTTCCGGATCGATTAATCGATACATCACTTTGTTTTGCTCTTCACCGGGTACATTGAGTTTGCGCGGTGTGCCGCGGCGTCCAATGGCGAGCAAAATCGTGGACGTTTGATACGAGCCTTTGGTGGTTTTGACTTCAAAACCGCTTCCCTTGGGCGTGATGGCTTCCATGCGTTCGCCGTAGTTTATTTTTACGCCGGTGTCTTTTGCCGCGTTTTCCCAGAAAGTCAATAAGGTTTCTTTGGTGGTTTCGCGAAACCGCACTTTGCCCACCATGGGTAACTGCACCGGTGCAGTCATAACGATTTTGCCGCGTGGATAATGGGCTACTGTGCCGCCCAGAGATTCCTGTTCTACGGTGACGCTACGCATTTTGTTTTCCAGCGCAAACAAGGATGCCGAAAATCCGGCGGGTCCAGCGCCAATGATTACAACATCATAGGCATTGCCTTTTTTGGCGTCGGCTTTTTTCTTGATGGAGATCATGGCCTGGCGGCCTTGCTCGATGGCGTTACGGATCAAGCCCATGCCTCCCAGTTCGCCCGCTATAAATATTCCCGGCACATTGGATTCGAAATTGGGGTCGACGGCTGGGATATCCAAACCGCGTTTCTCAGTGCCAAATACCAACGTGATGGCATTCACCGGGCAAGCCGACGCGCACGCGCCGTGACCAATGCATTTTGTGGGATTGATGAGTTCAACCTTATCGTGAATGATGGCTAACACTTTTTCTTCCGGGCAGGCTTTGGCGCAGGCGTTACAACCAATGCACAAATCCCGGTCGACGAGCGGATGCAAAGAGGCCGGCTCGGTTAATCCGGCTTCTTGATTTTCACGCAGGATCTCGGCGTGACGTGCGCTGGCTCTACGGCGTACATACACTCTGCCAAACCAGATGAGTGCGACAGGGATTAAATACACCAACAGCAACAAAAAGTCGTTGATAGTGGACGATATATTATTTAGATCGGGTGGATTTTCCATGATGATTCAGGCTGAAATAATGGCTTATACCGCAAATTGTACGCCAAGTTTCCCATGACGGGAGGTGATCAAGCGTAAAATGCACAGCAATTGAGCGTGGCGATCAATAATGTAGCTTAGTAGCGACAAACATATTGCTCAGTTAATCAATAACATAACATTAAGTGACTTTTCATTGTCTCCGTTAGGCGACGTAATGACGCTTTTTATATCCAAGTAAAATAAGAAAATCAATTCTAACTATATGAATTTTAGCCAAAAACTCTTGCTTGGTACCTTTTTTGCTTAACTTGCAGGGTATCGCAGTGTTAATCCGGCTGTAGTGATAGTCGAAATAAAGTTCACCTTCTTAACCTGTGGAAAGCGGTTGCGTTAAATCCTCCGGCCTGCGCTTTGTACGAAGTTTAAAGGTAAAGTGCTAAGTATGCTAGGTGGAATTTTTATGCAGGAATTGCAATTTATGATACTGACCATCGTTGTTATCTTATAGCGATATATGGCGCAACGCGTCAGTGGTAACGATCACGGCAGCCCAGTAAATTGTTGCTTATTTCTTAAAATCAACTTATGCTATTAAGCAAATTTTAAGTAATGTGAAGTAATTCCTAATAAAATAATCAAAATTGACCTACATTTCTATCAGTGAAGAACTGATCAGAAATGACTAGAACGAACTAATAGCACCATTCTTGGGAGAAAAATTGTTAGAGGCTAATTGTAGGGACATTAGTCGCTAATGGTTTTGTGCGTTTTTATAAGTAGTATCAAATAAAAATTATAAGTATTGGGCATATGGACAAACGAAAAATTCAGAGAGTAATTTTATGCAAGGCGGGGCAATCAAAAAATCACGCGTGGGACATGCGACTGCGAAAACTGCCAAGGCGGTTTCTCAGTTAAGTGCTCCATCCTCTTCAGTAGTTACTACTAACGATAGTAACGATCAGAAAAAGCCAAACAGCCGACCGCAATCCCCATTAGCGGCGAAACAAGTCTCAAGTGCTGAGCTGAACAAGCTTGCCAGCCGGGCGGAAATGTTTGTGGCGATCGCATTGTGCGTCTTTATGACCGCACTGTTCGTCACCGGCCGGGCGCTTTACGACGACCGTTACTACACTCCCGAAGAAGGCCTGGGATATTGGCTGGGATTGATCGGTGGAGTGATGATGCTGTTGGCGATGTTCTATACCGCCTTCAAATACGTGCCAAAGCTAAGGACCAGGGCAGTAATGAAGCACTGGTTAACGATACATATCTTCTTTGGCATCGCCGGCCCGGTATTAATCATGGTGCACTCAACATTTCACCTAGGTTCGCTTAACGGTGGTATAGCGTTTATTACCATGGTATTAGTGGTAGTGAGCGGCATAATGGGTCGATTCCTGTATTCCAAAACCCACTATGGATTGGGGGGTAGCAAAGCGCGTGTCAAAGATTTACAGGTGATGTTGAAGCTTGCCGGCCATAAAATAAAATCCGATAGACTGGACCGGTTTACCCAATCGATTCTTACCCAGAAACAAACCTTAGGTTATGCGTTTTGGGAGCTGATTTCCTTCGGGTGGCGCAGCCGTTGGCTGTATTTCCGAATGACGGAAACGATGCGCATACATTTGCATACCCTCGCCAGGCAAAACGGCTGGGATCGATCCACGGTACGGCTAAAACGCCGCGAATTCAAGCGCCAATTAGTCCTCTATATCGAAACGTTGCGGAAAGTCGCTTTATTTAAGGTATATGAACGCTTTTTCGCGTTTTGGCGAAATGCTCATGTGCCGTTGTTGTACCTATTATTGATGAGCGGTGTGGTGCACGTTATCGCGGTCCATATGTATTAATAATTGGGATACGTGTTATGCAGACAGCTTGGATGTTGCGAATAGGTTTCGCGATGGTTTCGATGTTTTTGGCTGTGCCTTCCGGTTTTGCTTCCGATATGGTCGGCAAAATGGAAAAGGCTCTTATGCCGGGACAATTGAGTGAGGCGCACGCAAAGTTCGAGGACGACTGTAACGAGTGCCACAAGTTTTTTGAACAGTCTAAACAAAACGTATTGTGCGTGGATTGTCACGACCACGAAAACATTAAAAAAGATGTAGAGGCAAAAAAAGGCTTTCACGGCCGCATCCCCGGTATCAAAGACAAGGAATGTAGTGTGTGTCACCGGGAGCACATCGGTCGAGACGCGGATATCGTGATGCTGGACAAACAAACGTTTAATCATGAAGAGACGGATTTTGTTCTCAGAGGCAGCCATCTCACCGTACAATGTCAGGGATGTCACAAGCCGAAGAAAAAATACCATGAAGCCAAGCATAAATGCATAGACTGCCACAAAGATAACGAACCCCACAAAGGCAAACTCGGTAAAGTCTGCAACAGTTGCCACCGGGAAAGCGCCTGGAGCGATTTTCAGTTTGATCACTCCAAAACCAAGTTCAAGTTGGAAGGTAAACACAAGGGCGTGCAATGTCGTGACTGCCATCCGCAAGAACGTTATTTAGCTACCCCCAAAAAATGCATCGCCTGTCATAAAACCGATGACAAACATGAAGGACGGTTTGCGGAAAAATGCAAAGAATGCCATGCGCCTTCTGGTTGGGCGCAACAACATTTCGATCACGATAAAGACACCAAGTTTAAACTCAAAGGGGCCCACAAGCTGGCATTATGCAACCAATGCCATAAAAAAGATGAAAACGCCTATGACGAGAAACGCTCCAAGGAATGTTATTCCTGCCATAAGCTGAACGACGAACACAAAGGGCAGTTCGGCAAAAAATGCCAGGATTGTCACAATACCAAAGCCTGGGTTAAAAACAAATTCGATCACGATGAAACGGATTTTCCTCTAAAACACAAGCATAAAAAAGTCGCCTGCCGGGATTGCCATCCGGGAGATATTAAAGAAGAGGTGAGCACCAAATGTTATGGCTGTCATAAAAAAGATGATATCCACGAAGGCAATCAAGGTGATGTCTGTGACGAATGTCACAATGAAAAAGGTTGGCCGGGCGGTGCCAGCTTCGACCACAATATATTTCGCTTTCCCCTGTTAGGGGCTCATGCGGCATTGGCCTGCGAAGAATGTCACGATTCCGCCAACTTTACGGAAACCAAATTCCAGTGTTATGCGTGTCATAAGGAAGACGACGCACATAAACGCAAACTCAGCACGGAGTGTGGTGTTTGTCACGTATCCAACGATTTTAAAGCATGGGAGTTTGATCATGACACCCAAACGGACTTTAAACTAAAAGGCTCACACAAAGGCATCGATTGTTTGGTATGTCACCGGGAAAAGGTCAAGCTCATGGAAGATATTAAACTGCCGGAGATCTGTTATGGGTGCCATGCCGCTGATGATGCCCACAATGGGGGCTTCGGGCGCAATTGCGATCGCTGTCACACCGAAAAAGCGTTTGACGAAGTGGACATGGACGCCTTGAAAGTAGGAGTACCACAATGACTAATTTCACGTTTACACTGTCAGGCGAATGGTTTCATACCGGCAAGGTGCAGCCCATATTATTACTGGTCTGCTTAATCTTAATAACCTGGGTTCCAATAAACGCGCACGCCGCCAAGAATCGCAATTTCGATCATTTCTCCACCGGATTCCCTCTCAGTGGCCAGCATCTAAAAGTGGATTGCGAATCCTGTCATGTTAAAGGGGTTTTTAAGGGCACGCCGAAATTTTGTGCGGGATGCCATAATGGCCGTTCCGCCATGGGGAAATCGAACAAGCATATTACCACTTCCGAGGCTTGCGACGATTGCCATACGACATTCGGTTGGGAAAGAGTGGTAATGGACCATACGGCGGTCAAAGCGCCTTGCGCATCATGCCATGTTCAGCCAAGAGGCCACGTGCCAACGACTAAGCCATGCGACGATTGTCACATGACCATCGCCTGGGTTCCCGCCCGTTTTTCTCATGACGGTATCACGTCCGGGTGCCGGGTTTGTCATGCTCAGGAATTACCCAGTGTGCCTGTTGACCATCCTCCAATATGCGGCAGTGACTGCGGTGTATGTCATACACCACTGAAATGGCAGGGTGCAATTTTTGATCACAGTACCATTTGTTATCCATGCAGCACTTGTCACAACGGCGTTACCGCCGAAGGTAAAGACGCCCAACACATTCCAACCACTGAAGAGTGCGGCGTGTGTCATACCACGCTAGGTTGGAAGGTGCTATAGAACCATGATCAAATCAACTGTGCCGCTTGCTAAATCCATTGTCACGCCATGGATATGTTTTATAGAGCAATCTGCCTAGTGCGGCGCAGTTATTGAATGCATCAAGACAGATTTGTGGAGCAGATAGTCCGCAGTTAAGCGGTCTTTCTAATGGAGTACCCGGATATCTATTTGGGAATCATTACAGGAGACGTGTCACAACAAAGCTTCTCCTGAAATAAAAAATATGAAGCAATAGTGAAGAATCTTGTTACGTTAGCTTGCGGGCTGCTGTTGTGTGCTTTACTGGATGGCGCGCAAGCGGCGCCGTCGGAAGTCTTGTCAGAAATCTCGTT
>JAJDNG010000186.1 GCA_022340845.1 Gammaproteobacteria bacterium | reverse complement strand
ATAGAATTACTAGGAGCTAAATCTGGCGCCGCCGGCTTGGTCGAAAATGGAAAGATGGTGATGCGCGAGTATGTCACTGAAACAGAACACCAAAAAATCGACTACAGCTTTGAGCCAGGTGAGGGCGTACCCGGGTGGGTGTTACGTACCAAACAACCGTACGTTGCCAATGACACCGTAAATGATCCGCACGTTTTGGTAGAAATCCGCGAAAAACTCCAGTTTTATAATTGCGTTAACGTACCTCTCTGAGACAAGAACGACAAAATAGTCGGTTGCATCGAAATTCACAATAGTGAAAATAAACGCCGATTCGATCAGCATGATATCGGCATGTTACAAGGACTGGCAGCCAATGTAGCCGTATCTTTGGAAAATGCCTGGGCTATGCGAGAACTCGAACATGCGGTGACCAACCAACACCGTTTCACTCAGCGCCTTCAATTGCTGCATGAAATAGACAAGGCGATTTTGACTGCGCGAAAACCATCTGAAATTGCGAATAACGCATTACGCCACATTATACGACTCGTACCATGTAAACGAATGAGTGTCGTCATGGTTGTAGACAAGGCCGCCAATCAGGGGCAAGTGCTGGCGGTAGAAGGAGAACGTTATGCAAATCTCGCCCCGGGTAACCGGGTACAACTAGCAGAAAATTTTATCGAAAAACTGGAAACTCCGGGGCAAAAGACATTCATTGATTTACATGAGCAAACGGGGGAAACCCATTTTCCGGCATCAGAAGCAAAAATCCAACAACTCGGAATACGCTACGTTTATCACGCACCGCTGATCGCGCATGGAAAGGCGTTAGGCGTTTTAAACCTGGGATTCAAGGAATATCAGGAATTTACCAATGAACATTTGGAAATCATTTCCGAAGTCGCCGATTCACTGGCCACCGCCATACACCACGCTCAATTGGACGAGGAGGTGCAACACTATACGCAGGAACTGGAGTCAAGGGTGGCCGAACGAACCGCAGAACTGGAGTATATCAACAAGGAAATGGAATCATTCAGTTATTCGGTATCACATGATTTACGGGCGCCGTTGCGTGCGATCACGGGATTCGCTTTAGCGTTAAAAGAAGACGTGAAAAATATCAGTCCGTTGGCCAATGAGTATACTGGTCGCATCATCCGGGCGGCAAAAAAAATGGATCAAATCATTTTCGATCTGCTGGACCTGTCTAAAGTCAATTTAATTCAGCTGGATTGTCAACCCATTGACCTGGCGGAAATTGCCCAAACGGTAATTAATGAGTTGCGCGAGCTAGATCCGGAACGAAACGTGACATTTGTTTTACCGGACAAAATTCTGGTTTACGCCGATCAAGGGCTAATGAAAATCGCGTTGCAGAACTTGCTGTCCAATGCATGGAAATATACCCGCAACACGACATCGCCATGCATCGAGTTTAACGAAGCCACCGATAAGAAACACATCGAACACAATAAGAAACGCGATCAGCGTGTGTTCTATGTAAAAGACAATGGTATCGGATTTGATGCGCAATACAGTGATAAATTATTTAGCGCATTCAATCGGCTGCATCCTGAAACGGAATTCGAAGGCACCGGTGTTGGTTTGACTACCGTGCAGCGGATTATTCTACGCCACAAAGGCCATATCTGGGCTCAATCCAGACCGGGCCACGGTGCCACTTTTTATTTTACCTTGCCTGAGTAAAAACCAGTTTGTGTTACGATAATGCCCTGGCGGGACTCGTTTGAGTTGTAGCGCCCACCAGGTTGAACATTTCAATTAAAGCTCAATTAGAAAAACAAACGGTAAACTAAAAAACTGTTTTCTTTAAACCACCTCAAGTGTTACCCATAAATACGGGCAACAGTAATGTTTGCCATCGAGGAGCGAATCATGAGTAGACGAACAGTCAATTTAGACGATACGCTATACGATTATCTTCAGAAGGTCTCCCTGCGCGACACACCTGTACAAAAAGCACTGCGAGAGGAAACCGACAAACTGGATTATGCCAGGATGCAGATTTCCCCGGACCAGGCCCAGTTCATGGCGTTGCTGGTTAAGTTAACCGATGCCCGTAAAACCATCGAAGTGGGCACGTTTACCGGCTATAGCGCTCTGGCCATTGCGCAAGCTTTACCGGAAGACGGTGTGGTGGTCGCCTGTGATGTGAGCGAGGAATGGACCAATATCGGCAAGCGATTCTGGCAGCAGGCGGGCGTGGCGCACAAAATCGACTTGCGCCTGGCACCGGCGGCGGAAACCTTGGCCGGCCTCATCGGAGAGGGTCAAAGCGACACCTATGATTTCGCATTCATCGACGCCGACAAGGAAAATCAGCTAGTCTACTACGAGTATTGCCTGCAGTTGGTGCGACCGGGTGGCTTGATTACTATAGACAACGTACTTTGGGGCGGTGATGTGGCCAATCCGGACAATCAATCCGAAGACACTGTCGCCATCCGAAAATTTAATGAATTTATCCATCAGGATGGACGAGTCGATATAAGCCTGGTGCCTATTGGTGACGGGCTTACCCTGGCACGCAGGAGGTTTTAATAAAAAGGGGCATCCTTAGATGCCCCTCATGCCCCCATGTTTGAATGCTAAATAACTTCTTAGCTGATTGCTTTTCTGTGCCGGAAGGTCAACAAACTCAGTAGTAATACGACTAGCAACAGCGATGTGGAACCGCCGCCTTCGCTGTTGTTGTTGTCCGTCCCGGCGTTATTGCTGTTGTTACCGGTATCATTGCCGGTATCGTCCTGCGAGGCACTGCTGGGTGTGGAAACCTGAACAAAGCTCGTGCCCGCTGTCGCGCCCCGGGCGTCCCTCACTTGAACGCTGGTAATGCCTGCCCCTTTTGCAGTAAACACACCGTTGCTGTCGATACTGCCTACAAAGGTGTTGAACGTCGACCAGGTGTAAGGCGCAGTGCCTCCGGTGGCCGTGAACTGCAAAGTATCACCTACCGCCAGTTGCGCCGTGCTTGGCGTAACCGTTAGCGGTTGTGGTGCCGTGCTGCCCTGAATGAAGATGTTGCCCGTGCTTACGGTAACACCATTGCTGTCGGTGACGGTCACCTGGGTATTGCCTGCGGCGGTTGCTGTTAACATGCCGGATGCGGAAATGTTCGCCACCAGGGGATTGCTTACTCTCCAGGTATAAGGCGCCGCGCCACCGCTTGCGAAAAACTGCAGGTTTTGTCCGACCAGCAAGAACGCAGAGGACGGAGTCACTTGCAGTGGGCTGCTGGCGGCAACCACGGTGATTATCCCAGTTTGATCAATAGTACCGGTCGCGTCCCGAACTGCAACAGTAACGGTGCCGGCGGTGAGGCCGGTTAATAAACCATTGGTACTGATGCGTGCAATGTACGGATTGCTTATACCCCATTGGTAGGGTGGAGTGCCGCCGGAGACGGAGAATTGCAGCGTGGCGCCAACGGCAACCGAGCCAGTGTCAGGCGTGATGGTAATGGGATTGGGTGCCGGCGGAGGTGTGCTTCCGATTACGGTAATATTACCGCTGACACCTTGTAAGCCGTCGGCGTCGGTGGCAGTTACCGTAACCACACCGCTACTGAGACCGACGAGCAATCCGCTGCTACTGATGCTTGCCACGCTTGGATCACTAACGCTCCAGCTGTATGGGAAACGGCCGCCGGTGGCGGTAAATTGCAGGTATTGTCCGACATTGATGCTGCGTGACTGGGGGTACACCTGGATGTTTTTCACTTGCACTAGCGCCTGGGCGAGGTTGCCGCGAAAGTCTCGGACTTGCACAAAGGAGAATCCCGTGCCCACGGCCGTTAACAATCCGCTGCTCTGGTTAATACTGGCGACGAAAGGATTGCTGCTGCTCCAGGTATAAGGCGGAAAACCGCCGGAGACAGTGAATT
>JAJDNG010000180.1 GCA_022340845.1 Gammaproteobacteria bacterium | reverse complement strand
ATTGCAGGGTGGAATTGGATGCCCGGGTACGGCAATCGAACATGGTCGGTAGTATGGTATAAGCAAGATTATTGTTTAGGGAGTGGCCTATCATCTCCAACGTACGCATCATGCGCTCCAGGCCTTTCAGGGCAAGGAACTCAGTCTGTACAGGAATGATTAAATGTTCACAAGCCGCTAACGCATTGACCATGAGCACGCCTAATTGCGGCGGGCAATCAATTACCGTAACGTCAAAATTCTCCTGGATGCTCATCAATGCCTTCTTGATTACCAATCCCATACCTTCTTTGGCACCTAACTGTCTGTCTAGAGTAGCCATCGCAGTCGAAGCAGGCATCAAAGATAGATGCTCATACTCAGTCGCCAGTGTGAGTTCTTCGGGGGACACTTGGACACGCTTTTTATCGAGCTGGAACAAAGAATATAAACTGCGCTCGATGTGATCCGGATCGTGACCGAAATACGCCGTCATCGATCCATGCGGGTCCATGTCAACGATAAGAGTACGTAAACCTTTTACGCACAACTGTCCTGCCAGACTCACCACGGTCGTGGTTTTTCCCACCCCACCTTTTTGGTTCGCCACGGCCCAGATTTTCAATTTTGACCTCTTTCTTCTTTTGGCAAGGCCTGCAGTACCGGAAGGTTAATGGGATCAGCCGGTTTTACGATGACCTCCGATGCGGCGGGAAAACTATCTTTTTCCTTTCTAGGTGCACGTTGTGTACCCGCGCCCTGGACTGATTCTGTGGGAGAGTTGACAGTCGCATTACCCAAAGGCAACGTAGTGATCGCCGGTTTAGATGAACGTGCCGGAAGCAATTTTGGAGCAGCTTGATTAACGTTGCCAATGTCTGAGCCACCCAATTTTGTGATTGGTAATGATTTTAGTTTGTTGTCCAAGCCTTTTGGGCGGGCTGCGAAAGTGTCCGTATCTTTAACGTCTTTATTCAATCCAACAGATATTCGCTTTTCTTCCGGCTTATTCAAGACCATAATCGCCACGCGCCGGTTTTTGCTCCGCCCGAATTCGGTACTGTTGTCCGCGATGGGTTCAAATTCTCCAAACCCAATGGCTTTCAAACGACTGGGGTCAATCCCGGACCGGGCAAACAATCGCACCACACTGGCGGCACGGGCCGCCGACAATTCCCAGTTGGATGGAAAATATTGCGTACGGATAGGCACATTATCCGTATAACCTTCTACGTTTATATCGTTAGAAGTTTTCTCCAGCACGGCGGCGATTTTTCGCAAAGGTGAAATAGCTTGCGAAGACAAAACCGCCACACCGCTTGCAAATAGAACATTGGATTTTATTTCAATCTCCACACCCAGGTTGGTTTTTGTTACTGTAATCAAGTTTTTGTCGATCAAGTCTTTTAAATAATGTTCGATTTCATCAGCAATCTTTTGCATGTCAGCCATTTCTTCGGAGGAAGGCATGATACGGTGATCCACACCAACCCGGCTGACGGAATTCTGATCTTTGACGACGGAATCGTGTTGTATAATGGGAGTGCGCAACGGAGTGCCATACTGGATCGGCTCCACCGTTCGTTGCGGATGACTGAATGCAGTGACTAAAGAGCTGGATAAGACCCGGTATTTGCCTTCATTGACCGAAGATATCGAGTACATGACCACAAAAAACGCAAATAGCAATGTGATGAAATCCGCATAGGAAACCAGCCACCTTTCGTGATTTTCATGCTCCTCATGTTTGGGTTTGCGTGCCATTTCTTAACTGCAGATTTTTCAAAATGTATCGTTCGATAAGTTATTGGCCGTATGCAACGACATAGACAACAATTTTGACCACGAAGGCACGATGAGCAGGAAGGAAAAACGATTTTGTTATTCTTCGTGCCCTTCGTGCCCTCGCGGTTTAAATGATAAACCGACGGTTTAACCCGGTACTGTTCTTAACCGCGAAACGTAATCAGCACTGCATTAATGCAAAAAGCCTTGCAACTTAGTTTCTATGTTGCGCGGGTTTTCCCCCTCTGCAATGGAAATTACGCCTTCAACCATCATTTCGTGCATTTTGGAACGTTCGTGCACCTGGGCTTTTAATTTGTTTGCCATGGGTAAAAACAGCATGTTGGCCAAACCTACACCATAAATCGTTGCCACAAACGCAGTAGCGATTCCGGCGCCGAGTTTGCTGGGGTCCGCCAGATTTTCCATTACATGTATCAGACCCATTACCGCACCGATAATGCCAATGGTTGGGCTGTAACCACCCATACCTTCATATACTTTGGCCGCCTGAGTTTCAAAATGCTCTTTCACATCCATTTCGACTTCGAGTACTCGACGAATAACCTCCGGTTCACTGCCATCGACCAGTAGTTGCAAGCCTTTTCTGGCAAAGGTATCGGTTTCGGTCTCGGCAATGGCCTCCAATCCCAACAAGCCTTCTTTGCGAGCGATGTTGCTCCAGTCCATGATTTTTTTAATCATGACGTCGCCGGCCAGTTTGGGCGGAAAAAACACCCACGCCATCATCTTCATGGACTGCATGAAGACCGCCATAGGCGTTTGTAACATCGCGGCTCCAACCGTACCACCAAACACAATCAGCACCGCAGGCATGTTGGCCAATGAACTGGCATGCCCACCCTCCAGCGCCTGGCCTACCAGTATGGCGCCGATGCCGAAAACAAATCCTATGATACTGAGCAAATCCATTGGTTATCTCAGAGTTATGCCCGCTGTCCCAGATTTAATCCAATATCCTCGACCGATAGGACGCTATCGACCACACCGGCTTCGGTTACCGCAGCCGGCATACCGTAAACCACACAGGATTGTTCGTTTTGAGCCCACACCGTAGCGCCACTGGCTTTTAACAACTTGCAACCTTCGCAACCGTCGGAACCCATGCCGGTTAAAATTATCGCCAACGTATTACGTGGGTCGATT
This sequence comes from Gammaproteobacteria bacterium, assembly GCA_022340845.1. Lineage (GTDB taxonomy): Bacteria > Pseudomonadota > Gammaproteobacteria > SZUA-152 > SZUA-152 > JAJDNG01. Next base: position 17,820 of record JAJDNG010000180.1, on the reverse strand, counting down.
TTTACGGCCGAGCGTAATGTGACATCCACACTCGGCTTGTAATTTTGTCCCGCTTCGGATTCTTTGATACGGACCAGCCATTTCCCCGGACGTCGTTCGACTTCCATTTGTTTACCGCCCGGGGCCAACAGCGCCAGCCCTGGCCTGAGTTCATCGCCGTCCTGGGCTTCTTTGATTTCTATGTTGCACATGGAATTCAGCCGTTGCGCAAACGCCGTGGTAAAGCTGCCCGGCATGTGCTGCACCAATAATATAGGGGCGGCAAAATCTTTCGGTACTTGGGACAATACTTTCTGTAACGCAACGGGACCACCGGTTGAAGTACCGATTACCACCAGTTTGAACTGGCCTTTTTTGGTATTGACATGCCCCTGATGGCTGACGGTTCGCCGAGCTGGAACGATTCCCGGACTCAATTGGGGCGGTGGTGATTTTATGCCGGGCCGTGCGGATACTGGAGACTGCGTTAGGTTGCCAGCGGGTGAATGATACCCCAACCGGTTGGATGCCTGGCGAGCCACGGCAATCACCTTGTCGCACAGCAATCGCTTGGCAACCTCTTTATCATTGGAAATGTCTTCGAAGCGCTTGGGCAAAAAATCCAGCGCACCCGCTTCCAGCGCGTCCAGCGTGGCCTGCGCACCTTGGGTGGTGAGCGAGGAAAACATCAAGATCGATACGCGTTGACTGGCCAGGATTCTTTTGGTGGCCGTAATCCCGTCCATGACAGGCATTTCGATATCCATGGTGATGACATCGGGTTTCAAACGGCTGGATTTTTGAACGGCTTCCGAACCGTTATCCGCGGTGCCGATGACTTTAATGCGCGGATCCGATTCCAGCATTTCGGTAACACGCCGCCGGAAAAACGTTGAGTCATCGACGACTAAAACCCGAACAACCATGAACTGGCCCCTTATATCCGCCGTGCATACCTTTGCATTAAACCAGGTATATCCAATATCAAAGATATGCGGCCGTCGCCGGTAATGGTCGCCCCCGCCAGCCCTTTCATACCATGTAACAATGCGCCTAATGGTTTAATAACGACTTCTTCCTGACCGATCAGGGTATCGACGACAAACCCGATGCGTTGCACGCCCATACTGACCACCACCACATGACCTTCGTGAGGCAGCGGCTGATCAAATCCTTCCTTGACCAGCCAATGGCGCAGATAAAACAATGGCAAGGCTTTGTCACGCACCATTACCACCAACTGGCCGTCGACCACATTGGTGCGGGTAAGATCCAGGTGGAAAATTTCGTTTACACTGGCCAGCGGCAGTGCAAAAATCTGTCGTTCTAGCATTACCATCAGGGTCGGCATGATCGCCAGGGTCAAAGGAACTTTGATAATAATGATACTGCCCTTGCCTTTCCTGGAATCGATTTCCACGCTTCCGTTGAGTTGCACAATACGGGTCTTCACCACATCCATGCCCACACCACGGCCCGACACATCGGAGATTTCCTGTTTAGTGGAAAATCCCGGTGCGAATATCAGGTTGTAACAGTCCTTCGCTTCCAACCGAGCGGCGGATTCTTCATCCAAAATCCCTTTTGCCACGGCAGCGCGGCGCAATTGATCGGCGTCCATCCCTTTACCATCGTCTTCAATGGTCAACAGAATATGATCGCCTTCCTGCTCGGCCGTTAAAATTACCGTACCGATACGCGGCTTTCCGGCGTCTATACGTTCTTCCGGTGTTTCTATGCCATGATCAACGGCATTACGTACCAAATGGACCAGCGGATCGGCCAGCGCTTCCACCAGATTTTTGTCGAGATCGGTATCCTCACCTTGCAACTCAAGGTTAACCTCCTTGTGTAAGTTGCGGGCCAGATCCCGCACAACCCGAGGAAAGCGGCCGAACACTTTTTTAATGGGTTGCATGCGGGTTTTCATCACCGACGCCTGCAAATCTGCTGTGACCACATCGAGATTGGCCACGACTTTTGTCATTTCCTCATCGCTTTTCACCGAATCCAGTGTCGCCAGACGGTTACGCACCAAAACCAACTCGCCCACCAGATTCATAATGTCATCCAGGCGTTTGGTATCCACTCGTACTGTGGTTTCTCCTTGCGCCATGGCTTCTTTGGCTTTGGCGGCGACCTGGGTGTCGGCCGGTTTGCCGGGACCGGCGGCTACTGAGTTGGCTGGCTTTTGCGGTGAACGCGAGGCAGCGGCGGGTTTAGCCGGCGCGGGTTGCGGTTTGCCGGACGTTGCAGTCTTAGAGTCTTTGTTTTGTATTTGATCGAGCAACTCATCGAATTCTTCTTCAGTGATATACTCATCTTTAGATGTCTCGTGCTTCGCCGCCGGCTTAACTTTATCAGCCTCACTGGCAACCTTTTCAACAGCGTCAGTACCGGAATTTGCCTTTACTGGCGCTTCCGGCGCCGGAGATTGTGTGCTACCGCTTTTACGTTGTGAGTCCAGTTGATCCAATAAGGCTTCGAATTCATCTTCGGTAATTTCATCACTGGACGCCGTAGGAGTTGAATCGGCCTGGGGCTTGTCCGCCTTTTTTTCCGTCTTTGGCGCTTTTGCCCCGGCATTCTTGCCGGACGACAATGAATCCAGCAACTGCTCAAACTCATCTTCGGTGATGTCATCGGAGGTCGTCTGCGAAGTGGCTGCTTCGGCATCAAGCGGAGGCTTTTCCTCCGCAACCATGGGTTGAGTCGCTACGGGTTCGGGCGGCGCGGCACCGGGCTGCATTAGTGATTCCAGTCTCGCCAGCAATTGTGGATCGGCATGCTGGGGTTCCTGCCCGGAGCGCAAGGTTGCGAATTGTTCGTTTAAGACATCAAGCACCGGCAATATGACATCCATAACTTCGGCGTCCACGCTACGCTCGCCGTTGCGCAAAACGTTAAACACGTCTTCTGCACGGTGACATATGTTGACCAAAGCGTCCAGGCTGAGGAAACTTGCTCCCCCTTTTATGGTATGAAATCCGCGGAAAACGGCGTTAAGCAAGTCGTTATCCTGCGGGCGATTTTCCAATTCAACCAATTGCTCGCCCAGCTGTTCCAGGATTTCGCCTGCTTCAACTAAAAAGTCCTGTAATAGTTCTGCGTCTTCTTCCATTGCCATGTTACGTACCTTAGTGAAACCGAGTACATGCGTTAAACTGATAGTGAACTTGATAGTGAAACCAAGGGTGAAACCGAGACTTTTATAAATTCATGTCCTGGCAAAACGAAAAATTGCCCACGTGCTGCAGGGGCTCTAAACAACCCCTTAGCTTTCGCCTAAGTCCAGCTTAAGTCCGGCCTAATTCCCGCTTAAGTCTCACAAAATTAGAATCCCAAGCTAGACAACAAGTCGTCCACTTCGTCCTGGTCAGCCACAACATCGGAACGGCCAGTTCCCGGTACAGCTGGCCCTTCCGGTGCCGTATCCATTTCCGGCGCTTCTATCGGTTTAACAAAGCGATCACCGGTCAATCGGACTAATTCGACTAAGTTGCCTTCTACTTCTTCTACAAGGGTAATTACCCGCGTGATAATTTGTCCGGTCAAGTCCTGAAAATCCTGGGCCATCAAAACATCGTTTAAGTTGGTTTTCATCACCGAAGAGTCGCGCTCGATATCGGTAAGAAAAGTTTCAATGGAGGCACTGAGGTCCCGAAATTGCTCTACCGATAACTCCCGGTTACGAAAGCGTTTCCAGGTCTTACTAAGTTTTCCGGCCTGTTCGGCGATTTTTTCCGCCATGGGCATGGTTTCTTCCACAGCATTTAACGTGCGATCAGCCGACTTCTGGGTCATTTCAATGACGTAGGACAGCCTTTGCCGGGCATCAGGTATGTCATGCTCGGCTAGCGATTCTATTCTGGAGTCCTGTCGAAAGCTTTCCAAAGCATTGTGCAATTGGCGGGTCATCTTGCCGACTTCCTGAAACAAGAGATTTTCGCGTGCCGTATGCACATAGTCGAGTAATTGAGCAACGGTTTGCTCATTCCCCTTTTGCATTTCCTTTATAAGTTCTTCGGCCCGCGCCAAGACTTCTTCTTCACTGGCTTTGACTGGTTCCATCGGATTTCCTAAGCTTTGTTGTAGGGATCAGGCCGCTTCAATACGTTCCCAAATTTTGTCGATCTTTTCTTTAAGCGTCTGAGCGGTAAACGGCTTGACGATATAGCCGTTCACTCCGGCTTGCGCGGCTTCCACGATCTGGTCTCGTTTCGATTCTGCGGTTACCATTAAAACCGGCAGACTCGACAGCTTGGCGTCTGCGCGAACCGCTTTGAGCAAATCGATGCCTTGCATCCCGGGCATATTCCAATCGGTAACCAGGAAATCAAAATCGCCACTTTTCAACATGGGCAACGCTGTAGCGCCATCGTCCGCTTCGTGTGTGTTACCGAATCCCAAATCTCGGAGCAAGTTTTTGATGATCCGGCGCATCGTGGAGAAGTCATCCACAATTAGGATTTTCATGTTCTTGTCCAAGTTAACCTCCGACGTTGTTGCAATTGAACGTTAGTTGAGTGACAACGCTGTGAACCCAGCGTCATCATTTACCGACCCAATGGGCCATGCGCGACTGCAAACGAATCACAGCCTGACTGTGAATCTGGCAAACGCGCGACTCGCTTACTCCTATAACGGCACCGATCTCCCGCAAATTTAGCTCTTCGTCATAGTAAAGTGACATGACCAGGCGCTCGCGCTCAGGCAGACCGGCAATCGCTTCCGCCAGGCCTTTTTTAAAATCTTCCCGCTGCAGTCCTTCCAAAGGGCCTTTGTCGCGGTCGGCAACACACGCTAGTGTGCCGTGGCCATCCGGATCCACATCTTCAAAACTAAATACTCTGTGACCACTGGCGTCTTGCAGTAGTTGGTGATATTCCTCCAGGGAGATGCTCAGTTGTTTGGCAATTTCATGGTCTCTGGCGTCCCGACCGGTACGATTTTCGATTTCCCTGACCACCTCCGCCACCATTCTGGCTTTTCGATGTACCGAACGGGGTGCCCAATCGTTTTTACGGATTTCATCCAGCATGGCGCCGCGTATCCGGATTCGGGCGTAGGTTTGAAAGCTGGCCCCTTGAGTGGCGTCGTAGTTGCGCAAGGCCTCCAATAAACCGATCAAACCGGCCTGGATCAAATCATCTTGTTGCACGCTGGGTGGTAAACGTGACATCAAGTGATACGCAATGCGTTTTACCAGCGGCAAATATTGTTGAATTTGCTGATCGACGGTAAGTGAGTAATTGGGTGCATCCGTATAATCGGCTTTAGCTTCTGCCGCGGTATCTTCGGCAGTTTCTGCGTAGGCGGCTACTCCATTCATACTGAAACTCCTGTTTCCGGTTGACTTGCCATAATTAGCCGTTCGACAAAAAACTCCAGTCGACCTCCTGCATTTGACGGCATAGGCCACTTATCGGCTTTGTCGGCTAATTTCTTAAATGCAATTGATGACTTACTGCGCGGATACACCTGGGTGACGGCCCGCTGCTTTTGAATGGCTTTGCGCAAATACTCGTCCTGGGGAACCATGCCCATGAAATCCAAGGCCACGTCCAAATAACGGTCGGTCACTGTGACGATTTTGCGATATAAATCCCGGCCGGTTTGCACGCTGGGCACCATATTGGCCAATACCCGGAACCGGTGTACGCCATAGTCCCGGCTCAGCAATTTGATCAGTGCATAGGCATCGGTAATGGATGCCGGTTCGTCGCAAATGACGACCACCACTTCCTGCGCCGCACGTGTGAAACTGGTCACAGAATCGGACACGCCCGCTGCGGTATCGATAATCAGTACATCAAGGGGAAAACTGAGTTCGCTGAAGGCCCGAATCACGCCGGCATGCTGCGAGGTGGGTAATTCCGCCATTGCCTGTATGCCAGAGGCCGCCGGTACCACACGCACACCTTCCGGGCCGTCTAACACAATTTCGTCAAGCCGGCGTTCGCCCGAGATGACATGGGACAGGTTGTATTTGGGATGCATACCCAACAGCACATCCACATTGGCCAGCCCCAGATCGGCATCCATTAACATGACCTCCTTGCCCGATTGCGCCATGCAAATACCCAAGTTAACTGACACATTGGTTTTGCCGACACCGCCTTTGCCGCTGGTCACGGCAATCACTTTCACGGGACGAGGTTTGGACATACGGCGCAAACCCGCCGCTTGATCGAATGAATTAGGCACTAACATGTGATGGCATCCTACTATAGGCAAGTTCTAGGGAGTCGTTATCCATGGGCTGGTTGGCGCGGCGGGCAATACTCACACAGCGGTTAATCAACGTATGAGCACGCGCCAAATGTAAATCTTCCGGTACCCTCTGGCCATCACTGATATACGCAACCGGCATTTGGTGCTCTGTCACCACCGACAGCGCACCACCCAGGTTGGTTGTTTCATCCAGCTTGGTAAGAATACAACCGTTGATCTCTACGTTACTGAAACTGCGGACCGTCTCGTCCAATGCCGCCCGGTGGGTTGTCGAGGACAACACCAACAGCGTCTTCAAGCCCATGGCACAGTCGCTGATGACAGAAAACTGCTCCATCAGGCGAACATCTCTTTGCCCCATTCCGGCTGTGTCGATTAACACAAATTTTTTCTCGGACAGCATTTTCAACAAGTCTTGCAAATGCTTTTTGTTGTGCGCAATTTTCACCGGTATGCCCAATATCCGCCCGTAGGTACGTAGTTGCTCCAGAGCGCCGATACGATAGGTGTCCGTTGTAATCAGAACTATGTTGTTACGCCCATGACGCAGCGCGTATCGCGCCGCCAGTTTGGCGATGGTCGTGGTTTTGCCTACGCCGGTGGCACCGACCAACGCAACCACACCGCCCGATAAGGCTACATCATCATCTTTTATGGGTAATTTTTCAGCCAGAGAGGACAAGGTCAGTTGCCAGGCCCGGCGGTAATCGTTATCCTGACCTTCAGCATTTTGTATCACTTGATTCGCAAGTTCAGGGCTGAACCCCAGTTCCAATAACTGTTTGATGAGCTTAGCTCTCAGCGGATTGTTCTTTTTCAAGTCGTTCCAGGCAAGACCGTTGAGTTGTTGCTCAAGCATGCCGCGCAAGTTGGTGATCTCGTTGCGCATCGCCATTAAGGTCGGTTCTTGCGACCATACGGAATATGAATTATCGCCTTGTTGACCCTGCACTCCCTCGCCGGAAAAATCCTGCCTGCGATCGATGTCGTACAAGGTATCATTAATTTTTGTTTCTTCAGGTAATGCTTCATCCAAGGAGTAAAACTCAGTCGAGACGTTTTCCTTCAGGCTGTTTTGATTTCTCATATAGGGTGAGTCCTTGCGCCCGGTCTGGGGTTTAAACGCCGAGTTGATTCGGTTGTGTAAACTGGCGTTGACATGTTGATTAGCGAATTCGACACTGTCGGCGTCGAATTCATCCTCATCCAGTAACTGTTGATCATTCAACAGCCCGTCCTGGTAAGCTTCATATGACAAGTCTTGTATGACGTGCCCATCAGCATAGTTGCTACTGTGTGCGGATACTTGCATCTCATGCCGGCTTGGCTCCGCGAGACGTTTTGCCGAGGCCGATTGTGCAGGCGACAAGCCGGCTCTTTCAGCAGCCTGTCGGGCCGATGGGTGCTTTACACTGGTGCTGTCATTACGCTTTTCATGGCTGTGGGCGTCCCTGCTGAGGTTGTTGGGTTGCACAGATTGCGGATTATTCCTGCCGGCTGAATTGGACACGTTGCCAGAGGATCTTTGATGTGTCGCTGTGCTAGATCCCTCCGGTACTCTTTGCCCATCATTTTGCCCATCATTTTGTCGGTTGGCTTCGTTGGATTTCGACGCGCCGGAAGATGCGGGAGGATTTAGAATGGATTCGTCATAGTCCACAGCGGCCACAATTTCCACGCCACCGTTGACTCTGTCGTTGGATAGAATAACGGCATCTGCACCCAGTTCTTCGCGCACCAGGCGAATAGCAGACCGCATATCTTGTGAAAAAAATCTTTTGATCTTCATCCTTCACGCCTCAAACGCTTACTGTGACAAATATGGCGACCCAGACAGGATACCGTTTTTACTAAGCGGCATTGCTGTTCACACCCACCGTTGCAGTGATCTTAATGTGCTTGTTATCTGGTATTTCGTTAAACGACAAAACATGCAAGCTTGGTATGCTAGGCCGTACAAACCGCGACAACAGAGCTCTAATAGACGCTGTAACTAACAGGATGGGAGTCTGACCGGAAGCTTCTTGTCGCTGTGTGTTTTCAGCCAAGGAATGTAACAAACGGTCCGCCAAACCGGGCTCAAATCCTGCTGCTTGTTCAGCGTTGCCCGAAACCGACTGATGCAACAACTGTTCCAGAGCCGGATCCAGCGTCATTACCGGAATTTCTTGAGTCGTTCCAGTGATTTGCTGAACGATGGATCGGCCCAGTGCGACTCGTACTGCAGCTGTCAAAATACCGGCATCTTGAGTGGTCGGCGCATGTTCCGCCAAGGTTTCCGCAATGGTTCGTATATCCCGTATTGGTACCCCTTCGCGTAACAAACTCTGCAATACTTTCAATACCGCCCCTAAGGACAGTTGTTTGGGCACCAGGCCGTCCACCAACTTCGGCGCCACCTTAGCCAGGTTATCCATTAAATGTTGTACTTCTTCATGACCCAGCAGTTCGTCCGCGTGTTTTTGCAGCAAATGACTTAAATGAGTCGCGGCCACCGTGCTGGTATCGACGACGGTATACCCCAGACTTTGCGCTTGATCCCGTTGCGACGGTTCTATCCAGACAGCATCCAGGCCGAACGCGGGATCACGGCCGGCAATCCCTTGCACGGTACCGAATACCTGCCCGGGATTAATCGCCATATCGCGCTCGGGATGCAACTCCGCCTCACCGACAATAACGCCCATCAAGGTAATGCGGTAAGCGTTCGGGGAAAGATCGAGGTTATCTCGAATGTGCACCGGCGGAATGAGAAAGCCCAGTTCCTGGGACAGTTTCTTGCGCACACCCTTAATCCTGGCCATCAGTTGCCCGCCTTGATTTTTATCAACTAACGGTATCAGTCGGTAGCCTACTTCCAGACCGATCAAATCCACCGGCCTGACATCTTCCCAGCTAAGATCTTTTGGTTCGGGCGGTTTTTCCACCGGCGCGGGTACCAATGCCTGCTCCGCTTGCTGGCGCTTGCGTTTTGCCATCCAATACGAGGTCCAACCCGCCGCCGACGCCATCAGGATAAAAACCAGGTTAGGCATACCGGGGATCATCCCCATAACGCCCAGCACCACTGCGGTAACCGCTAATGCCTTGGGATTTTCGAAAAGTTGCGCAAGAACATCCACCCCCATGTCATTTTCCGAAGACACTCGGGTGACCATCAGGCCTGCGGCCGTAGACAATAACAGCGACGGAATCTGCGCAACCAGACCGTCACCAATGGTCAACAGTGTGTAGTTCTGCAACGCGTCACTCAAACTCAAATCGTGTTGCAACATGCCAATGGTGAGCCCACCGATGATGGTAATGATCAGGATTAAAATGCCCGCAATGGCATCGCCGCGCACGAACTTTCCGGCACCATCCATAGAACCGTAAAAATCCGCTTCCCGGCTTATCTCTTCACGCCGGTGTTTGGCATCTTCCTGAGTAATGATGCCGGCGTTCAAATCAGCATCGATGGCCATTTGTTTTCCCGGCATGGAATCCAAGGTAAACCGCGCGCTGACTTCCGCTACCCGGGTGGCGCCTTTGGTCACCACGACAAAGTTGATAATCACCAGGATAAGGAAGATGACCAGACCGACGGCGGTATTCCCGCCGATAACGAATGCACCAAACGCTTCGATTACTTTGCCCGCGGCATCGCTACCGGTATGACCTTCCAGCAGCACTACCCGCGTTGAGGCAATATTCAAACTCAAGCGCAATAAGGTCGCCACTAACAAAACGGTGGGAAACACGGCGAACTGCAACGGTCGTTTTACATAAACGCCCGCCAGCAAAACAACCATCGCCAGGGAGATATTGAAAGTGAATAAAACGTCTAACAGAAATGGCGGTAACGGTACCACCATCATGGCCAGAATAACCATGACCAGAATCGGCGCGCCGAGTCCGTTGCGGATTAATTGACGAATTGCGTCAACGCCCTGCATTAATCACCACTTTTCACGCTAGTCGCGTCTCAAATCGTCGGGAATGGGCAGATCAGCCGGCGCTTGCGGTTGTACACCGCCTTCGGTTTGGTATTGTTTTAACTGGTAAATGTATGCAAGTACTTGTGCCACAGCTAAATATAATCCTGCCGGAATTTCCTGATCTATTTTTGTACTGTGATACAAGGCACGTGCCAACGCGGGTGCCTCCATGATGGGAACATCATGAGCGCTGGCGATGCGGCGAATTTGCAATGCCACCAGATCAACACCGGCGGCCACCACTACAGGAGCCCCCATGTTAAGCTGGTTATAGCGTAACGCCACCGCATAGTGACTCGGGTTGGTAATGACCACGTCCGCTTTTGGCACGTTCTCCATCATGCGGCGCATGGCGATTTCCCGCTGTGTACTGCGCACTTTGCTCTTCAGTTCCGGGCTACCATCAGTGTCCTTATACTCATCCTTGATTTCCTGACGCGTCATACGTTGCTGGCGATGGTAATCCCAAATCTGAAACGGGACGTCCACCGCTGCCACCACAATCAACGTGCAGCTCAACAGTAAAAACACCCAAATCAAGTCGCCGCCTAACTCACTCAGTGCTGCGCTAATGGGTTGATTACCCAAAATTAAAAACTCTGGTAATTTTTCCATTAACAGAAACCAACCGGCAGTGGCAACAATCAAGAATTTTATCAACGCCTTGCTAAGTTCTATTAAACCTTTCCAGGCAAATACCCGGGCCAGCCCTTTGATCGGATTGAGGCGTTCGACTTTCGGAGCCCACGCTTTAGTGCTGAAATTCCAGCCTCCCATAGGCAAAGGAGCAATAACAGCCGCTATTACCATCACGAAGAAAAATGGCACCAGTATGGAAATACCCTCATTGACTGCCTGCCAGAACAGCTCCGGAAGCACCCCCGAGTTGAACAATAAAGCCCTCTCGATGACAAAATGGCTACGTAACAACTCCAACAACCCGCCAATAATTTGCCCACCCAGCATTAAAAACGACGTTGCCGAAACCAATAACATAATCAGCGTATCCAATTCGCGTGAGCGCGGTACCTGCCCTTGTTGACGGGCCTCCAGTAACTTTTTGGCCGATGCCGGTTCGGTTTTTTCCTGGCCGCTGCCGCTTTCTGCCATGCGCTAGCCTCCGGCGACCAACAACTTCACCAAGGCGAACGCAGCGCTCAGCTGGTTGGTGATGTGAGGTAATATAGTGGTTAACGTGGCCATGATAATAAAAAACCCCATTATCATGGTGACAGGAAAGCCGATGGAAAAAATATTAAATTGAGGTGCCGACCGGCTTACGATACCAAAGGTCAGATTAACGAGTAATATAGAGGCAATGGCCGGCAACGCGATTTGCATGGCACCTACATACATCTCACTGCCCCAGGCCACCAGAGACCACATACCGGCTTTACTCAGTCCATCAGTGCCTACCGGCAAAGACACAAAACTATCGGACAACACCTGAATCAATGCCAAATGGCCATCCAGGGAAAAGAATATCAATGTCAGCAAAATGATATAAAACTGGCTCACCACCGGTACTTGCAGGCCCGACTGTGGATCCACCATTTGCGAAAACCCTAAACCCATTTGATAGGCTATGATTTGCCCGCCAATGACAAACATGCCAAATACCAGTTGCAACGCCAATCCCATGGCAATACCGATAATTATTTGATTTACAGTGATAAGCAGCGCGCTGCTGCTGATTGGATCGATTAGCGGCGCTTTCGGTATGACAGGCAACACAACCATAGTGAGTAACACGGCGAGGCCCATTTTGATTTTCACCGGCACAGTTCTGGATCCCAATATGGGTGCAGAAGCGACTAACGCCGTAATCCTTACCAGCACCCACATCGCCGAACCAACCCAGGCTGTGATCTCTTCTGTACTAATCATCGTTTGTGAAAGCCGTTTAAACCCCCGAAGACACGAAGAACACGAAGTTTTATAATCAAAAGCACAATATATATTTCCTTCGTATTCTTCGTGCCTTCGTGGTTACCTAGAATTTCAGCCCGACAGCACTGACGGAATGCTGGTAATGATGTGATTGGCGAACTCGATCAGTAAACGCAACATCCAAGGCCCCGCCAGCATTAATGTTAAAAAGGTAATGACCAGTTTTGGAATGAAGCTTAATGTTTGTTCGTTGATTTGCGTGGCCGCCTGGAACATGCTTACCAATAGCCCTATGCCCAATGCCGGCAGTAGAATAATTGCCGTCAACAACAGCGTCAGTTTTACCGCTTGCTGAGCAATATTCAGTACCAGTTCCGGGCTCATGCCTGACTCCTGCGTCCGAATCCCATGACACGCCATTTTTGAGCATATTGGTTAAACATAAAAACTCGACGCCAGCGTGCCTAAAATCAATGCCCAGCCATCGACCAGGACAAACAGCATGATTTTAAACGGCAATGAAATAATCATAGGCGACAGCATCATCATACCCATTGCCATCAACACACTGGCCACCACCAGATCAATGACCAGAAAAGGAATAAAAATCATAAATCCGATTTGATACGCGGTTTTCAGTTCACTGGTGACAAACGCCGGCATCAACATGGAAAAAGTAACATCCTCTACGGAATCAATATTTTCCTTTCCGGAAATATTGACAAACATGGATAAATCCTTGTCACGGGTCTGATTCATCATAAACTCGCGAAACGGTTTGCCCGCCGCTTCTATGGCTGGCATAAATTCCATTTTCTCGTTCAGATAGGGTTTGACGGCTTCCTCATACACGCGATCGAACACCGGGGACATAATGAAAAAAGTCAAAAACAAAGACAACCCTACTAGAATTTGCCCGGAAGGCGCTTGTGGCATTCCCACGGCCTGGCGCACGATGGACAATACAATGATGATTCGGGTAAACGAAGTAAGCATCATCAAAGCCGCAGGCAGCAAAGTAAGTACTGTCATCAATGCCAGTACTTGCAAGGTTACCGAATAGGTTTGCTCACCATCGGCATTGGTGCTAACCGCCAGCGCCGGGAGACCAAGATCCGCGCCAAATACGCTACCCGGCAACCACAGCATCAATGTGAACATCGTTGCGTATAACACTACCCGCACGTTCATTGACCTTCTCTTTTCAACACCGCGTTTAACTTGTCACGAAACGATCCTGCAATTGCAGGACTGCGTTTTGTGTTGATATCACCCTGATCTAAGGGATTGGAAAGCACGTGCAAGGTGGAAACGCGGCCCGGCGCAACCCCTAGCAGTAATTGTTGGTCGCCGACTTGCACCACCACCAATCGCTCCTTCGCTCCCAGATGCAAACCGCCGACTACTTTCAGCGCCCCGCCTGCCGTGGCTTGAAAATGACCGAACCGTCGAGTAAACCACGCCGCTGCGGCGATAATCAACAACACCACAAACAATCCAAATGTCACTTGAATCACGCCAGTGCCTACATCGGGTTGTGACATGATGGGAAATTCCCCAGGCGATGGCTTATTGGATTTTATGCTGCGGGGTGAAGAAGTGCTTGATGGGCCTGGGCTTGAGGTTGGGCTTGAGGTTGGGGTTACGGTATTCGCAGTGACTGCCGCGGAATCGCTTTTTTGTGAATGGCCGGTCTGTGAATCGTTGGTTTGGGAACCGCCGGCTATCGTTACAGTATTTTGCCGGGCTGCGCCGGAATTCGTGTCGCCTATTGACTCAGCCGCGCCGCCCAGCCCCACTACCAGTATTACCGTCCACAATGCGTAATTGCCAGCTTGCTTCATTTGAGTTTCTGAATACGCTCGGCGGCGCTGATTACATCTGTTAGCCTGATGCCGTATTTTTCATTTACTACCACCACTTCACCGTGGGCAATCAAAGTGCCGTTTACCAACACGTCCAAGGGCTCGCCCGCCAGGCGATCCAACTCAACCACAGAACCTTGATTGAGCTTCAGCAGATTCCGGATGCTGATTTTAGTCTTGCCTACTTCCATGGATATTGTGACAGGAATATCCAGAATGACTTCGAGGCTGGCATCCTGGATGGTCATTTGATTGCCGTCTTGCGATTCCTCTTGAAATTGTTGTAACTCCGGTTGGGATAGCTTCTCGCCGGACGCTTTCTGCTCGGCAAATGCGGCGTCCCATTCATCGTCGCCACTTGAATCAGCCACGTTATCCGCAGCACTTTGTTCGGCCATTGCTTCGGTCCATTCGTCCATGGAATTGTCAGAATCTTCAGCCATGCTGGGTACCCTCTTCACCAATGTCTCTTAATTCCCGCTTGGGATACTTCACTTGTTCTAGCACTTTGATCGCGTTCTTGCCGTGGGTAATACCAAATGCGCCGCGAAGCACAGGCACATTTTCGGCGCACACCGTCGCCATCCGGGGCATTTCCACAGGAATTATGTCACCGGGTTTGAGATTCAACATATCGCGTAAGGTGAATTCCGCTTCCAATAAACGGCCGGAAAGTGTCACTGACGCCACTTCGATTTCGCTGCGCAAAGCGTTGATCCAGCGTTCATCGGTCTCATCAACATCACTTTGCACCCCGGCATCCAATATTTCCCGGATCGGTTCAAGCATGGAATATGGCATAGTGACATGAAAATCCCCGCCACCGCCTTCCAATTCGACATGGAATATAGTGACAACAACGACTTCGGTGGGACTCACGATATTGGCAAACTGCGGATTGACTTCGGAATTCATAAACTCGAAATCTATGTTTAGAATCGGCGCCCAGGCTTCTTTGAGATCGACAAAGACATTCTTGAGAATCATCTGGATTACGCGTTGTTCGGTAGGGGTAAACTCACGCCCCTCGATTTTGGTGTGGAAACGGCCGTCGCCACCAAAATAATTATCCACTATGGTAAACACCAGTTTGGGATCCATTACAAACAATGCGGTGCCGCGCAGCGGATGAATCCTCGCCAGATTTAAACTGGTTGGTACAAACAGGCTGTGTACATACTCGGAGAATTTCAACATCTGCACTCCGCCTACGGCGATTTCGGCACTGCGTCGCAGCAGGTTGAATAAACTGATGCGAAATAGCCGGGCATAGCGTTCGTTAATCATCTCCAGCGTGGGCATACGCCCACGTACGATACGGTCCTGGCTGGAAAAATCATAAGCCCTTGCATCTCCGTCACCGGCCATGTCATTGTCATCGGTATCGATTTCCTCGCTGGAAACACCGTGCAACAAGGCATCGATTTCATCTTGTGATAACAGATCGTTTACTGACATATGGTTAATACTATAGAGTGGTTATACCGACAAAATGAGTCACTATTTAAAGTCATTTCTTGAATAAGGCGCTATTGCATCACAAAACTCGTGAAATAGACCGCTTCGATACCAGGGTCGCCGGTTTCTTCTTCCAGAATTTTTTGAATAACCGTCAAGGCTTCTTCACGTAAAGCCTCCTTGCCTTCCAATGTGCTGACACCTTCGTAGGTTTGACTGCTGAACAACAACACCAGATTGTTTCGAATGACGGGCATGTGAGTGCGGATTTGTTCCTCTACGTGAGTGTTGCGAGTCATAACTTCCACGGTCACTTGAAGAAATCGCGCCCGGCTGCCTTCAGCAAAATTCACCACAAAGGCTGGATCAATGGGGATGTAAATTGCGGGTTCTATGACCTTTATATCTTCCTCGGCGTGCTCAGGTTCAGCATCGCTTCCGCCGAATACGCCACCCAGGTACAAACCGGCCACCGTCGAGCTGATCAGCAATAGAGGAATAACTATTATCAGTATGATCTTCAGTCCCGAACGTTTCGGAGCCGCAGCGGTTTGTTCTTCTGACTCAGCCATGTTTTATTACCTAAATTCCTGTTTGGTGGTTTAACAGATTGATCCGCACATATCAGTGCAAGTGCTATGCCACGGGGTTTGTCTATATAAATTAGTCAGTTATGGCGCCTAGCTGGAACGCCCCCCGGCATGCGCCAATTTTCTGACCGAGCGCGTGTCGGCGGTGAATAAGCGCATCGACACGCTGATAACACGAGGTCCACTGGACAAGTAAGGCAAGATACGTACAATTTGGGCCCTCTAACAATAACCCGTGGTATTGCTATGCATTTACGATTTATTTTTACGTGCCGCTTCCTGTGCCTGTGTGCCGCAGGTTTGATGGGCTTAATGAACAGTCAATTCGCGCTCGCATTCGATTATTTTCAACCGCTGCCAGAGCAACCGATGGTTCCGCCAGACAATCCCTTGAGCGCGGCTAAAATCGCGTTGGGAAAACGGCTCTTTTACGATCCGCAGCTATCGAAAAAAAATACGCACTCCTGCAACCAATGCCACAACTTGCTTACCGGGGGTGACGATGACAGGGCTTATTCCAGCACCGCGGATAACCAATTAACCAAGCGCTCGGCACCCGGTTTATGGAATATCGGACTGCAAACGGTTTTATATTGGGATGGCCGGGAAAAATCCCTGGAGTCACAAGCCGTGGACCACCTAAGCGACCCGGCAATTATGGGTTTTAGCGACATAAAAATGTTGGAGCAACACCTCACACGGTATCTTCAACAAGATGGCAACTACGTAAAGGCTTTTGCGAGTGCATTTAACAATGAACACAGCCTGAGCTTGAGTAATGTCGCCAAAGCCCTGGCCAGTTTTCAAAGATCGTTAATGGCGCCCAATAGCGCATTTGACCGTTATATTCAGGGGGACAAAACCGCATTAAGCCAGGCGGCGGTAAAAGGTATGCAGGCGTTCAACAGTGCTGGCTGCTTAGCCTGTCATTTCGGAACCAATTTCGCCGGCCCCGCGCCGGGACCGGCAATGGAAATGGGAGACGGTTTTTATGAATTATTTCCCAACACCCTTGGCAGTTCGTACGATCAGTCCCACCAATTAACCGCAGACTTAGGTCGGTTTGAATATTCAAAAAACCCTGCGGAAAAACATATGTGGCGGGTGCCTTCACTGCGCAATATAGCCTTAACTGGCCCCTACTTTCATAATGGTTCGGCGAAAACCCTGCGCGAGGCGGTCAAAATCATGGGCAAAACCCAATTTAACCACGACCTCAGCGAAGAACAAATCGACAATATAACGGCTTTTCTGCGCAGCCTGACGGGGGAAGTGCCTAAGGTGTTGCAAGAGCCTAGTCAGTAAAAGGATTTGATTGAACCAGGAAAGTACGAAGGACACGAAGGTAAAAACGCTCACAATTTCTTCGTGTCCTTCGCGCCTTCGTGGTTACTATTTTGCTTTTACTCTTTAACCAGCTTCAATATTTCTTTAGCTATCCTACTTAGTGGCAGGACTTTATCGACACAGCCCAAACGCACCGCTTCTCCCGGCATGCCCCACACCACGCTGCTGGCTTCGTCCTGGGCGATAGTTGGCGCACCCTCTTGTTTCATTTCCTGCATGCCATTGGCGCCATCATTACACATGCCGGTCAGAATCACCGAGACCGCTTTGGGACCCACGTTTTGCGCCACCGAGCGGAATAATACATCCACGGAGGGCTTGTGCCGGTTAACGGGTGGGCCGTCATTCAATTTACAGACATAGCGCGCGCCGTCACGCGCAATCAGCATATGCCGATTGCCGGGCGCAATGTACACATGGCCAGGCAAAATTTGCTGACCGTCTTTCGCTTCGAACACTTTCATTGCCGCGACACCATCC
>JAJDNG010000168.1 GCA_022340845.1 Gammaproteobacteria bacterium | reverse complement strand
GCCAACAATCACACGATTTTAGGTAAAACCTTGTGCAAAATCAGTTGAATATCGTAAAAGGTGTCAACAAAAACGAACTCGACACCTTGGAAACCGCTCCCGGTGAGGGCGTATTTGCGTTAGATTACAAAAATAGGTTGTTATATATAAACGGCACGGCGGAAAAAATCCTCGGCTGGTCACTTGCGGATTTGACGAATAAAAATTTCGTCCAGATCACTCAATTCAAAATGAACTCCATTGCGTCGCTGGGTACCTCCCGGTGCGCCGCCTTGCACAGCGTCTCCTGTTCCCACCTGCAATTGGGTGCCAGCATCACCAAGCGTTCGGGAGATGTTATTCCCATATCCTATATGTCCATCCCGGTGTTTGAAGATGGCCGCATGTATGGAAAGTTGTTTGTGTTTAGCGAAGCGACTTATTGCGCCGTTAGCAAGGAAGACTACGGTGCCATAGTGGAACACAGCGGCAGTTATATGCTGCGCTTGGGACTGGATGCGCAAGTGGAGTATGCCAATGAGGCCACCCGTAGCGCATTCTGCGATAAAATCGAGCAAATTATCCCTAGCGCCATCAAGTTTGCCATTCTGGATAAATTGCAGTCCATGGGCCGGGTGCAACATATCACCAACCGGGTGAAAACCAAAGATGGCCTGATTCGAACCGTAGCATGGGTGGTAGCGCCCATTCGTGACAGTCAAAAAAATATCGTCGGTATCAGTTGTGTCGGCAATGACATCACTGAACAGGACAACCAAACCAAAAGTCTGCAGCCCGAAAACGTACTGGCTCGCAAGATCCTGGATAATATCAGCGATGCCGTTATCACCATGGATACCAAAGGTGTGGTCGAGTATCTCAATCCCATGGCGGAACACCTGACCGGGTGGCAAATGGCCGATGCCAAGGGCTTGTTGCTTTCCGATGTATTTCACGTACTGGACAAAAACAACCGCAAGCCACTGGATAATTTTATCCAGCGCAGGGCCCGCGATATTGATCTGGACTCGGAAATACCCGCCAGCGTACTGGTGACCCGCGATGCAACAGAGTTCGATATCGAACAAACCGTCACTGCTATCCGTGACCCGCAAGGCGTGATTATCGGTGGTACGGTAATCTTCAGGAAAGAATCAGTTCAGTCGGCGTCCGCCCGGAGCGGGCAGCCAGAGGATTATGATTTACTAACACGATTAATAAGTCGCAATGATTTCGAAACGCAACTGAATAAAGCTATTGCGCAATCGAAAAAAGACCGCAGTCAGCACGCGCTGTGTTATGTCGATGTGGTCAATATGCGCCGGATCAACGAGATTCATGGCAGGGAAGTCGGTGATCAAATTCTTAAGCAGACAGTACTCGCTCTGAGTGACCATATTCGGGAATCCGATGTGTTGGCGCGCTTGGGTGGCGATGAATTTGGGGTATTACTGCGCAAATGTTCATTAGACGATGCCTACGAAACAGTAAAAACTGTCTGCCAACACATTTCCCAATTGTCCTTTCAGCACGATCACGAAAAAGTCGATATCGGCGTGAATATTGGCTTAGTGCCTGTATCCTCAGCCAGTGGTGACGTTGCAGAACTCATGCGGGTTGCTGATACCGCCTGTTACGTCGCCAGGCAGAATGGAAAAAATCGAGTGCAAGTTTACCGCCCGCACGATGTGATGCGCCAGGGCACGGCCCGTGCCGATTTGCAGTGGCTGCATAAAATTCGCAGTGCGTTGGATGACAACAAGTTTCGCCTGTATTGCCAGTCTATTGTGCCAATTCAACAATCCGCAGGTCATATAGCGCACCATGAAATCCTCTTGCGCATGCTGGGTGACAACGACTCAGTATTGCGCCCCGCGGCGTTCATGCCAGCGGCGGAAAACTTTAACCTCATGCCGTCTATAGACCGTTGGGTGGTGACGAACACGCTCAAGCTGTTGCAGGAGCGCACCAAACACAGTGATTATGACGGCATGTTCTCCATCAACCTGTCCGCCCAATCCCTGGAAGATGACAATTTTCTAGGCTATGTCATTGACTTGCTCGACAAAACCAAAGTCCCGGCGGACAGGATTTGTTTTGAAATCACGGAATCCACCGCCATTTCCAATATCATCAGTGCCACCCGGTTTATGTCCATATTACGCGGCATGGGTTGTCGTTTTTCACTGGACGATTTCGGCCGGGGATTTTCCTCTTTCGGCTATTTGAAAAATCTACCTGTGGATTTCCTCAAAATCGACGGCGAGTTTGTGCGGGACCTGGCCAACGACGATATCGACCATGCGATGGTAAATTCCATTAACCAAATCGGCCACACCATGGGCGTACAAACCATTGCCGAATTTGTCGAAACAGAAGAAACCCTGGAACAACTCATACATTTGGGTGTAGACCACGTACAAGGCTACCAACTGGGTAAACCCCACCCCATGTGGCCGGATACGCAAAATCACAGAAAACCCAAAAAACCAAAAAAAGTGCAGGTGGTTAACTAACCGCACCTATTAGCCATGCAGAGCAATCCATTGTTCTAAACATACTCCTAATTCGGAAATTCGTCATTCAGTAAGGTGCATTATGAGAATCCTACATACCATGATACGCGTCGGCGACCTGGACCGTTCCATCAAATTCTACACCGAAGTCCTGGGTATGAAACTGCTGCGGCGCAAAGACTATCCCAACGGTGAATTTACCCTGGCATTCATCGGTTACGGAGAAGAGTCGGACAACACTGTCATTGAACTGACCTACAACTGGGGCAAGGGTGGTTACGATCTAGGCGATGGCTTCGGGCATATTGCTTTGGAAGTGGAAGATGTCTATCAGGCCACTGACGAAATTCGAAACCGCGGCGGTAAGGTCATCCGCGACGCCGGCCCCATGAATGCTGGTACTACGATCATATCCTTCGTGGAAGATCCTGACGGCTACCAGATAGAACTAATCGGTAAAAAGCACTAAGCTTCCATTTCCCCACCAAAAGGTTAATCGGTGATCCCCCTCACCCCTAA
>JAJDNG010000166.1 GCA_022340845.1 Gammaproteobacteria bacterium | reverse complement strand
TTGCGACCCATACTCATGACCACCGCGGCCATGGTATTGGGCGCTCTGCCCCTGGCCCTGGCCGTGGGCGCCGGTGCCGAAAGCCGCCAACCCATAGGCTGGGTCATTGTCGGCGGGCTTACGGTCGGAACCTTACTGACTTTATTTGTTATCCCTGTGGTATATACCTTGGTAGCACGGCGGCATCAGGCCACGGTTGCCTCGGATACCAAATAGCGGACATAACATTCGTCATTTTTACCCGTCCTGCGTAGCGGCCGTATCCATCGCGCAGCGCAATACTAGATATCGACAACCACGCTGTCTGAGCCACCTTTATTGTCCTGCCAGGAGATGGCCAATACATCTCCCGGTTTCACTTCATCCAAGGTGAATGACAAAAACGGATTTTTAGACACCGCGATTCCCCAATAAGCGGTAAACACATCAGCATCATTGTGCTTGCACACCACTTCGGTAATAAAGTGCGCGGGAACCAACTCGCCGGTTTTTGAGTCCTTGCGCAATCCGGTTTCCATAGGGTGGCGGATCAACATCTTTACCTCAGTAACCTCTGCTTTTTGTTCGGTACGTACTCGAATACTGTTTTTCATTACGGTATCTCCTCGTGAATGAATCGTTGCTTGATCACTACGTTATACGTTGCGATGAATTGATTTAACCGCCACAGCCACCGATGGTGACTTTAATATTTTTCGTGGAGGAATAAAGCTTGCCATCGGATTTCACCACGGCGATCACCTGGGAGGACTCGGCCAACTTTAAGCGAGTGGCAATATTGCTGCGGTTTGCCGGACGCATCACAAATTGCGCCGCCAGCGGTCTTGGATTTTGGTCCACCAAAATGCTTACGGACTCAACATTGGGGAGGCTGGATTGCACGCTTACCGGCACTACCGCACCGTTTTCCGCGATTTCCGGAGCCTTGATTTGAATGAGCGCGCTTTCTTCTATCGCCGCATCACCAAATATCTCTTTGATGAAATCCTTTTTCTTGTCAACTGAAAACAGTTTCGACGGCCATTTGGCCAACGCTGTGTTTGATAGAAAAAAACTGGCGGCCAAACCATACGCAGCCGCACCTTGAATGAATTTTCGACGGGATAAACTCAACATGATAATCTCCTCTACGCTATAAAGCGTGTTATTTTCGCCTTGTGCTTTTACATAGTAGGAGACTGCGCTGTGAAAAGAGTCAGGTGATCATCAAAGTTTTGTCATGATTTTGTCACGCTGATTACAAATGAAATATTCAAAAAAGATTATTCATCCAGTTCAAATCGATACCCTATTCCCCGCAAGGTAACGATGCGCCAGTTGTTTTGCTTTGCGGCATCGAGTTTTTTGCGCAGGCTCGAGACCGTGTTTCTAATCGCACCTTGCACGACCACAACACTCTCTCCCCACACGGATTCCAGTATGTCGTCGTAGGTGAGAGCGCAATTTTTATTTTGCAACATATACAGCAGCAAGTCGTATTCAATTTTGGTTAAGTCCACCGGTGCACCTTCTGCGTTGGTAACCGTTCTTGCCACTTTATTGATTTGAAAACCTGGCAGCTCATCCAGCCGGTCTTCCGTTTGATGGGTTTTTCTATCAAAGCGTCGCAACAGCGCAGCGACCCGGGAAAGAAAAACCCGTAATTGATACGGTTTCACGATGTAATCATCGGCTCCGGCACTGAATCCTTTGACCATGTCTTCTTCCTGGTCCCTTGCCGTGAGCATTAAGATCATGGCATGCACACCTCGCTCCCGCCATTGTTTGCAAAGGATAAATCCGTCACTATCCGGTAGCATGATATCCAACACAATCAGATCAAAGGGGTAGCGGTTAACATAATCATCGGCTTTGGCAGCGGTGCGCGTGGACATGACGTCATACCCTTCGTCCTCAAGGTTGTCGCTGACCGCCAGGCGCAGATTGTCATCGTCTTCAACCACCAGCACTTTTGCGGGTTTATTCTCGGTTTTTGTCATTGTGTTTGAACCGTGTGCGTTGGGATTTTCACTCATCACAAAACTTCTCGCCGGTTATGCAGATGCAAATTTCAGCCTAAAGGTAGTGCCATTTTCGCTGGAATTGACTATTTCGACATCACCATTATGCAACTGCATTATTTTTTTGCAAATGGCCAATCCCAACCCGGTCCCGGATATGGACTTGTCTTTGCTTTCCACGATGCGGGAAAACTCTTCGAATACTACGGACCAATTGCTCTTTTTTATGCCAATCCCATTGTCTCTAAAATATATCGCCACCTGAGGGTCTGGTTTGGCTTCGATCTTAATTTCTATACTGTCTTGCTCATTGTATTTGCAGGCGTTATTTACCAGGTTCCTGAACAAAATCTTTATCAGCTCCTGATCGGCATTCACTTCCACATCTTCCAGGCCTCGCATTTCAATGTGGATTGGCACTTGGGTATACTGGCTGAATTCTTTTTTTAGCGATGACACAACCTCCTCAATGAAGACAGGCGATTTCTTCAGCGGCCAGGCGCCTTTGGTCAACCGATTAAACGATAAAATATTGTCAATCAGCAAAGACATGCCGTCGACCGTGTTTATAATCCGGGCCGGATAGTCTTTGGCGGACTCTAGATTCCTGGTCTTGCGTAACAGGGTTTCCGACATCAGGCGTACCGAGGCGAGCGGGGTTTTCAGTTCATGGGATACCGTGGCAATGAAATCGGATTTCAGCGCCAAATAGCGTTGTTTACGGTATTGAATAATCGTCACCAGCACCGCAATGCTTATTACCAATACCGCACTGGCAAACAACAATACGGTTTTAATCCAGAACCGCTTTTCCACCGATTGCAGTCTGGCCTGCAGACTGTTGGAGTTTACCGTTAATTGCACATCGCCCAGCGCCAATACGTTGCTGTCTTGCTGCACATAGTCAACGGCATCACCCGACTCAAGCAGTCCGATGGCTTTCATGGTCATTTCAATATTGGTAATGATCGAATCGATATCGATAACAACGCCCAATATTTTATGGTTCTCCCGCCGCTCGATATACCAGTGGTTATTCAATATAAACGCCGGCGATGTTATCTCAGCAAAATTGCCCGACAACAGTTGGTCCTCCACCTGGCTTTGTTGTAGAAAGTCTTCATACGGTATATCGAATTTTTTCGACATAGAAACGATCATATCCCGCAGAAACTCAAATTCCTGCTTTGAAAACAAGTTTCGCTGGGCAATCAGCGATCGCTGCAATCCATAATGCCCCATTTCTTGATCAATGATGGAGCCATTGCGGATAATATTTTGAACCAAGGTTTTTTCCGGATTGCTGAATGTAACCAGATATTCCAGCACTGCCATCATATAAGGAATGTCAAGATTGCCGGGAAGTTCGGTGCGAGCTCTTTGCTCACTGATTTCCCTGAACGCCCAGCGTATTTCACTGGCATCGTTGCTTTCCACCGCGAGTTTAAAATTACTCAGCAAGATCCGCCGTTCATTCCACGGGGATAAATTGTCCGCCACCAAATCCACTGGCTCCACGGCCATTAATTCCTGATACAATTTTTTAGCATTATTCTCCTTAGCATTGACGGTAGTATTGACGGTAGTATTGACGGTAGTATTGATGGGAATATTGACGGGAGAATCAACGGATTTATAAACGGAAGGCCTTGGCAATAACTGCCGGGAATTTTCAATATAGAGAATACTGTCGTTGGGTTTCAGGGGGTCTCTCAACACATGGCGCAGATTTACGTTCGCGAAGGCGAGTTGTTGCTGCAACGATCGGGTTAATGCCTGAAACGCATACTGCTCCAAAGTCTTGTGGCGTGACAGAATCTCCGAAACCGCATCATCGCGCTCCTGGCTAAAAATATTGTGCAGACTAAGCAACCCCCAAAACAGCGCAATCAGGCCTAGAACCCAGATAGAAAATGAAAGGGCTTGCCAATGACTTGACAGGGTCGACAATAATCGTGACACGTTTACATCAGCTTTTTAATATTGATGGCTGGAATATTTTAACTGCTTTGATAAGCGGATAAAAACTGCCTATAAGTTTAGTAGATTTTGTGACATTTTTATCATTTCCAAAGCACTGGAATATCACGTAAATGTCATATTCTCCAAGGAAAGCGGGGGAAAAGCCCGAATATCGTTAGCCTGCACGTACCAACCCTTTTTACTCACCGGTCAAAGAAAAATACAACGTCGCTCCATGGTTCTCTTGCCCCTCCGCCCAGTTCCGACCAATCGTTTGGAACGCACATTCCTTTCCCCCGTCAAATGTAAGTTCGAGGGACGACCATTCATTGCACACTGAACTTCCTATTACACCCCCTACCTTATGAATACGGTGTATGGCTCTCGCAATCCAACATTCACACCGCTAATACCATTAGCTGCCAAATTCAGTTCAGAATATAGCCTTTTTATAAGGCGTGGTTTCAAACCATTTAGCCAGAAACTGCATCACCGAGCGTATGCGCGAGTTATATTGCACATCGCGGTGGCACACCAGCCAAAACTCCAGCGGTGGTAGTTCAACCCACTGTAGTATCCTTTCCAACTCGTTCCAATGTTGCGCCAAAACCACGTGAGTTCCAATGATACCGGCACCGGCACGGGCCAGGTTGATTTGCATGAGCATGTGATCCGTACGTAACGCGAAATTTTCACGCGTGAACTGGAACCCTAATTGAGCGGCCGACTCTATGTATTCCATGTTCTCGTCGAATCCGATAATCGTATGTTGTTGGAACTCCTCCATGGTCTCAGGCTTGCCGTATTTTTGCAGGTAATCGCGATGAGCATAGAAACCGAGTTCCATATCGGGCAAGCGGCGCGCGACTAAATCCGGTTGGCTGGGTTGGAACATGCGCAGCGCGACGTCCGCTTGGCGTTTACTCAGGCTACTGGCCTGATTGGTGATAACAATTTCGATTTGTACACCGGGATGTTGTTCGCGGAAGGCAGCGATGGCCGCAGGCAGCAGGTAGATACCGACGATTTCGTTGGCGCTGATGCGCACGGTGCCTTGCAGTTCCACGGACATGCCGGAAGCTTGTCGGGAGAACAAGTCAGCCGCCGCGTTCATGCGCGTGGCCGCGTCCACTAACCGCTGGCCGGCTTCGGTTAATTGCAGTCCCTGGGTGGTGCGCTTAAATAGATTCAGTTCGGTGGCCGTTTCCAACGCCTGGATATCACGACTTAAGGTGGGTTGTGACACCCCCAATTCCCGCGCCGCCGCCGATAAACTGCCATTTCGAGACACCGTGAGAAAAGATCGAACTAAATTCCAGTTTAGATTATTCATATATGCATAGAGGATATAGGTTTTTGACTATAGTAAAAACATATTTGTATAGCGATACTATCATCTAGACACACGAATCAAAACCTATTTACAAGGAGATAATTATGAAAACCGCGTTAATAATGGGAATTACCGGAGGCTTTGGCGGCCATGTGGCCCAGGCGCTCGTCGAACGTGGCTGGTCGCTCAAGGTTTTGATGCGGGACCCAGCCAAATTGCCACAACAATTCGCCTCGGCCAGGGTGACAACTGGCGATGCCGGGAATCTGGACGACGTGCGTACCGCCGCGCAAGACGTGGATCTTTTAGTGTATGGGATTAACCCCGCCAATTATCAGTGGGAAGGCAAAGCGCTGCCGTGGTTGGAAAATGCCGTCACGGTGGCTGAAGATAACAAACTCACCATGGTGTTTCCGGGCAATGTGTACGTATTCGATCCGTCGGATGGCCCTGAGTTCGACGAAACGGCGGCATTTCGGCCGGTCTCTTCAAAAGGCAAAATGCGGGTGGCAATGGAACAACGTTTGCAACTGGCATCCCAACGTGGCGCTAAGGTGATTATTGTTCGCTGCGGTGATTTTATCGGCAGCCATGCTCCCAGCACCTGGATACAGCAACTCATCAAGCCAAATGCACGCGGTTACACGCTCAGCGCTCCCGGCTCCGTTCAGCTGGCGCACACCTGGGCGTATTTACCGGATGTGGCGCAAACGGTTGCTGAGTTAGTTGCTAATAAAAACCAAAGGCACGCCTTTGATGTATTTCATTTCAAAGGATATCGAATCACTTTCAAGGAAATGGCCGAGGCCGTTGAAAAAGCGACCGGCAAGAAAGTGGTGATGAAGAAATTTCCCTGGTGGGCTTTGCGATTGATGTCGCCATTTTCATCGTTGTTCCGCAGTTTAATTGAGATGCGCTACTTGTGGGAGCATGAGATCAACTTGTCGGAGGAAAAGTTGCAGGCAACGTTGGACAAGCCGGTGCCACACACTCAGTTAGGGCAGGCATTGATACGCAGTGGCGTAATTGAGGCGAGCAATGAAAATCCCAAAGCGGTTCGCCACGGCGATGCATCCATTTAACGACAACCCGGCCTGTCGTCCTGAGCGCATGTGCGAAGGATCTTGTCACCTGCCATAACCAACCAATTAGATTCTTCCCTGCGTTCACACCGACAACAAGCCCGTGTCATCCTGAGCGGCTTTTCGCGAAGGATCTTAAAACCATGCCGCACCACCCGGTTAAGTGACTTCCCTGTATTCAAACCGACAACAAGGCCGCGTCATCCTGAGCGGTTTTTTGCGAAGGGTCTTGTCACCTGCCATCACCAACCAATTAGATTCTTCCCTGCGTTCAGAATGACAACAAGCCCGTGTCATCCTGAGTGGCTTTTCGCGAAGGATCTTAAAACCATGCCGCACCACCCGGTTAGGTTACTTCCCTGTATTCAAACCGACAACAAGGCCATGTCATCCTGAGT
>JAJDNG010000159.1 GCA_022340845.1 Gammaproteobacteria bacterium | reverse complement strand
GCCAACATTGACACATATCATCACTGCGGCTGTTTTCCGTCGATATCATATAGTGGATTCTGTTTATAATCCTAACTCCGGCTAACAATCCAACCCCAAATGCACATGAAAAAATCCAAAATAATCATCCTGGCCATCGCTGTCGCCATAGTTGCATCGCTAATCTGGTATTTTACCCGCCCTAATCCCTTGGCGGTGACCGTTAGCACGGTTGAAACCGGAAAAGTGGAATCCGTAGTGGCCAACACCCGGGCCGGTACCATCAAAGCGTGCCGTCGAGCACGCCTGGCACCGGCCACCGGTGGGCAAATCGACAAACTGCCAGTAACCGAAGGACAGAAAGTCGAAGCGCAACAAGTGCTGGTAGAGATGTGGAATGAAGACTTACAGGCACAATTGCTGTTGGCTAAACAAGAGGCGGTTGCCGCCAAAGCCCGCGCCAAAGAAACCTGTGTGCGCGCGGATGTCGCCCAACGTGAAGCCAACCGCCAGGAAAAACTCGCCAAACAAAAACTGGCCTCCGAAGAAGACGTCGACCGCGCCGCGGGCAATGCCCAGGCCACCCGGGCCGCTTGTGTCGCCGCCAACGATTCCTCCAAGGTCGCCGAGGCACAAATCAACGTCATACAAGTCGCACTGAATCGAACCATATTGCGCGCGCCATTTGCCGGCATCATCGCCGAAGTCAATGGCGAAGTGGGGGAATTCGTGACTCCCTCACCGGTCGGAATCCCCACCCTGCCCGCCGTCGACTTAATTGACAATACGTGTATTTTTGTCGCCGCCCCCATTGATGAAGTGGATGTACCAGCCATCAAGCCGGGTATGCCCACCCGCATCACTCTGGATGCCTTTAAACAACATCCTTTTCCAGGCAAGGTTCGCCGGGTGGCCCCTTATGTTCAAGACATTGAAACGCAGGCACGCACGGTGGATATTGAAGTCGATTTTGACCATGTTATAGGCGAACAAAATCTGATGCCCGGATACAGCGCCGATGTGGAAATCATATTGGACGTCAAAACCGACACCTTGCGCATTCCCACCGAAGCCGTGTTGGAGGGCAACGAAGTCTACGTGGTCAATCCCGACGATAATACCTTAGAAAAAAGAAAGATAACTACTGGTCTCAGCAACTGGATACATACCGAAGTATTATCTGGCTTAGCGCAAAATGACACCATAGTCACATCGGCCCTGCTCGAAGGGTTAACCGATGGCCTGGAAGTCACGGTAAAAAAAGACACGAGTAAAGAATCCGCAAGTAGTAAGCCATAACGAACAACTATAAATCATGATTGAATTACAACAAATCAATCGAATCTTCACTGTGGGTGATCAACAAGTGCACGCATTGGACCATGTCGATTTAAGCATCCAGTCAGGGGAGTACTTAAGCATCATGGGCCCGTCTGGCTCCGGCAAATCCACGTTATTGAACATCATCGGTTTGTTGGATCGACCGACCAGCGGCACGTATTTATTGGAACAACACAATGTCACCTCCATGAATGATGACACGCTGGCTCACACGCGGCGCAACAAAATCGGTTTTGTATTTCAGTTTTTTCAGTTGTTACCGCGGTTAACGGCATTGGAAAATGTGGAACTGCCCATGGTCTTGGAAGGCATACCGCCCGCTGAACGCCGCCAGGCAGCCACCGAAACACTCAATACCATGGGACTGGGCGAAAGATTGCACCACCGCCCCGACCAATTGTCCGGCGGGCAACGCCAACGGGTAGCCATCGCCCGCGCCACTATCATGAAACCGGCGGTCATACTGGCGGACGAACCCACGGGAAACCTGGACCGCCACTCCGGTAAAGACGTCATCGAACTGCTGGAACAACTCAATAAAACCAATATGACCTTGATTATCGTCACCCATGACCCGGAAATCGGCTTACGCGCCACCCGGCAAATTCGTATGGTCGACGGTCGTGTTATGGAAGACAACCACAAACGGTAAAATAACGCAGACTATGAGACTGCCAGATACTTTACAATACGCCGTTAGTGCGTTGTCCCGGCACCGCATCAGAACTGTATTGATTCTAGCCGCCATGAGCATTGGCGTGGCATCGATTGTTATACTGACCTCACTGGGCCAAGGCGCACAGCGTTACGTACGGGGAGAATTCGCCTCACTGGGCACCAATCTGGTCATAGTCTTCCCCGGGCGCAAGGAAACCACCGGCGGTGCACCCACCATGTTTATCGGCGAAACGCCTCGAGACCTTACTCTGAACGATGCGCAAGCATTGAAATACCACTACGCCGTGCGGCGAGTGGCGCCCATTTTCATAGGCCAGGCGGGTGTCTCTTACGGCGGCAAAGAACGGGAAGTCCCGATACTCGGCTCCACAACTGAATTGCTAAGAGTAAGGCACTGGCGACTATCCCAGGGGCGATTTTTGCCCAAAGGCGACATTAACCGGGCAACACCGGTTTGCGTCATCGGCGCAAAGGTCAAACGCGAATTATTTGGCCCGGAAAACGCCTTGGGGGAATGGGTGCGAATAGGCGACCGGCGATTCCGTGTCATTGGTATCTTAGCCTCCGAAGGGCGTTCCATCGGTTTGGACGTGCAGGAATTGGCCATCATTCCCGCCGCGTCGGCACAAATGCTGTTCAACACCCCTTCCCTGTTCCGCATATTAATCGAAGCTAAATCCAGGGAGAGTGTACCGGCGGTAATCAGTCATGTGGAACAAACCATTGCCGAACGTCATCAAGGTGAAAAAGACGTCACTGTCATAACCCAGGATGCCGTATTGGCAACATTCGATCGCATTCTTGGCGCCCTTACCATGACTGTCGGTGGTATCGCTGCCATCAGCCTGGTGGTGGCCGGCATCCTGATTATGAACATCATGCTGGTTTCGGTCAGCCAGAGGACCGCCGAAATTGGCTTATTAAAAGCGTTAGGTTCGCCGCGAAAGCAGATTACCTTGCTGTTTTTAACGGAAGCGTTTTTGCTCTCTGCCATTGGCGCGGTCATCGGTGTGGCATTCGGCCACGCCGTCAGCTGGCTTATCGGCCGCGCATATCCAGATTTGCCATTGGGAGCACCATTGTGGGCAGTGGTGTCGTCGGTCGTGGTCGCGATCGGCACGGGATTGTTGTTCGCCGCTTTGCCGGCAAGGCGAGCCGCAAGGTTAGATCCGGTGGAAGCGTTGGCCCACCGATAACCACGCTTCATTATGAACGGTTGCCGATGACTCATATACCACGAAATTTGCGTTCAATATACGCTGTGTGAATCTTATTCGGCGAATCCATACACATACATTAGAGCACATAAACACCAGACATAATGAATACCCCTGACTTCATCCGTTTAACCTTAACCGCCATCACCGCGCACCGGTTACGTACGGCATTAACGGTGCTGGGCATTTCCATCGGCATCGCGGCCGTGGTGTTGCTCACTTCCATCGGTGAAGGTATTCACCGGTTTGTATTAAGCGAATTCACCCAGTTCGGCACTACCATCATCGGCATCAATCCCGGCAAAGCCACTACTGCGGGCGGTTCTATCGGTGTCTTCGGCACAGAGCGACCATTAACCATCGACGATGCTTTAGCATTGCAACGCATCCCCAACGTGCAAGCGGTAGTGCCGGTGGTTCAGGGCAATGCCGAAGTAGAAGCCAAAGGCCGCGGCCGCCGCACTACGGTCTACGGCGTGACGTCGGGATTCCCTGAAGCGTTTCGCTTCGACACCGCCATTGGAAAGTTTTTACCCGCTGACGACCCGCAAGCCCCGCGGGCCTTGGCCGTATTGGGCGATAAACTGAGAACCGAACTGTTCGGCAACGAAAACCCTATGGGCCAGCGCATACGCATCGGTGGCGACCGCTACCGGGTTGTCGGCGCTATGCAGCCCAAAGGTCAAATCCTGGGTTTTGACCTGGACGATACGGTCTATATTCCCACTCGCCGGGCCATGCAAATGTTTAACCGTGAAAGTTTGATGGAAATCGATGTCATGTACCGCGAAGGCACCGCGGAAAAAATCATTGTTAAGGACATCAAGCGCATACTCCAGGCCAGACACGGTAAAGAGGATTTTACCATTACCACGCAACAACAAATGCTGGATGTATTAAGCTCGGTATTGAATATACTAACCTTTGCCGTTGGGGCACTAGGCGGCATATCACTGCTGGTGGGCGCGGTGGGCATTGCCACGATCATGACCATGGCGGTACGCGAACGCACCGCGGAAATAGGTTTGTTGCGGGCTTTGGGTGCCCACCAAAAACAAGTATTGACATTATTTCTCGGCGAAGCCGTGGTATTAGCCGCCATTGGCGGTTTCGTGGGTTTAGCGATTGGCGTGCTTGGCGCGCAGTTATTGCATATGGCCTTGCCTGCCATGCCTGTGCATACGCCGTGGATCTATGTTGTATTTGCCGAAGCCCTGGCGATCAGCATTGGATTGCTTGCCGGTGTATTACCCGCCCGGCATGCCGCCGCCATGGATCCGGTCACCGCACTGCGGGCCGAATAGCATAACAGATGAAGGTTCTCACGGGAGGAAAATGCCAGTCGAACATTGGAATCCGCAAACCGACGGCGAACTACGCGAAGCGGCCATGCGCCAAAAACTGGAAAATCGCAGTAACTTTCAGAGTCGTTATGTGAATCGTTATGTGAATCGTTATGTGAATCGCTATGTGAACCGTTATGTGAATGGTTATGGGTATCTCCCGGACACGTATTTCCCTGACCACACTCATGATGTGGATAAGATTGATGGCGCCTTATCCGACCGCTTTCATATGATCATGAATGGACAATCAATGACTTGGCTGGCTGGCGATTGTTTAGCGGTGCCCAAAGGGGCGGTACATAGTGCCGAGGTGGTTGACACAGAATCCGTCATCAGTCTGGACGCGATTAAGGGTTAAGACTCGTAGATGGGGAAAAATAGACTATAATTTTAAATTCCAAGTTCAAACCCAGTTTTTAGAGGTATAGCAAAGTTAACGTATTATAGTAACCCTAAATCCTGACTACTATAGCCTATGCCCGCTAACAAAAACGCATTTCTGCAATTAGTCAACGATGTTGCAATATGGTTTTTGTTGTTGGTCAGTCCATTGCATTGTTTTGCTGATAACGCAAAGCAGCAGCTCAATGAACTACTGCAAATGGACTTTAACGAACTTGTGAATCTGAAAGTTGTATTACCTACCCGCCAAAGCGAGCGCCAATTCGATGCCCCATCCGCCATTTATGTCATCACCCAGGAAGACATCCGCCGCTCCGGTTTAACAAAAATACCGGAAATACTGCGTATGGTTCCCGGCTTGCATGTTGGGCGCCTCGATAACAATACCTGGTCCGTCAGTTCACGCAGCGACATACTTCGTTTGAGCAATACTATGTTGGTATTGATGGATGGCCGCACTCTGTACGACCCGCTATTTGCCGGGGTTTATTGGGACGTTCAAGACACCCTTATTCAGGATATCGAACGCATAGAAATCATCAGGGGTCCGGGCGGTCCGCTATGGGGCGCAAACGCGGTGGATGGCATTATCAATATTGTTACAAAATCCAGCCGTGACACTGCTGGCGGCTTAGCGTATGGCGGTTACGGTGAAAACGAGCGTAAATATGAAGCGGCATTCCGATATGGTACGCACTTACCCAATGACTCTGGCGCCCGCGTATATTTTAAACGCACGAAAACCGATCACGGAGTCTATCTTGACGCCAATAAAAGCACCAACAATGGATTTTTCGAGCCTGGCGATCCCGCGCATGATGACGGCCAGCAAAACCAGGCGGGGTTTCGCCTAGACTGGCAAGCGCAATCCGACAGTACTCTTAACTTACAAGGTGATATCTACAAGGCGAAATACAATAATATACGAACCACTCAGCCCAGGGAAAATACGGTCCATGCCAGCGGCCATAATTTGATATCCAAATGGTCACAGATGAAACCAGGATACCGTTTGAATTTTCAGTTTGTTTACGATCACACCGAACGAACCGATTTGGTCTTTGAAGAAAAACGCGATGTATTGGACTTTGACTTTCAACACAGTCTGACGTTTACCTCTCAGTTAATCACCTGGGGGTTGGGTTATCGTTATAATTCGGATAAAACCAAGAAAACCGCCAATGGAATTTTTGCCCTAGATCCGGAAAACTCCAGCGATGAAATCTACAGTGCGTTTGTTCAGGACCGTATAGCCTTTGCAGATAATCGCTGGTTCCTGACGTTGGGTAGTAAAATAGAACACAATGATTTCACCGGCTATGAAATCCAGCCCACAATTCGCCTGTTGTGGAAACCCACGGAGCGAAATACCGCATGGGCATCTGTCACACGAGCCGTGCACACTCCGTCAAGAGCGGCATTGAATGGCAAGTTGATATTTTGCGAACCACCTGAGACACCCGGTTGCAGTCAAACCATAGGCGATCCGGATACAAAATCAGAAAGCGTGATTGCATCCGAGGCCGGTTATCGCTCACAATTTTCAACCAACACGCTAATAGATATCTCAATATTCAACAATCGTTATCATGACACATCGGAAGATGGCGGCAATATCAAAACCTATGGCATGGAAATATTTAGCAAACAAATTTTCAGCCCGAAATGGCAGATAGCACTCTCTTATACATATCATCAAGGTACAAGCCAATCGAATGGCATAGAAGGCAACAATAGATTAATCCCCAAAAACAGCGCAAATTTCCGCTCCTTGTGGAATATCAGCAGCGCCTGGGAAGCCGATATTTTTGTCTATTACTCTGACGCGGAAGAGTCGACTACCCTCAATATAGACGACTATACCAGAGTAGATTTACGTGCGGGTTGGAACCCGATTCGCGCCATCAAATTATCCTTGTCGATCACCAATCGGTTCGATGACAAACATGCGGAAGCCATCGACCTGCAACGTGTCAATACTTCAGTGGGCCGAGCAATATTTTTATCCGGTTCGTACACTTTTGACTAGGCGGCTTAAGTTGAAAGCCAATCTTAGTCAATTACGTGTAATTACCTTGTTTTGTATTTGTGCAATGCTCCCATTTCCAGTTCCCGCCGAGCAACAATCCTATGATGAATTTGCGCTAAAAACCGCTTTTTTATACCGCGCGTTGTACTATATCGAGTGGCCAGAAAGTTCAGATAATAAAGTCGAAATACCACTGACCATTTGTGTTACCACAAACAACGCATTCAGCGACACCATTAAATCCCTACACCTGCAATCCGTCGTTCAACGCAAGATCATCGTAAAACAATTTGACCAGTATACGGATATGCATGAGTGCCAAGTTGTGTATATCAGTAAAAATAATAAAAAAATCGCTCTCGATTTGTTTATGGACGAGAACATCTTAACGGTTGGAGACTACCCTGGCTTTATCGAAGCGGGCGGAATCTTGAATTTCCCCATACACAAGAACAAAGTGACCATTGAAATCAACAATAGGGCAGCAGAGGAACACAACCTAAAGATCAGCGCCAAATTGTTAAGAATAGCAATTGTGAAAAACAATTGAGTTCCAACAAATCCATCATGAAATCAATACAACAAAAATTAACCTTCATTATAGTATTGACCAGTTTCCTGGCGCTGCTGCTCGCCAGTATTGCATTTTTTAGCTTTGACTATTACAAGTTCAAACAAACGCGTATCCAGGAACTGCAAACGCTGGCCGAGGTCATCGGCGGCAACAGCGTGGCGGCAATAGATTTCAACGATACGGCTACCGCAACGGAAATACTGGCCATGTTGCGGGCACTGCCCCAGATTGACCGCGCCGCGCTATATTCCAGCGATAAAAGCCTGTTGGCCAGGTATCAGCGCAACGTTAAGGACACGAATTGGAATCCGCCGCAGCCCGCTAAAATCGGACCGACGTTTGAAAAACAGTTTCTGGCCTTAATGCACGCCATCAACAATGACAACCGGGATATCGGTTACATTTACCTGCATGCGGACCTTGCGTTAGAAAAGGCTCGCTGGCAAAGATATTTGCTGATCATAGCCGCGGTGTTCATAGTCTCGCTGGTTTTTTCCTTGATTGTGGGAGCCAAATTGCAAAAGACCATATCCACACCCATCAAAACCCTGGCGACAGCCGCCACATCAGTGTCCCATGACCAAAACTACTCCGTTCGAGTGGATCCCCGGGGGACGGATGAAATCCGCCTTTTGATCAATGCCTTTAATGACATGCTCGACAAACTTGTGGAAAGAGAAAATCAGCGGGACCAGGCCGAACACGAGTTAAGAGCCCACCGCGATCATTTAGAAGAACTAGTGCATCAAAGAACGGCCGCGCTGGAAGCCAGCAACAAGGAACTGGAAGCGTTCAGTTATTCAGTCTCACACGATTTGCGGGCGCCACTGCGCAGCATCCACGGGTTTAGCCAGATATTATTCGAAGATTACCGAGACAAACTGGATGATCAAGGCATGGACCACCTTGCGAGAATCCAATCCGCAGCCATCAACATGGCTTCGCTGATTGATGACTTATTGCAATTAGCCCGTATTTCGCGTTCAGACTTCACCTGCACAAAACTCAATTTCAGTGAAATCGCGGCCCAATCGCTAGACAAACTCCAGCAACAAGAACCGGACAGAAAAATAAAATCACAAATACAGGAAAACCTCTATGGATATGGCGATTTAAATTTACTTTCGGTAGCTTTAGACAACCTAGTCGGCAATGCCTGGAAATACACCTCAAAAACAGGTATAGCGGAAATAGAATTCGGCCGTATTAATTCACAAAATGGCCAAACAGTGTTTTTTATCAAAGACAATGGCGCCGGATTCGACATGCAATATGTTGATAAAATTTTTGTCGCTTTTCAGCGCCTTCACGGTCCGAATGAATTTCCGGGCACGGGAATTGGACTGGCCACCGTACAGAGGATTATTAACAGACACAAAGGAAAAATCTGGGCTGAATCCGAAATCGGTAAGGGTACGACGGTGTTTTTCAGTTTGGGCACACACGAATGTAATGAAGATTGACCGAAATTCATTTTTGAAAAAAAAATTAAACAAAGCAATGGAAATCAGCGCCTATCAATTTGGCAAAGTTCGTATCGATACCACAACCGCGACTTCGGACGTCATCGTATATCCGGAACACTACAAGATCACTAGCGGCTAGTATAGTGTATGTAATGAAAAAGGCATAACTGCGCTGCCCGCTATCATCAAGGAGCAATCCATGCGACAGACGTTTCACATTAAAACCACCCAACGCGAACAACTCATTGATATAACACCGCAGGTCCAGCAAATTGTGTCAGACAGTGGCGCTAAAAGCGGCTTAGTCTCAATATACGCCCAAGGCGCCACCGCCGCCATTATGATCCAGGAAAACTGGGACGACAGTGTGCAAACGGATGTGGTGCACTTGCTACAAAAACTCATCCCCAAAGGGGTGTGGCTGCACGATCGACAAGATGGCAACGGCGACGCCCATTTAAAATCCGGCTTGGTGGGGCCATCGGAAACCATACCGCTTATCGACGGCAAATTAGGACTGTCCACCTGGCAGAATATTTTCTTTTGCGAGTTCGACGGACCCAGGGAGCAGCGGCCCATCGTTTGTACGGTGATGGCGGATAGCCATAAAATTTAGAACCCTACCCAGGGGTTATTCGAGAGCAATACTGCTCGGATTAATCAATACACCGAATACAAGCTCAGAATGACACAACCGTCACTGTCATTCTAAACGCCACGATTACAGGGATATAATTGGTGGACTGCGTTTGGAACAAGCAGCCGAGAGAATTAAAGGTAGGTGCTCTAAGCGACGCATGACGCGGTTCCCGAACGAAAAATATTTACCGCAGGATACAAGCCCTGCCACTCAATACCACAACCCCGGAATCCGCCTTTTCGGTTTACCGGTATTATTCTGCGGCCAGTTTAAATAAAACGAAGGGCCGGATTGCCTGTGCCGGTACTGTTCTTCCGCCAGTACCTGCAAACGACGAATCCGCTCGTCCAATTTTGGATGCGTGCGGAGTATGGAAGGTTGCGGCATTCGCCGGCCGGGGAAAATCAAGCGCTCCAACCAGCGGCCTTGATACAATTCGATTTTACGCAACGCGGCGGCCAACGCCAGTGGATTTCCGGTCAACTCGGCTGCAAAGAGGTCAGCACCGTATTCCCGATTTCTGGATAGCGCCATTTGCAACAAGGCGCTGAGGTGCGGCGCAAGCCACAGTACGATTAACGCTGTCCACGGCATCTCTAAATCAGAAAAGAAATAGAACGGCAGAAATACAATAATAAGAAGATACCCGAACAACGCCAGCATGGCCGTCAAGCGGCTTAAAATGTCCGCCAGATTCATCACCCATAAATCGTTATGTTTCAAGTGACTGATTTCATGTCCCAGCACCCCGGCCAATTCATCAACGGTCAATGCCCTTATCACACCTTCGCTGAGCGCAATATGCGGGTTGCCGGCATGCCCGGTGGAAAACGCGTTGATTATCTGGCTGGGGAAATAATACAGCAGCGGTACTTTCGCCAAACCGGCTTTGTTACTCAGTTGCGCGACGATCTCATACAATTCCGGCGCTTGATACACCGATATCAGCTTTGCCTGATACAACCGCAAGATGATATTCGCCGATATCATCGACCCCGAGACAACAAGCGCCACTCCCATCGCGGCAGCCCACAACATCCCAATCGTACCCGCCACGACCCAACCGATGACAAACAACAGAATAAACATCGTACCCAGCAAGATCACGCTGTGCATGATATTCTCCAGCTTGGATTTTCTGAGTGCACTTTTGCGAGTCATTGTCTATCCGTCGCTGAATTTTCTGGTATTCTATTTCGTGTCGTCGTCACGTTTGTTTCATTGTGTAATTGTACGCTTGAATTGTGGTGTTGATTTTGCTTTATTGCACTCAATCGCTCAAAAATCTTAACAGCTTATGCCACTGACACCTTTGCATTTTGGTCCAGCAATCGCACTTAAAGCACTCATGCCGGCATACTTCAGCCTGAGCGTGTTCATCCTGAGCCAGGTGTTAATCGACCTGGAGCCGTTGTATTTTATCATCACCAATCAGCCCCCGCTGCACCGCTTCTTTCACACATATCTGGGCGCGGGCATAATCTGCCTGATTTGCATTGTTATCGGAAAACCTGTGGGGCAATGGTGGATTCGATGGTGGAACAAATCCGTCTCCCCCGGCCATCACAGCCGATTACACGGCAAAGACAAAATCCCTTTTAAAGCGGTCGTTATTGCGGGGATTATCGGCGCATTCAGTCACGTGCTGTTAGACAGCATTATGTACGACGATGTTCATCCACTGGCGCCTTGGAGTGAACTCAACCCCATGCTGGGAGTCATTAATTTATTGACATTGCATTTCGGATTGATTGCCATCGGCACCGTGGGTGCGTTTTGGCTGATATTGATGGTGTTGGTTAACCGCTTTAAATAGAGCCGTTTTGAATACTGACGAGTCCTTGAACTTGCTGCGGTTGCAGAATACCCCATTCCTTCCGCGCTGCGAAAAAACGCGCGTCTTCATGTACTTCGTGGTAAAAAAAGGACGTACTATAGATAGGTTCCAGTGCGAGCGGAACATTGAAATCAATAACACCGAAAATGTATTAACTGCTCGGCTTTCTTAGTAAAAGGTTCACCCAGACTGATTACCCCGTTGTGCTGCATGACCCAGTCTTCATGATGAATAAACAGATTTAACGAATCGCTGGCGCGTTTACCGCCCAGGGTACGCACAAACGTACCATTAGTGCTTTTATCACACAAGATGACTTTGCCTTGCTGGTAAATAAACGTTGCGTGCAACCGCGACGCCAGATCCGACAACACTACCAGGTCGCATTGTTCCGAGCGGCCGGTGGTGACTGCGGTATTGTATTCATTCACATCCACTTCATGTTGGTCGTACGACAGCCGCACCCCTTTCACACTCAAGCGGTCGAAATGTTGCTGTCCTAAATTGGTTAAACTTTTGGTGCATTCCAAATCGTCCCACAGAATTTCATGAATCTCAGTAGGCGCTTGTTTGCCTTTTAATATGGTGCGATTAAAATGCCGTGTTTGACGGCGATTATCGGCAGACAGGCGCACATAACTTTGCTGGCTGATTAATACTTGCCCCGGTTTGGCGATGCTAACCATGCGGGCCGCCACATGCACGGTGTCACCGAAAGGATGCCCCTTATCGATGGCCGTCGGGCCGGTGTGAAAACCGATGCGAATATGAATGGGCAGCCTCGCATTATCCTGAACAGCGTCTTGAATGGAGCAAGCCGCGCTGAAGGCAAAATCCGCACTGGAAAACGCCGCCATCACCTCATCCCCGACCGTCTCAATGACCCGTCCGTGGTGTTGCATCACGCTTTGCTCCATAATATTCAGTCCTTCGACGACCATATTATGTGCCTGAATATCGCCATAAGCCTCGGAAAGCTCCACGCTGCCGGCAACATCGGCAAACAAAATAGTCATTTCAGAGCTGCGTTGGTAGGCGCTAGACATGCGATGCGATAATAGAATTAATATATAAATGATAAATCAAATTAATAAATTATAAAATAACCGATCAATTTCAACCGGTTATCACGTTTATTGGATATAATACTGTTAATTACACTCGGTCATTACATAAAAATTGACCATCACATTCAATATTCAATTATTAACCATGAGAGAAAAATTGGAAATAGCCAGACCCAGCCTATCCCGTGTTTATTGCAATCCCGTGACCAAATAAACACTAAACGCGCATGAAAACAGTACAATTAATTCCATTTACACCACAGCCAATCTCACACCGCGGTGACAACTACACGATTTATGTGAATATAACCAAATCCCAACAAGAGATCACAGCAGAATTCGTGCTGCAAGGGGACACCAACACCATAAAATGGCCAACGGCGGCGCAACAAGTGCGACCGGGCACCGATTTGTGGAAACATACCTGTTTTGAATTGTTCTTAAGCGAGCAAAATCAAAGGCAATACTGGGAATACAATTTCTCCCCCGCCCGGCAATGGGCCACCTATGCGTTTGCGGACTACCGCGAACCCGCCTCACTGCCCACCACCCGCACACCCGTCATCGAGCCCCCGCAGCGCTCTGAGAGGGAATTTTCTCAGCACGTCCGCTTCACCCCGCAAGCCCCGCTCGCCAACAAACCACTCGCCATCGGCGTCGCCGCCATCATCGAAACCACCGACGGCCAACGTCACTTTTACGCATTGCGCCACTGCGGCGACAAACCGGATTTTCATTTGCGGGAGAGTTTTGTTTTGAAGATGGATTAACCACTTATCACCAATCGCGAACCTACAAATTGTTCCCCATCCACCCTATCGTCTATACTCTACGCCATGCAACTAGGAATCGACCGCTTAATCAAAACCAACAAACTCC
>JAJDNG010000150.1 GCA_022340845.1 Gammaproteobacteria bacterium | reverse complement strand
GCAGGTAACCATTACACCACCGACATGTTGCGTCAGCTGTCCAACTCCTGGAACAAATACGGCTCCGGCCTGATCGCGTTTCATGGCCAAACCGGTAACATCATGTTCATCGGTACTACTACCGAAAACACTCAGCACTTTTTTGATGAAATCAACGAATACGGTTGGGACCTTGGCGGTGCCGGACCTTGTGTGCGTACCGGCATGTCTTGTGTGGGTGCAGCACGCTGCGAGCAATCCTGCTGCAACGAGCAAAAAATCCACCGCTTGCTGGTCAACAACTTCCTCGACGATATGCACCGTCCCGCCCTGCCTTACAAATTCAAATTCAAAGTCTCCGGTTGCCCCAATGACTGCATGAACTCCATCCAGCGTTCCGACTTCTCCGTGATCGGCACCTGGCGTGATGACATGCAAGTGGACCAGGCTGAAGTGAAGAAATTTGTCGCCGCCAAAGGCCGCAAATACGTCATCGACAGCGTTGTCAGCATGTGCCCCACGAATGCATTGTCATTAAACGATGACGACACACTGGATGTGGACAACCGCAACTGTGTGCGCTGCATGCACTGCCTGAACGTCATGACCAAGGCACTGTCTCCCGGTAAAGACAAAGGCGTTACGATTCTGATCGGCGGCAAACGTACCTTGAAGATCGGCGACACCATGGGCACCGTGGTGATTCCTTTCATGAAACTGGAAACCGAAGAAGATTACGAACGTATCGTCGAGTTGTCCGAAGAAATCATCGATTTCTGGGCCGAAAACGCCCTGGAGCATGAGCGCTGCGGTGAAACCATCGATCGTATCGGTCTGGTCAACTTCCTGGAAGGCATCGGCTTAGACGTTGATCCCAACATGATCACCAATCCACGCGTCAGTAACTATGTGCGTATGGATACCTGGGAAGAAGAAGCGGCTAAGTGGAAAGATCGCAAAGCCGCCAGCTAATACCCAAACAGTTTCGCCGTGTGTATCGTGCTGTTGCTGACACACGGCGAAACCAGCCTTGCCTGAATTTACTAAACATTCTTACCTTGGAGGTTAACAACTAATGAGCGAGCAGGCGAAACCAAGATTTCCTATTGAGAGCGGTGTTCCGGATGCCTTCCAATACATGCATCCGACTATGATTAAAAATTACGGTAACTGGAAATACCATGAGCGGCCACGTCCCGGCGTATTACACCACGTTGCCCACAGTGGCGATGAAATCTGGACCGTTCGTATCGGTACCCAACGCCAGTTAGGCCCTTACGAAATCAACTTATTGTGCGACATCATCGACAACTATGCCGACGGCTATGTGCGTTTTACCATCCGCAGCAACATGGAAATCATGGTCGACAAAGCAGAGAAAGTCGAGCCTTTACTCCAAGCATTAACCGACGCCGGCTACCCCATCGGCGGCACCGGTAACTCCGTGACCATGATTTCCCACACCCAGGGCTGGTTGCACTGTGACATCCCCGGTACCGACGCCTCTGGTGTGGTTAAAGCCTTAATGGACGAATTGCACGACGAATACGTTACCGAAACCATGCCCAACCGAGTGCACATCACAACGTCCTGCTGCCAAATCAACTGCGGCGGCCAAGGGGATATCGCTATCAACGTGCAACATACTAAACCGCCTAAGATCAACCATGACCTGGTGGCCAACGTCTGCGAACGTCCGTCAGTGGTTGCCCGTTGCCCGGTAGCGGCCATTCGCCCGGCTATGGTGAACGGTAAGCCCAGCCTGGAAGTGGATGAGAAAAAATGCATTTGCTGCGGCGCGTGTTTCCCACCTTGCCCGCCGATGCAAATCAACGATCCGGAGCACACCAAGCTGGCCATCTGGGTTGGCGGCAAACACTCCAATGCCCGCTCCAAGCCGATGTTCCACAAACTGGTCGCGGCAGGTGTACCCAACAACCCACCTCGCTGGCCGGAAGCCGCCGCAATCGTCAAAAACATCCTGCGTGTTTATAAAGAAGACGCTAAAGGTTGGGAGCGCATCGGCGACTGGGTTGAGCGTATCGGCTGGCCGCGTTTCTTTGAATTAACCGAGCTGCCATTCACCAAGTTCCATATCGATAACTGGCGTGGTGCTCGTCACATGTTGAACGCGTCTGCCCACATACGCTTCTAAGAACGCTTCTAACTAACCAACTGAGAGAGGGGAAAAGAAGTGAAATTGAGCGTACAAATCAACGAGGGGCCGTATACTCATGCGGCCTCTGACACAGCTTATCAATTTACCAAAGCCGCACTGGAAAAAGGCCACGAGATTTTTCGCGTGTTCTTTTATCACGACGGTGTCAACAACGGCACGCGTTTTACCACGCCACCCCAGGATGATCGTAATCTCGTGAACCTCTGGTCTGAGCTGGCGGAAAAACACAACCTGGATATGGTGGTCTGTGTCGCAGCGGCTCAACGTCGCGGTATTGTTGATCCGGATGAGGCGAAACGCAACGGTAAAGACGGTAACAACATCGCGCCTGGCTTTCGCATTTCCGGCTTGGGTCAGTTGATCGAAGCTGGTATTCAAAGCGATCGTTTGGTCGTGTTTGGCGACTAGTGTTTTGGTCGCGAATGATTGGTAAGTAAGGGGTAAGCGAATGTCAGAAACTAAAAAATTCCTTTATGTAAACAGAAAAGCACCCTATGGAACGATTTACGCCTTAGAGTCTTTGGAAGTGGTTCTTATCGGCGCCGCGTTCGAACAAGACGTGGCGTTGGCTTTCATCGACGACGGTGTGTATCAATTAACTCAAGGTCAAGATACCACGGGCATTGGCGTGAAGAACTTTTCACCCACCTAC
Source organism: Gammaproteobacteria bacterium (assembly GCA_022340845.1). Lineage (GTDB taxonomy): Bacteria > Pseudomonadota > Gammaproteobacteria > SZUA-152 > SZUA-152 > JAJDNG01. Next base: position 9,275 of record JAJDNG010000150.1, on the reverse strand, counting down.
AAAGCTTTAGGTGATTTCGACGTAAACAAAATTTACATTGAAAAAGAATCACTGGAAGCGCGCGGCCTTACTTTGGACGATCTCATGCCTCTGAAATACGAAGACGAGGACGACGACTGGGCGGAAAAAGACTCCATCCACGTGGTCAGCTCTGAAGAGCTTTCAGAGATTATGGATCAAAGCGACGTCGTCCTAAGCTTCTAAGGAAGAGTTTCTAAGTAAGAGTTTCTAAGTGAGGTGAACCATGGCTATGTTACATACTGTTAATAAATCACCCACAGATCGCAATACACTGGAAAGTTGTATTCGTCTGGCGAAAAAAGGTGGTTCCGTATTGTTGATCGAAGACGGTGTATATGGCGCGATCAAAGGCGCCGCGAAAGCCGACACGGTGAGCAATGCAATGAGCGGTTTATCGTTCTATGTATTAGGTCCTGACCTAAAAGCCCGCGGAATCAGCGAAGATAAGATAATCGATGGTATAAAAGTGGTCGATTATAACGGGTTTGTGGATTTAGTCTCAGAACATGACACAACTCAATCTTGGCTTTAATTCCAAGTATTAAAATAGTTATTAATGTGATTTTTCATTGCAATTTTTATCATTTTTAAAATAGGAGAGTGAAATATGGCCCTAGATGTCGGCGGTAAAAGCATCGAAACTGATGAAGAAGGTTACCTCGTAAATCGTGACGACTGGACCGATGATGTCGCTAAAGCAATCGCGGTAGCGGAAGGTTTGGACATGAGCGAGAATCACTGGGAAGTGGTTAACTTCCTGCGGGAATATTATGAAGAGTATCAAATTGCTCCCGCTGTACGCGTATTAACCAAAGCTATCGGTAAAAAACTGGGTAAAGACAAAGGCAACAGCAAATATTTGTACGAGCTGTTCCCTTACGGTCCCGCGAAACAAGCATGTAAAATCGCTGGTTTACCCAAGCCTACCGGCTGCGTGTAATAAGCTGTAAAAAATAATAAATCACTGGGCATTCACCGTTTCACCGAATGCCCAGCATATAAACGACGTAACACATATTTAAGGTCCCGCAATGACGCTAACGGTGTTGTATGCAATATTGTTTTATGTAGCTGCGATAGTTTTTATCGGCGGTGTCGCGCGTAAAATTTATATTTACGCCAAAACACCCGCTCCGTTGAAAATTCCCACTACCCCTGCACCAATCACCAAACCAGGCGTCGCGTGGCGAATCATTAAAGAAATCACGGTTTTTGAAAGTTTATTCAAATCCAATAAGTGGATTTGGATTTTCGGTTGGTTGTTTCATTTCGGTTTATTGTTGGTATTACTCCGTCATCTTCGTTATTTCATCGAACCCACCTGGTTCTGGATCGATTTAATTCAGCCTTTTGGCAAATACGCTTCCATTGCGATGGTGGTGGGACTGCTGGGACTGTGGGCAAGACGCTTCCTGGTGGATCGAATTCGCTACATATCCAGCCCATCAGATCATTTAATGTTGCTGTTGTTAATCAGCATCGGCGTGACCGGCATGTTGATGACGTTTTTTATTCCCATCAACATCGTGGCACTCAAAGGATTCATCATGGGTTTGATGACGTTTGACTTCAAACCCCTACCCGCCAGCCCGATTTTAATGATTCATCTGGCGTTGATCATCGTATTAATGGTCATATTCCCCATCAGCAAATTATTACACGCACCGGGATTGTTTTTTGCGCCCACTCGCAATCAGCGAGACAATCCGCGTGAACAGCGTCATGTGCAAGGCTGGTCGGCGGAAGGCCAACAATAAGAATTGAGTAAATAGTGGTTCTGAGAACGCACTTGGCAACAGGATTTCGAACAGAGGGTTAAGATGGCAAAGGATACGGTAACAGCTCCAAAATACCGCGAGTTTCGGGAAATTCCGGTCATCGTCGAAGGCGCGATGGCAGAGAGCAAGCCTTACGCGGCCAAACCGGCTCACCAGGAAAGCGTTGGGTTTCCTGGTGAACTGGTGGATAACTGGCAAAATGTGGCCGTGAAAAAACTCGGCGAGTTGGTCAGCGAATCCCGCGCCCTGCAAGTATTTCTCGACACCTGTGTGAAATGCGGCGCTTGTACTGACAAATGCCACTATTACATCGGCACCCAAGACCCCAATAACATGCCTGTGGCGCGCCAGGACTTGCTGCGAAAAGTCTATCGCCGTCATTACACATTTGCCGGCAAATATTTCCCCAAACTGGTGGGCGCACTGGATTTCACCGAAGAAGTGCGCGATTTGTGGTACAGCTATTTTCACCAGTGTTCGCAATGCCGGCGTTGTTCGGTATTCTGCCCCTACGGTATCGACACGGCGGAAATTTCCATGGCGGGCCGCGAAGTGTTGGATTCCATCGGCGTCGGCCAAAAATACTGCAATGAAATCCTGGGAAAAGTGCACAAAATTGGTAACAACCTGGGACTGCCCGAACCCGCCTTGGTTGACACCCTGGAAGGCCTGGAAGAAGACCTGGAAGAAGATACCGGCCATAAGATCCGCGTCCCAGTGGATGAAAAAGGCGCCGAGGTATTGTTGATTACGCCTTCCGCGGACTTTTTTGCCGAACCCCACATCGATGGCTTAATGGGTTACGCCAAAGTCTTCCATCAAGCGGGCATCAGCTGGACATTGAGTTCTTACGCGTCGGAAGCGGCCAACTTTTCCATGTTTATCGGCAGTCATGAAAACTTGAAAAAAGCGGCCATGCGGATTCGCGAAGCGGCTATAGAGTTGGGCGTCAAACGCATCGTGGTGGGCGAATGCGGTCATGCCTGGCGGGTAGCGTACAGCTTTTGGAACACCTTAATCGGCCCGTTTGATTTTCTGGATAAAAAGTATCCGTCACCGTCGCATATTTGCGAAGTAACCTACGATTTGCTGCAAAAAGGCGCTATCAAACTGGATCCTGAGGCCAACGACCACCGGATTATTACCTTCCACGACTCGTGCAATGTCTCCCGCGCCTCACGCATGGGTGATATGCCGGGGGGCCAGTTCATTATCCCAAGAGCCCTGTTAAAAGCGGCGGCCAATAACTTTTATGACATGGCGCCGGAAACCATTCACGAAAACACGTTTTGTTGCGGCGGCGGTGGCGGCTTGCTAACGGACGAATTGATGGATTTGCGGGTTAAAGGCGCGCTTCCCCGCATGGAGGCTCTGGCCGAAGTGGTGGAAAAATACGACGTTAACACGCTGGTGGCAATTTGCGCCATCTGCAAAACCCAGTTTGCCAAAGTTCTACCGTATTACCAATTCCCTATGGATATGATCACCAGCTTACACCAGGTGGTGGGCGATGCGATTATCCTGGGCGAGAACCATTAATTGCAATTTTTGATATTTAATAACTCGTGGATGCATTGAGTTTAGAAGCACTCTGAAGGCAACTTAAGCGCATCTTAAAGACATTTAAAAGGCTATTTTTTAAAGGCTATTTTTAAAGGCATTGTGACAGGAGATAAACAATATGGCGACCCCTGCAGATAAAGTGAAACAAGAGCATACCTTCCGCAAGTATAAGGATCATGAAAGTCCAAAAGCTATGCCCCTGAAGGAGCAAATCTTTGAGGCGGACCATAGTCACAAATGTCCAACTTACATCCATCAAACACCGCCTTGCCAGGGTTCTTGCCCCTCAGGGGAAGATATCCGCGGCTGGCTGAATATTGTGCGCGGTATTGAAAAACCCAGCGGTGAAATGAGCTGGCAGGAGTATGCGTTCCGCCGTTCCACGGATGCCAACCCCTTTCCCTCCATCATGGGACGGGTGTGTCCTGCGCCCTGCGAAGACGGATGTAATCGTAATGAAGTGGAAGACCACGTAGGCATCAATGCCGTCGAACAATTCATTGGCGACAACGCCTTAAGCGAAGGCTACAAATTCACCCCAGGCGCGGAAACCGGTAAAAGCGTTGGCATCATCGGCGGCGGTCCTTGCGGTTTGGCCGCAGCGTACCAACTGCGCCGCATGGGTCATGGCGTCACGGTCTACGAGGCACAGAAAGAACTGGGTGGCATGATGATGTACGGCATCCCCGGCTATCGTACCCCGCGGGACGTGTTGCACGGTGAGATGAACCGCATTACCGCCATGGGCGTGGAAGTCAAAACCAGTGTGCGGGTGGGCAAAGACATCTCACTTGATGAGTTAGAGAAAAAACACGACGCGGTATTGTTCGCTATTGGCGCACAAAGCGGCCGCTTGCTACCGATTCCGGGTGGCGATCAAGCGTCTAACTGTATTTCCGGTGTTGCCTTCCTGGAAGCGTTTAACCAGGGCCGCTTGAAAGCCGTCACGGGTAAAGTCGTGGTGGTCGGTGGTGGTGATACCTCGATTGACGTGGTATCGGTTGCCCGCCGTTTGGGTAATATCAGCAATGCCGCAGAAAAAGACCGGCCTGAAAACATCGTCCTTGGCCACACTGCTCACGATGTAGCGGACATCGCCCACAAAGAAGGCGCGGACGTGACGTTGATTTCCCGCCAACCCATAGAAGGCATGAACGCCGCTAAACATGAAATCGATGACGCATTGCGCGAAGGCGTACAAATCCAAGGTTCATTGAATCCGGTGGAAGTGGTTTTAGGTGACGATGGCCGTGCCAAAGCACTGCGCGTCGCTAAGCTTTCCTACGAAAGCGGCAAACCGGAACAAGTCCCGGGCTCTGAATATGAACTGGAAGCCGACCTTATCGTATCGGCCATCGGTCAATCCGGCGACTTCACTGGCATGGAAGATTTCAACAACGGTAAAGGCCTGATTGACGCCGACAAACACTTTCAAGTGCCTAACAAACCCGGCTTCTTTGTCGCGGGTGACATTGTACGCCCGCACTTATTGACCACGGTCATCGGTCAGGCTTCCGTAGTAGCCGATACCATTGATCATTATTTCAAACATAAAGAACTGGCCAAACGCCCGAAAGTGGATGTGCACCATTTTGATTTGTTAAGCAAACTGCATGAAGCGGGATTGGATCCGGAGCACTATAATCCGGATGGCGATGCGAAAACCCGTGGTATAGACCGGGGTTTGCGCGGCACCAGTGAAGCAGAATTCGCGGTTCACAACTACGAGGACCGCTCCAAACACCAGATCATCCCGGCGGATGAATTGTTTTTGGGTCACTTCAAATACGAACCACGCTACAAGCGGCAGGAATCCGTGCCCAGCGCTGAGGAAGTACTTGGCCATTTTGAAGAACGTGTCAAAGGCCTGCCCGAGGAAGAAGTCGTGGCCGAAGCCAAACGTTGTATGAGCTGCGGTATGTGTTTTGAGTGCGACAACTGTGTCATTTTCTGCCCTCAAGACGCCGTATATAAAGTCAAAAAAGACATACACACTATGGGCCGCTATGTGGATACTTATTACGACCGTTGCATCGGCTGCCACATTTGCGCGGATGTCTGTCCCACGGGTTACATTAAAATGGGTTTGGGCGAATAAATCGGTTAACCAGACGCGAGAAAGGGTAACGCAGCAATGAGTAAGTCAACCAACAGACAAGCGGTGACACGCCGCAGTGACGCCGGCAAAACCAAATTTTGGTATCGCCTGGCTTATCTGCTGATCATCATCGGCGTTATGTCCATGACGGCTTACGCGGCTGCGCCCTACCCCGATGTGCCTAAAGGCAAGGGCGATCAATGCGTGGAGGATACCGAGTTCATGCGAGCCAACCACATGGAGTTGCTGCTGCACCAACGCGATGAAACCATGCATCGCGGAATTCGCACTAAAAAACACAGTTTAAAGAACTGTATGGAATGCCATGTGGTCACTGACGAATCAAACCGTCCGGTGAGCGCGGAAAATCCAAAACACTTCTGTAGAGTGTGTCATGATTACGCCGCGGTCAGTATTGATTGTTTCGAATGTCATGCTTCCAAACCGCGGGCTAAACAGAGCAATTAAAGGTGCTGTGATGAGTGATCAAACCAGTAAGGTCAACGAATACCGCCGGAAATTTTTCGGTAAAGCAGCGGCTACCGCCGCCATGGTGGGCATAGCACCGGGGGTGTTTTTGCACACCATCGCCCGGGCCAAGCCTGCTGATGAAGCGGTCAGCAGCGAAGTTCGTTGGGGTCTGCTGATCAATGCCAACAAATGTGCTGACGGATGCAACGACTGCGTTAGCGCGTGTAATGATGAAAATGGCCTCACCGGATTTGGCCGGCCAGAAACCGACGCGCAGTGGATACGTAAAGTCACTTTAAAAGACAAACGCACCAATCACGTAACTAACTTGCCATTGATGTGCCAGCATTGCGCCCATCCGCCCTGCGTGGATGTCTGCCCTACGGGAGCGTCCTTCAAGCGCGCCGATGGCATCGTCCTGGTGGACAAACATATTTGCATCGGTTGCCGTTATTGCATGATGGCTTGTCCGTATAAAGCGCGTTCGTTTGTGCACGAAACCTTAACGGATCAAGTACCCGACGTGCCTCGGGGCAAAGGCACGGTGGAAAGCTGTACTCTGTGTGTGCACCGCGTGGACCGCGGGGATACCCCGGCTTGTGTGGAGGCTTGCAACACCGCGGAAAACGGTGCCATGGTATTTGGTAATTTAAACGATCCGAATAGCGACATCTCCAAGCGCCTGGCATCAGAAGCCAGCACGGAAATCCGGGGGGATTTGGGGTTGGATCTTGGGGTTCGTTATCAAAACATATAACTGTCAATAAAACATAGCCTCTGTAAAGCTTGGCTTTAATAAAACATAGCTTCAATAAAAACATAGCTTCGATAAAAACATAGCTTCAATAAAACATAGCTTCTCCAGGCTTTAAGCAAGCGGGAAGCCATACGGTGAGAGTAATATGGCAAAAAAAATAGCGTTACGATCTATCCAAGGGAACACCGCCGGTTATTACCTGCTGATGGCGGTTTTAGGCGCGCTGATCGCGCTGGGATTAGGCGCCGCTTATTACATGGAGCATAATGGCCATCATGTCACCGGTATGACCAACCAGATCGTTTGGGGCATGCCGCATGTGTTTGCAGTGTTTCTGATCGTCGCAGCCTCCGGGGCGCTCAACGTTGCCTCCATTTCATCCGTATTCAATAAATCCTTGTACAAGCCCCTCGCGCCGTTGTCCGGCTTACTGGCGGTGGCCTTGCTCGTCGGTGGATTGACCGTCTTGGTGCTGGATTTAGGCCGGCCGGACCGGTTGATCGTCGCCATGACGTATTACAATTTCAAATCCATATTCGCCTGGAACATCTTTTTGTATACCGGCTTTCTCGGCATCGTTGCGGTTTACTTATGGATGATGCTGGAGAAACGCTTTAACCAACACAGTTCTCAGGTGGGTTTTGTAGCGTTCGTATGGCGCTTGATCCTGACCACCGGTACCGGTTCCATTTTCGGTTTTCTGGTGGCCCGTCAATATTATGATGCCGCGATCATGGCCCCACTGTTTATTTTGATGTCGTTCGCCTTCGGTCTGGCGATTTTTAATATCGTGTTAGCCGTGGCGTTCAAAGGCACACAACGACCGTTGGGCGATGTGTTGGTTGAGCGGTTGCGAAAACTGCTGGGGATTTTTGTGGCCGCCGTGCTGTTTTTTGTGGCCATATTTCATCTCACCAATTTATACGCCACCGAACACCACGGCGTGGAGCACTTTATTCTTGATGGTGATAATGTATACACTGGCTTGTTTTGGGTGGGCTTTATGTTATTCGGAAGTATCATCCCATTGGTTTTATGTCTGACACCTTCATTTAGCAAGTCCCTCGGCGCTGTACTCACTGCCTCTGTATTGGTAATTGCCGGGGGGTTATCGCAAATGTACATCATTATCATCGGCGGCCAGGCGTATCCTCTGGAAATTTTCCCTGGTAAAGAAGTCAGCAGCAGTTTTTTTGATGGCGTTGTCAATTCCTACGCCCCAAGCTTTCCGGAAATCGCCCTCGGCGTCGGAGGCACTGCGTTTGCCTTATTTATCGTCGCCTTCGCTGTGAAAGTGCTGCATTTTCTGCCGCAGAGTCTGGCAAACTCCGAAATCGACCCCCATTTCAGCGCGACTGAAGCAGAAGGTGAAAACGCCACCAACGCGGCCAGTGCCTAGCAGTCCGTGCTATTCGAGTTTCGTAGCAGTGTACACATCAGCAGCGCGGTAACGTTGCCAGAAAAAACACCGACAACCACGCCCATGAAAAATGAGTTACCAATAAACCATCATCTTGCCAACTAGACCCAGGAACGTCTTATTATGGGTCATTTCCTGATTTCCGCAGCCCACAAATCCTCAGGCAAAACCACCATCAGCATTGGTTTGTGCGCAGCTTTAAAGCAAAAAAACCATACCGTTCAGGCGTTCAAAAAAGGCCCCGACTACATCGATCCCATGTGGTTGAGTAAAGCCACCCGCCGGCCGTGTTACAACCTGGATTTTTACACCATGGAGCGGGAGGAAATCCTGCAAACATTCAGCCGGGGCCATAATGCTCAGATCAATCTTATCGAAGGCAATAAAGGTCTGTATGATGGTTTGGACTTAGACGGCAGCAACAGCAATGCCGCCCTCGCCCAGTTATTGCAAGCCCCTGTGGTGCTGGTAATCGACGCTCAGGGCATGACCCGCGGTATTGCTCCATTGATTCTCGGCTATCAAGCATTTGAACCCAGTATCAATATCGCCGGCATCATCCTCAACAAGTTAGGCGGCAGCCGCCACGAAAGCAAATTGCGCGCGGTCATTGAACACTATACTTCAGTACCGGTCATTGGCGCGGTGCATCGCAATTCCGAGTTAAAAATTCTGGAACGCCACTTAGGCCTGATCCCCAGCAACGAAGTCAGCGCGGCCGAACAGCATATTAAAGTGGTTGGCCAGTTGATAGCGCAACAAGTGGACCTGAACAAGCTTGTCGCCATTGCCGATCAAGCGACGCTTCCTTTAGCACCCGTTGTACCCGCCGACTATCCAGTGGCACCTAATGTGAAGATCGGCATTGCCATGGATGCCGCGTTTGGTTTTTATTATCCCGATGATTTAGAAGCGTTTGCGCACGCCGGCGCCGAATTGGTACCTATCGACACCTTGCGAGATTCCACGCTACCGGCCATCGACGGCTTGTTTATCGGTGGCGGCTTTCCTGAAACACATATGCCGCAATTATCGGGCAACCGGAATTTACGCCATGCCATAGCCAACGCGATTGAACGGGGTCTGCCGGTGTACGCCGAGTGCGGCGGCCTGATGTATCTTACCCGCAGTATTGCCTGGGGGGATAAAAAATATGACATGGTTGGC
>JAJDNG010000117.1 GCA_022340845.1 Gammaproteobacteria bacterium | reverse complement strand
CATTCCCGCCAGCAGCAAACCGCTTGGCGAGGCGCAAACCGCGTTGGTGCTTGCCTTGCTGGCGGCCGGCTTCGGGATCATTTTAGCGCAATTATTCAACCTTAGATTGATCTCACTGTTCCTCAACCATCCGGTGCCGATATGGGCCGACATTACATTGACCGGCATCGTCATCGGCGGTGGCAGCCAACCCATTCATGTCTTGTTGCGTTTTCTGACCACGCGCAAAATGCCTGTCACCGAACCGGCCCCAACTGCTCAACGGGAAGCTGAACCCAGCAAACCGGAGCCTGTCATTGCGCCGACTCAGCCGGTAGTGACACAAGCGGTGACGCAAAAAGACGACAGCCATTGGCAACCCATTGTGTATAACGGCGGCGTTAAACCGGAATCTTTGGAACAATACCATTTGCGTTCACATGAACCCAACTTAATCGTCTACCATCATACCGCCATGTCCAGCAGCATTCCGTTTCAAGGCATAGTGGATGAATTTCTGGTCAATAAAGGCTGGTTGACCGGTTATAACTGCGTCATTATGCCGGACGGTACCATTAAGCCTTTTTGCCGTTGGGACCGTTACGCCAACCATGCCAAGGGTCTCAATCAACGCAGCCTGGGCATCGCCTTTCACGGCAACTTCCACACTTTGGCCAACGACCGTTATTCAAACCACGATGGTCGATTCGGCTTTCAAAAACCCACCGCGGTGCAACTGGATGCCGGCGCCCGCGTCGTCGCGCTGTGGGTCTATCTTTATCCCGACATTCAAGCGGATTTTAATATAGACATATTGCCGCATAAAACCGCCATGCCGGGCCACACCGTCTGCCCGGGTTCCAATTTCCCTCATGAAGAGTTCGAAAATAAAGTTAAGTTTTATGTGCGCAAGTGGGAACACCCGCTGGCACAGGAACAAATCGCCTTGTTTAAACAAAAACCCTATATCTACGCCAACGCGTGAGGACCGCCATGGAAAACGCCGATACCGCATTAGTCATGTTAACCGCTGCGATCTTTTTTGCACTGGTGATCGAACGTGTGCTGGAAATCGCCAAAAGCATCTATGACTACATAGAAGCCCGGAACGACTTCAGCGACTTTTGGGACCGGCGGGCCATCAGCATCCGGGACCGCCTGCAAAACCGGCTGGACCGTTTCAAGCAAGCCGGCGAAAAAACGCTGCAAAAAATGGTCTTCACACATTTGGCATCGCGTTATGTCAACGAAAATCACCCCGGATACGAAGGCGCCCCGGTGATCTCCGCCAACAAACTGCGAGCCTTCACCGTAAAAAGCGTCAGCAAGTCTTTCGGTGTCCTACTGGGCATCTCAGTCGCCGCTTGCCTGGGGATCAATGTTTTTTCCCTGATTGCGCAATGGACGGAATCCCCCGATGCTCTCAAGTTGGGTCTGTTCCGGGTCGACTTGCCCAACTGGGTGGAATACGCCACAACGGGTATTGTCATGGGCCTGGGTTCGGGCCCCATGCACAAATTCATCACGGCACTGGAACGCGCCCGCAAGAATCGCCAAAGCACCGATGCCACGTAAAGCTAAATCTTACGCCTGAGACATTAGGAAACGCAAAGAGGTCAAGCCACTATGCTAAGCAATTATGCAGATTATCTTGGACTGTTTATCGGCCTGGGTTTTGTCATCCTGGCCACGGCATTTCTACCCGGGCGCGTACGCTGGTATGTGTTCACGGCCGGGATAGCGGTGGTCGCATTTCGCGCCTATCAACTGTGGTGGGCACGCGGCCGGCTCAAAACACTGGATCAAGAACGCAAACAACTGCAAGGTGAACTCCAGGGTTTACGCGACCAGCACATTGAACTGGAAGAAATCCATCGAAAACTGGTAACCGACTTAGAGGCGGTAAAACAACAGCGCGATGAATTGCTTAGACAACGGGAAGCTCTGGATGATCAAGCCGGAAATTTTAATGCAGAGAAAAAACGCTTGGATGCCGAGCTGGAAGAGCAAAAAGAAAAAGCCAAAAAACTGCGCGATGAATCCAAGCCGTTGGTGGATTTTTTAGAAAGCTTTGCCGATGCCGAGCGGCTTACCGCAAACGTGCCGGAGAATATTTAGCGCATTATCCTCGGGCAATGTCCTCGGGCTTTGCCCCAAGTTGCGAAAAGGAGAATTTCATGCAGCGATTGTTGGTGGTTTTATTGTTATGCGTCTCCGGCACTGTATGGTCTGAAGAGTGTCACGTCATCATAAAACAGCAGGATTTGGTGAAAAAAGTCGTTGAAGGCAAGGAGGTTTTCGTAGTCGATATCGCAAAGGTCAAACCCGATCAATGCTTCGAGCCGGTAAAAACCGGGAAACATATCAAAGAGCTTGAAGCACAAATCCGCGACAATCTCCAACTCGCCGAAGCGTACAAAAAAAACCAGGAAGCTCTGCAGCAACTCAATGCGGATTATCGCCAACTGATTCAACGCCACGAGCAAACCCTGGATAAATCCATCTCGGTGTCGGAAAATTTCGACAAAAATATGCAAAACTACAATCAATTGGTTACCAACTACGATCAGCTCACGGTAAGATTCGATGAATTGGCCGGCAAATACCGGGATGTTGCGTTGACCGGCGGATCGCCCATCACCGTCGAGCTTGGCGCCGGCCTAACTGACAATGGCGACGGCATTGCGTTATTAGGCGCCGGTTTTAATGTATACAAAACCTGGGACATTAAGGCCTGGGGACTGGTGCATAAAGACTTTTACGGCATGTTGGGTGGTGCCAGTTTCCGGTTTTAAAACCGAATAGCTATCGCCATGCTACACCGAATCCGCCCGGTGACGCCCGTGGGCGGTTCACCTCAACGCTCTGTTATTAACTCGTAAGTACAAAACCCTCCCCCTATAATGCGGCTCAAAGCTTGCATTTCCCGGACGATAAACCTCTACATCAATGGGTGCTTTTATCCCTAATCCAAACACTAGATTATAAGCTGCATTTATTATTTTAAAATTTTCAATGGCTTACATAACCAGTCAGTAATGAAACCATTCAAACCGATCTTGTATTTGTTTCTATTCAGTCTGTCAATCGGTGGAATACCGTCACCAGCTCACTGTGAAACCACACAATATACGTTCGGCGTGGTACCACAATTTGACGCGCAAAAAATCTACGCCATCTGGCACCCCATATTAAATGAACTGGAAAAACAAACTGGCTATAAATTTCGCCTCGCCGGCTCCCCCACCATTCCGGCATTTGAAGTCCAGTTTACGGTGGGTGAATTTGATTTTGCGTATATGAACCCTTATCACGCCCTTAAAGCGGCAAAATCACAACAATACGTACCTTTGGTACGGGATGTAGGCCGCACGCTATACGGTATTGTCGTCGTGCAAAAAGACAGCCCCATCACTCGTATTGAACAACTCGATCAAAAAGTGGTAGCGTTCCCGGCACCCAACTCCTTGGGCGCATCACTCATTCCGCGTGCTGATTTTGAAAATCGCTTTGGTATATCAATCATTCCCCGTTATGTACAAAGTCACAGCTCAGTGTATTTAAACGTTGCATTAGGTCGTGTAGCGGCCGGGGGAGGCGTTCAAAAATCCCTCTCTCAACAAGATGCCACTGTGCGCGAAAAGCTTAAGGTTATTTACCAGACTCGGAAATTCTCACCGCACCCGGTCGTTGCCCATGGACGGATTGCTCCGCAAGTGCGGGAAAAAGTAAAACAGGCCTTTTTAAAACTGGCTGATACCGAACATGGCCGCTTGCTACTGAGCAAAATCCCTATCAGTAAAATCGGTCCGGCATCACTGGCGGACTACCAACCATTGAGTGATTGGGGCTTGGATAAGTATTACGTGCAGGAGTAACCGTGAAATTCGGACTGCGATTAAAGCTTGCGTTACCAATGGTAATATTGTGGATCGGCTTATTTGCCGGATTCGAATATTATTGGCTACCATCGTTTCTGCAAGAAAACATTACTCGCTACACTACAGAGCAAGAGCAGAAAGTGCATTTGCTTCTCAACGGACTGGTGGAATCCGGCCTGCGGGATGATTTGGCCAATATCTATTCCACTTTGAACCTGGTGTTAAAAGAACACGAAGACTGGCTTATCCTCACACTTAGGGATACCGATAAAAATTTGCTGTATCCACTGGATCAACCGCCTGAAATCGATAAAGAGCCCTTGATCAGGATATCCCATGAGCACAAATATTCCGGCACTACCCTATTTTTTGTTGACCTGGTAACCGACCCGTGGAAAATTTTTCAGGAGCAGGATAAACTCATCTCCGAACTGCATTGGTTGTTTTTAACGATGTTATTTGTCGCCTTAACCGGCAGTATGCTGCTTGAAGGCCGCCTGGTTTGCTTACCGATACAGGAATTGGCCCGCGCTGCCAAACGCGTAAGCGACAGGGATTTTAACGCGCGATTACCAACGGCCCGTAACGATGAAGTCGGCGAGCTGATCATTTCATTTGCCTTGATGCGCAGTGACATTCAACTGTATCAAGACGAAATACTCCAGGCCCGCGACGAAGCTCTCAAGGCAACCCGTGTAAAATCGGAATTCCTGGCCAACATGAGTCATGAGCTGCGCACACCGTTAAATGCAATACTGGGCTATAGCGAACTGATAGAAGATGATCTGTTCGAGCAAAACTCCACTAAACACCTCCCTGATATACAAAAAATACAATGCGCGGGCAACCACTTGCTCTCGCTAATCAATGATATCCTGGATTTAAGCAAAATCGAAGCCGGGAAAATGGAACTGCAGGTGTGTACTTTTTCTTTACAAGAGCTAATCAATGAAGTGACTGCCACTATCCAGCCTCTAGCGGAAAAAAACGGTGATACCTTAAAGGTGAACGTCAGTCATGAAGTAAATATAGTGAATACCGACAAAACCAAGCTACGCCAGGTTCTTTTTAACCTGCTTAGCAACGCGTGTAAATTCACGTCGCAGGGCCTAATACAAATAAGCGTAAACGCATCATCCCTCGGTCAAACCGACTGCTTTATTATCAGCATACATGACACGGGGATCGGTATACCACAGGATAAAATTGCCAGCTTGTTTGACGCCTTCACCCAGGTGGACAGTGCGTACAACCGCAAATACCAAGGCACAGGACTGGGATTGGCGCTCAGCCGCAAACTAAGCCAACTGATGGGCGGCGACATCACCGTAACCAGTCAAGTGAATTCCGGTTCAACATTTACACTGACTCTGCCGTCTAATCTCGCAAAACAACAAGCGGCATAACCCTGAGATTTGCAAATAGCGGATGTAAAACGGCAAGCTGAGTTAAAAATACTGATATAAACCGGATGAGCAGCTTGAGCCCAGCTAAGAAAAGTGTGGTAATGTTACCCGCCTATGCGGACACAATATCCGGGTGCAACCCTTCTTTCTCCAGTGCCTGAATAATTTGCATAGGGATGTCGTGTTGATGCGCTTCGAAATCCACATACACATCATGAGGCGCCTTGTCACTGAAACCCACATCCACCACATGGGGAATACCGGAAAGCATGTCTCTCACCTTTCCCAATTGACCGGATTCCAGCGTTTCTTGGATATAAAGATGTACCGAGTGCATTTTGACCTCCTTGATCAGATTCACCATCCATAAGGTATAGATGCAGAATTGCGTTTGGTCAAACAACCACGATCGGCGCAAAGCGCAGTGCGGAACGGCCGTCAAACCAGGTATCGATTAAAACATACGAGCCATCGTTAAACGTGCGTCGCACACTCACCGGAATATCGTCGGCATCAACACAAGGCGGAGAAAGATGCGCTAATATCTGGTGGTCCATGCGGGTAATAAGGCCAGGATAATTAAGGGGATGCACGGCAACTCCCCTTTCATTGATTTGGATTTTTAGGATGATTAAGGATTGCGTAAAAATCCGATGTAAGCCCGCAGACCATCCAGTTGTTTTTGCGACAAGTTACTGTAATACCGCATCAATGGTGGATTCCACACTTGATCGGACAGCGACATGTCGTAGTCAAAATTCGTGGCGCTTTGCACCAGGTCGGTAGCGTTGAACGCGCTTTGCTGGTCTTCACTGCCCGCAGTGTGGCAGATTCCGCACTCCCGATTGAAATAGTCGCGGCCCGAGGCAATGATATCGTCGTTTACCGTCACATTGACCGTGATCTCGCTGGTATGGCCGGCGCTGTCTTCAAGAGTATAGGTAAAGCTGTCCGTGCCGGAAAACGCTGCCGGAGGAATATAGGTAAAATGACCCGAGCTGCCGTCCCGACTTACCGTACCATTCTGGGCGCTACTGGCGTCGAAAGCGGTAATCTCCACCCCAGTGGAATCATTGCGCAAGACATCTATGCTACCGCCGCTGGAATCTATGGGAACACTGAGTGCATCATCAACGCCCAGCGCCGCGCCACCGTTATCACCACCGCCGGGCGCTATTGGCGCGGGTTGTTCCGAATTGCTTTCGAAACACCCGCTCATTGTCGCCGTGATCACAACCATGATCACTGTAATTAACCATCGATAGAAAAATTGAGATTTCATCTTTGCTACAACCTTCATATCAGTTTCCGCCTCCGCCGGAGAGGAAAACTCCGATTAAATCAGCTTCATTTCGACTAATATACCCCTCCAGGTGCGCCATAGCGCCTTCATTGTTAATAGCGCTCCACACTGAGTTGCCGCTTGCCCCACGAACGGATTCTTCAGGGCCTCCTGAACCGTTGGGACCATGGCAGGTTTCACAAAATACGTAGTACAACCCCGCTCCGTCCGTTGGGTTCGGCCCATCACCACCGCCAGCAAGATAACCGGCAATGATTCCCACCTGAGTATTGGACAGCACCGGATCCAGCGGTGTCATATATGTCAGCCGCGACAACGCATTGTTAATAAAGCTTTGTGACGCACCGGTAACCACTTTATAGGTGCTGCCGAGTCCGCCTGCGCCATGACACACGGCACAAAAAATATCGTACAACCCTACACCGGAACTGGGCAGATTATTGGTCGCACCCAAATTGCCGCCGTTTACCAGATAGTCGGATATGTCCTGAAGTTGCTCATTGCTGACCAATAGCTCCGTCATCAAAGGCACGGCATTCTGGCTGGCGATAGCGTCACGGATAAACTGCCATGCCGAACCAGTAACAGCCTTGCGAGTGCCACCGTGGCCACCATCGCCGTGGCAGGTGGAGCAGAACACCTCATACAGACCCGCGCTGTCGGTTGGTATGGCTTCGGGCGGCCCGCCGGCCGACAGATAGCGAGCCACTAATTCGAGTTCGGCAGTGGTCATAGTGGTGACACTGGGCACATCCATTTCCGGTACGTCGCGAATCGCCACCTGAATGTAACCCAGGCCTGAGCCGGTCACCCGTTTGGCGCTGGCGCCACCGCCATCGGCGCCGTGGCAACCGCCACAGAATCGCTCATACAACCCACGGCCATCGGTTGGCCGAGGCTCCGGCTCACCGCCACCCACATTGACTAAGAATGCCGCCATGGCGTCGATATCCGCCTGGGCGGTGATACCTATGGTGTCCATGGGAGCTCGGGTCAGGGCCGCGGTGATGCTTGCGCTGATCTCCTCCAGGGTACCGGTAATCGCCGGCGCGTTGCCGCCCCCGCCATTGGAACCATGGCATGAGCTGCAATTGCCGTTATATAAGGTCTCGCCTCTTAACACCTCCGCATTGTCAGTAATGCTGATATTTTTAAAGGTCACGCCGGTAATTCCCGCATCATCGGTGACCGCCAGGGTTACGGTATAGTTACCCGCAGTGTTATAAGTATGAGTAATGGAAGGACTGGCATCGCTTGATTGGGGAGTGGAACCATCACCAAAATCCCACAGGAACCGGCTAAACGTGCTTTGCGCGTTCGGATGCACCGTACCGCTGCCGTCGATGGTTATGGTATCACCCGGCGCGGCCGAGGCCGGCACACTGATCACTACCGCGGGTCGCTGAATACCGGCCGCTGCAGTGACTTCGACCGTGATTGTCGCGGCGGCGCCATTGTCCCCCATTGCGAAATTGGCACCATCGGCCGACAAACCGAAAGCATAAATCGTATAGGTACCGTCGACGCTGGGAACATTCCAGGTAATTTCGATTACCTGTTCCGTGCTGCCGGCGACGATGGGGCTGGAATGGGTTTGTTCGTCGAACCCGCCATCCACGGGCAGACTGACACCGTAGCCGACCAGGTTTTGCTGGCCACCACTGATACGTAAAAATAAAGTCGTTTGGGTCCCGGCTTCCACCGATTCCGGGCCCTCCAGCGCCACTTGGGGAACCTGCCCACCACTGTGGCAACCGGATTTAATACAGGTATTGGCGGGATCGCGTCCGGAATGACCGGATATTCCGCTCGATAAGGCAAAGGCTTGAGAGGTGACTAATAAACAAAATAGGACAACGAACCAGCGAGGGGAAGGAATTTGCAGCGTCATAAAACATCTCTTTATCGAAGATAAGGCATCTATATTCGTAAGCCAGCGTAACAAGCCACTTAGGGTAAGATTAGCCTAGATATTGGCACAAACCTAGGTTCAATTAAACAGCAAATTTCGTACCGTTGGCCCAAAGGCCCTCGTCAAGGCGTTCCCTACATGGCTGAAGTTTAGTGTAATTGCCCACTACCAATAAGCCTACGGCACAGTTGAAGCACCTGGAACAATATTGTTTTGGCAAATGCCCCAGAACAATGCCCGGCAGTATGAGCCATTGGGTGGTTCGCTGGGTTTCACACGGTATCTAGTAGGCAGCCTGTTGGAATATTGGCACGATTTCGCTAACCGATAATCTCCGACAGATTTATCGAAATTTGTCTAGTCTACACCTTGAAAAACTTCCCTTTAAAATCGATACTAATTAGTTAGCACACTATCTAATAGGCTAATATCCATTTATTAATTAAAAATCACTATGTCGGCTAATCAAGAACAACTGGGCATGGCCATCGGCGACACGGCGCGATGTTGGCGCAATTTGTTAAACGAGCGACTACGCCCATTGGGCCTGAGTCAGGCGCGCTGGATGGTATTACTGCTCTTATCCAAACGCGGTGACGGCGTGGTGCAAAAAGCACTGGCTGAATGGCTGGGTATTGAAGGCCCGACTTTGGTTCGCATTCTGGATCGAATGACGGAGGACGGTTGGATTGAACGGCGGGAATCCGCAACGGACCGGCGTGCGAAAACGGTTCATTTAACCCAGCAGTCATGTGCAATCATCAAACAAATCAACAAAGTAGCGGCGCAATTACGTCGCGAATTGCTGGCGGATGTCACTCCAGCGGATATCGAGGCCTGCATGCGGGTGTTGCAAAAAATCAAACACACCGCCGGACGACTTTAAGCGACGCCGGCCCATGGAGATGTATTCATGCAAAAAAGAATCTTAACTCTGAGCGCGGTTATCGGCGCGGGCGCACTGGGTATTTGGGGATATCAGTTCTATTCGGCCCGATATCCAAGCACAGAAGACGCTTATGTGGATGCCGATGTGGTGCGGGTCGCACCTCGGGTTAGTGGGCGAATCGCGGCACTGAATGTGACAAATCACCAGCGCGTCAACGACGGTGAATTGTTGTTTACTATCGACCCGGCACCGTTTCAGTTTGCGTTACAGCAAGCTGAGGCGCGTCTTGCGTTGGCAAAACGTGAAGTTGCCGAGGCCCAAGCAGCAGTGATTTCCGCTGCCGCCGAAGTGCACAATCATCAAGTGTTGCTGGACAATGCCAGTGCCAAATTGCAGCGCGCCAAACGCCTCTCCAAGAAAGCGTATATTTCCGATGAAAGCGTCACCGATGCGGAAGCCGAGTTTAAAAGCGCCAAGGCCAATTTAAAGGTTGCCGAAGCGCAACTGGAAGAGGCGCAACAACAACTTGGCCAACCCGGGGATGAGAACGACCGTATTGTGCAAGCCAAAGCCCAGCTCGATCAAGCGCGGTGGGATTTGAACAACACCAAAGTCAGCGCCGCCTGTACCGGCCAAATCAGCGAACTCAAATTGCAACCGGGTAATGTCGTTAGCGCTGACAGAGATGTGTTCGTACTAGTGTGCAATAATCACTATTGGGTGGAAGCCAATTACAAAGAAACCCAATTAGAACGTATTCGTCCCGGCCAGCCGGCGGACATTCGCGTCGACATGTATCCTCAGCATCATTTTAAGGGAGTCGTTGAGAGCGTCAGTGCCGCGGCAGGCTCAGTATTTTCATTATTACCGCCGCAAAACGCTAACGGAAACTGGGTGAAAGTCATTCAACGGATTCCGGTGCGCATTAAAATCGACAATCCAGACCCTACCCTGCCTTTATTGATGGGAACCAGTACCACCGTAACCATCGATACTACTGAGTCTCCGGAAAAACGCCACGTTACGATTGCGAAGCCATCAAACTAATTCTCATTAAAACAATATTCAACAAACACCCAACCCATGAACATTCAACGATTTCTGATATCTGTAGCCGTGATGGCCGCTACGGTCATGCAGGTATTGGATATAACCATTGTCAATGTGGCGTTGCCGCATATGCAAGGCGAGTTGAGCGCCACCCCGGATCAAATCAGCTGGGTGCTCACCAGCTATATGGTGTCTTCGGGTATTTTCATGCCTCTTACGGGTTATTTCACCCATAGATTGGGTCAGAAGAAATTCCTGTTTTTCAGCATTGTCGGCTTTTCAGTCACGTCGATTTTATGCGGCCTATCCACCAGCCTTAGCGAAATCGTGGCATTCCGATTGTTGCAAGGCATTAGTGGCGCCGCTCTGGTGCCGCTGTCTCAATCGATTATGGTTGCAACATTCCCGCCCGAAGAACGCGGCAAAGCCATGGCAATTTGGGGTATGGGAGTCATGGTAGGACCTATCCTGGGCCCGACCCTGGGGGGTTGGTTGACGGAATACATGTCCTGGCGTTGGACGTTTTTTATAAACCTTCCCGTGGGAATTATTTCCGCGCTGCTGGTGTTGCGGTATATTCCGGACACCGAGCGCAGTCAACGCAATATGGACTGGATGGGATTGGTGCTCATGGCGCTGGGTGTGGCCGGGCTGCAATTTGTATTAGACCGTGGCGCCCAAGACGATTGGTTTTCTTCAACCACGATACAGTTTGCCGCTTATCTTAGCTTCATAGGTTTCATTGGTTTTTTTTATCACACGCGCAGCTATAAAGGTCACGCCTTGTTTAGCCCGGAAATATTTACCGACCGCAATTTTGTCACCGCCAGTTTGCTAATGGCGTTTCTGGGCCTGGGTTTATTCGGTTCTATGCTATTGCAACCTTTGATGCTGGAAGGGTTGATGGATTACCCCACATTGACGACGGGACTCACTCTGGCGCCACGCGGGCTGGCGAGTATGTTCAGCATGATGCTGGTCGGACGCCTGATAAACCGAATCGATCCGCGGCTGCTGATAATCGCCGGCATCGCCATTTTCTGTATTGGTTCCTATCAAACCACACAATACAGTCTGGTGATGGGTATCGGCTGGGTCATATTCCCCATGATTCTGCAAGGCATGGGGCTGGGGATGGTTTTTATACCTTTATCGACACTGGCTTTTTCAACATTACCACAACGTTATTCTGCGGAAGCCGCTGGTATGTACAGCCTGCTGCGCACCATCGGTTCCGGCATCGGCGTCTCATTGG
Source organism: Gammaproteobacteria bacterium (assembly GCA_022340845.1). Lineage (GTDB taxonomy): Bacteria > Pseudomonadota > Gammaproteobacteria > SZUA-152 > SZUA-152 > JAJDNG01. The sequence continues at coordinate 7,575 of JAJDNG010000117.1, read as the reverse complement.
TGGTAACCGTATTGACTCGGCACGCCCAAGTGGCGTGGCACAATGTGGGAGGTCAATTACAACCGTTCAACCCGGCGTTAGCACCTTACCTCAATCACTTAAACCTTACCGAACAAGCCCCGCAAGCAGCCGGTGTGCTTGCCAAAGAATTGGCTCGCCAATCTCAAATGATCGGTTTCCTGGATGCATATATCTTTGTCACCGTGGCCTTTGCGGCCATGTTACCATTGGTGTTTATCATGAAAAATCAGCAACATTCGCCACAGACGCCCTTAACCGCTCCCGCTGATTAACAGAAGGGGCGCAGATCACACAATCATGTTGAGTCGAACTGGCCACCCGGTTTTTCTGGCGGCTAATACCACACCCAATACTATAACGCTCAATCAACAATACCATATTGTTGAAACAAGGCATCATTTCTAAACGCATTGGTGAGATAATCCCTAAACACGATTAGGCGCCGGCATTGCCTCATGTCCGGATGAATCAATAACCATATGTCACTCACTATTTCACCGGGGAGCTCAAACAACCGGATAAGCTCCGGTTTAGCCTGGTCATCAGGCAACAAGGCAATACCGACTCCGGACTCGGCGAAAGCAGACATCGACATCAAGTCATTACAGCGCACAATAATACCCGCTTTGGGCAGGTTCTCCTCTACCCACTGAAACACCGGTAATTTAATAAGCGCCTTATTTGAAGAAATTAGCAGATGTTGTTGCAAATCTGCCATGCTAGCTGGCATGCCATGCTCTTTTAGGTAACTTTCTGAGGCATACGCTCCCCAGTGCAAAGTAAAAAGTTTACGCCCTACCAAATCCATGGGCGGTGAGGATGTCGCTCGAACCGCAATGTCCGCTTCCAGACGTGAAAGGTTGTAGTCTTTATTACTGACCATCAGGTTAATATTAATCTCAGGGTATTCTTTGCGGAATTCGAGAATATATCGAGGTAAATATTTGTACGCCAAGTTGTGTGGCGCGGTAATGTGAATCTCACCATGCAACTCGTTATTTCTGTTATCCAGCAGACGCTGAAGATCATTGATATGGCCCGCGACTTGTTTCACATGGGACAGAACCTCATTGCCAATTTCCGTCAGTCGATAGCCGTCGGAATTACGTGAAAACAACTTAACGTCCATATCCGCTTCCAGGCTGTTTATCCTGCGAAATACGGTTGAATGTGTCACTCCCAAATTTGAAGCGGCTCGCGACAAGGACTCTTCTTGGGCGATAGCCAGGAAAAACTTTAAATCACTCCAGTCAATCTTATTGGTACGCAAACACCAACTCCTTGTTTATATTTGCAAACAGAATTTGCAAATTTATCCAGTTTTAAGGGGGCGGGGATCTGTTATATTTTTACTGAACAGCAATTAAATACACCCCCAATATTCAAGGACCACAACCATGAACCTTCCAAAACTATTATTGGTAAGTTATGAACTTTGTCCCTATGTTCAAAGATCAATTATCGCCCTGCTGGAAAAAAATATTAATCACGCCAGAGAGTATATAGACCTGAGCAATCCCCCCTCCTGGTTTTTAAAAATGTCGCCTTTGGGAAAAGTACCATTGTTAATTGTAAACGACAAACACGTCATATTTGAATCGGCCGTAATTTGCGAATTCCTTGACGAAATCACGCCCGGTTCATTGCACGCGGAAGATCCGATTATCAAGGCGATACACCGAGCATGGATCGAGTTTGGCTCCCTGCTGCTTGATGACATTGGCAGCCTGTACAACAGTCAATCCGCCTCTGCATTTCAGAACCAAACACAGCTGATTCACGAAAAACTGTTGCGTTTGGAAGAAATTATACAGACACCTTATTTTTCCGGAGAAGATTTTAGAATGGTTGACGCAGTTTACGCAACCATATTCCGTTACTTTGACGTTATGGACCCATACTTACCATTCAATATATTCAGCCAATGTCCGAAAGTGAGCCAATGGAGATTGAATCTGTCTCAACAAGACTCAGTGATTAAAGCCGTAAAACCGGACTATCCGATGAAACTCCTGGAATTTCTACGTAATCGGAATTCTCACATTTCGGAACTCATTGTTCACGGAGAGGCCGTGCCGGCCTATGTATAGCGCGAATGGTTTATGACTAGTTTCGCTTAATTGGTATGGTTCGATTGATTTAGTTTGATTAGTATAGTTACGAGTTCATGCCAGGGATGGCAGAACAGAAGGTTGACATTGACTTTGGTGATGATTTAATTGGCTTTCATCCAAACATTGATCAAATTTCCCGATAATTTCAGAACCGCGTTCCACAAACCCCTGCCAACGATAAATCTGCCGAAAATAATTGCTGGACTCAGGCGGGTTGAACCGCGAAAAAGCCAAATGCAAAACATCACCGGTGTGCACTGCAATAGGCATTTCAATGGGCAGGTAAGCATGTTTCCAGCTGTCCGACGCCGTTCTGGCTATAATGTCGTCGCCGGATATGTCCAATAACACGTCTTTAGCCAGATTTGCAACAAAATAACCTTTGAACCCGGTCAACATGCCAGGGCGATCGATAACAAACTTCATATCCAGACTGTAAACTGAAGGCTGATCCCACTGCCCTTCATAGCATTTTAACTGTTCGGGTTTTGATAAATAACAAGTCGACGGTAATACCGTATCATAATACATATTAAATGGATTTACGCTGTGCTTGTCCTTTAGCAATCCTGCTAAACTGTATTTACTCGGATCCAAGGTGGCGATGTTTTTCGTTTTTACACACTGGTATGCCTTATCACTGGCAATCGGCACGATATACGAAAATACGCTTTGCGGAATTGCTCTCCCACCGGGTTTCAAAAAGCGCTTCAATGCATCCTGTATGATGGGCTGAAAGTCTTCATTATCTGCCAGATTTCCAATGATTTCCGAAATAACAACATCCACTTTTTCCGGCAAGCTGACTTCATACGACAATCGATTAATTGGTATAAAGCGTTCCGAAAAGTCAAACCTGATTATTCTTTGCACGGCAATTTTAAGAATTTCCAAATCCATTTCGATGGCATATACTTTTTTTGCACCCGCTTCTAGCGCCCACTGACTTAGAATGCCCGTACCGGCCCCCAGATCCAATACAACATCACCCTGTTTTACGACACTCTTGATAGCGGTTTCATAGGCTACCATGCGCAAGTGATCGTTGAGCATTAACTTATGGAATTTTTCTTCCCATTCCATCAACAATTCCGAAAAGGGCAACCAAGGTTGTTCCGGATAGTAATCCATAAACGGTTGATATTTCACAATCACTCCTTTTTAACGGCCGAAATTTTTCTACAATCCTCACAGCTGCAAGGGCCCCCTATGAGTGAGCCCTTGCTGGTCGGATTAGTAGCAAGAATAGTGGCAAGAATTCCGTAAAATCATTTACTATGACGCAGCGGCATTTTGCGCGCCCCTGGCCGTTCCTTTGTATACGTATTTTCCACTCAATGCGTAAGCGCCGTCTCCGATAAGCCCCACACAAATCGCAATGAAAGCAAGGAATACCGGATATTCCCAACCACCGTTGGCCGCCGAGAATAGCCAGCCATTTGGCCAGTGCACCCACGCCGCGCCAAATAAAATAGGGACTACCGCCGCGGCGAACCAGCGGGATTTGTAGCCTAAAATCAACGCAATCCCGGCAACGGCTTCAACCGCAAATACTACATATGCCAGCCAGCCCGGTAAGCCCACACTGACAAAAAACTGGGCTGTACCGCCCAGGGAAAACACCATAAGTTTCAAATATAAACTGTGTGCCACAAGAACCAATCCCAAAGACACTCTCAACACCAGTGCACCGTAGCCTGTATACTCCTGTTCATTGACATTCAGGTTCATATCATCTCCTCCAATTTAGTTAATCCTGTTGATATCAAAAGTTTATGTCTGATTGGCGCACAATGTCATTAGCGGTATTTGCAAATAGCCATTGCAATTGTGGACAGCAACAAAAGCCTTGCACTCGCTTACTTTGCACACTTTTTGACATCCAGGCGGCCACACGGCGGACCGGAAATTTGCTCACCTGTCTCCAGGGAAAATGTGGAGCGGTGCAACGGACACGCTATGGTTTTTTTTCGCTCGTTGACAAAACCGTATTGAAGCTTCCCCCGACGATGAGGGCAGTATCGGGGTACTTTATAAACCATGCCGCCAATCAATATTTCCAGAGGCGACTCATTATTATCTTCAGCTAATGGCTCCACTGACACGCTCCTTTTCATACACAGAGGTAACTAGTTTGCCCGCTTGCGCCTTGACAACAGCGCCTTCAAACGCCTGGTTTGTTATGTGGCTTGCCAGTTCCACTCCTTGCCATGCTTTTTTATAATCCAAAGCCTGATGGGCATTTAGCGCTTTTAATATTCGCATGCCATCTTGCGCATGATAGAAATCAATATGTTGATGTTCGCTATAGTACGCATGAGCTTGAATATTCAATCTGTTGCAACATTGCACATAGCATTCAAACGCCATGGGGATAATGGTTTCAAGATAAGTCAATGCACCGCAAAAATAGGATGGATCATCCGCCCGCAGGGTAAGCCAATAAAACAAATTGACGAATTCATAACTGGAGTCCGCAATATGATCGATATAAAATTGATAATCCGTTGGCATTGACAACTCCTGCAACAACTCGACGTATAAACTGGTGTGCGCAAAGCGAATGTTTCCTGACCCAAACTCATCGATCATGATCCGTAACATTGGCATTTGCGCTTCAAGCGGAAGTCTTGGCAAGATATAGTAAAAAACCTGTGCTTCAGTCAGCCCATCCACGGCGAATTCCTGGACCAAAATTCGAAATTCATCTATAGACATTTTTTCCGCAACATAATCGGCACTACTGGAGTCTAGATCTTTTTCGTACTCGACGAGTTCCGTGAATTTTTGCTGGAACTGCACCCAACTAAACGGTGGAATTGCGCCCCCGACATCGTTGAGCCTGCATTGTATCCAGTCTTGTTCAAATTCCAGAACACCCTGGTTACGGAGCATTGGAAATCGTACTGCATCGCGGTTATATTGAAACAGTATTTTTTGAGTAGACATCATTCCCCCTTTTTTAGCTTGGCTCTGCAGCGATGCGCTGCGTGCTGATGACACCACGTTGCCATAATTCATTTTTTACATGACGATACCAATCGACCTCCGTTAGGGAAAATTTTTCACACAGCGAATCGATTTTAGACTGCAAATCCAAATCCGAAACACAGCGAGTCGCTTGTTGGCATATTGCCGGTTCCAGATTGCTTAGCGAAACTATGTTGCCTGTTACTTTTTCGCCAATCACCAAGCGGTTTTCCCAACCGTGATAAACCTTCACGTTCAATTCATCAAAGCGCTCAATGTTATCTATTATCGCGTGATCTTCCCCCGAATCTTTGATTCCTGTTACTCTAGGCAAGCTCGATATGGCTAACAAACTTTCTAACGTCAGCAGATTATTTGACAAAGGCTGTTCATGATAAATCCAAAGGTCACACTCGCTCTGGTGGTGCACTTCCCTAAAATGCTCCAGCATTTGCGGTTGAGTGACATTTTTCCCAAATGGAGTCGTCAGCATGACGCCGTCTACCCCCAAACTCTGGGCTATTTTTACAAAGCGCAGAACCTCAGCCGTCGTGGCTTTTTCAATTCCAGCAATAACCTTAAGGCCTCCAGCGTTACTGACACAGTATCGAACCATGTCCGACCATTGATGGCTATCAAGGCACCACCCTTCCCCGGATGTAAGGCAAGGCACGACCCCATAGGCGTGGTCATACAATCGGCTCATAATATTAACCACGCTTTGCCTGCATACGTCCATGCGATCGTTGAATGGAGTCACGATGGGAACAAGAATTTGTTTATCATGCATAATTCAATTCTTCCCTATTTACTTTTATCACTTGCGACTTTTTGTAATGGGAATCAAGTGATTTATTAAAACCCAATTCATTCGCGCCGCTAAATCTACCAATACGACCATTCAACGCGCTTAACGCGAGCAACTCCTTGTTGTGGCTGTATAGCACTGCATCGTTGTTTAACACTTGCGCTGCAACAAGCGCCAGCGGCGTCGCCAGGCTGCTTAGTTCCTGATTATGAAAGCTAAGAAAGATGTCTTCATAGGTATAAGGAATACGATGAATGTCCATTTCCGTATGTAAGCGGTCCATAAACGGATAGTATTGATCTTGAGATTTCCTGGGAAAACGCCAAATGATGTCATCGCAATACCCCACTTGTTCCAACGACATATAAACCTTTGAGTTAAAGTTTTTAACAAAAAGATTGACCGACGCGCGGCGTAATTCTTCATCGCCAGAATGCATCCCTAAAAAGGCACTGGCATCTATAAATATTTTTCTCACATTTTCAAAGCTCATTTAAGGCCTCCCTCATAACCTGCATGGCTTTGTCAAATACCTCACTATCTCGTGCCAGTGCAATACGAATATATCGCTGCCCCTTCGCCGGGTTGTGCCAATAAAAATACTTTCCTGATAAGACATAAACCTTGTACTGAAGAAGATGATTATGCAAGTAGTCTGCGCTGACATTCTGGTCCTTGATCTCAAACCAGGCGACGCTTGTTTTGATTCGCGGTTCGCAATACGAGAGCACGTCTCCATCCAGCATTTCTTTAGCAGTTTTTCGGTTACGATTTAGCAACTGCGCAACGGTTTTAAAATTATCGGCCTCACTGGCTTGCACATATTTAGTGACTAAATTAAGCACAAAAGGCGACACGTTGAGCAACACGCTGGTCACGATAGGATATATGTGAGCATCCAGATCCTTACTGGCAAGAATGGTTGAACACTTCGCATCCTGCATTGGCCATGTCTTACCCGTGTCTTCCATGGCTATATAACTGACGCCTGAATTTTCCAGTATTTCATATATATCGTAGCGTTTTCCGCCGCTTGCCAGAATAAATGCCGAAAAGGAAAAATCCAGTACCAATAGCTTGTTAAAGTCTGTACAAAACCGTACAACCTCTACAAACGCTTCCGGCCCATCCGCAAATAAACTGAATCCCGTCGGGTTGTTTGGATCCACCAAAACAATCGCATCCAACACCACTGCTTTTTTCATTAAGTTTCCATAAATTGTGGATGTATCGTGGAAAATCTCTTCTTCCAGCGGGCTCATGGGTATTCGCATGTGTTTCATCAAGTCATGTAGATTGTCAAAGCACGGCTCGATCAATCCAACACGCATTTGATGTTGCATTAAGTATGTTGCTGTAATGTGCATACCGATAGAAGCTGCATACACTAGGTAGATATTTTGCTTTCTTTCTAACGCCGTATATTGACCGTGCAAGCGATAAAAGCTTTCAATAAACTCCTGCTCACTTTGGTATTGCGTCTGTGCCTCCGCCCTGTACCATAGCTCCGGCAAACTTTGTATGATCTGTAGTTGTGCTCCAGACTGGCTTTGATGAGTATGAGCATCCGCAAGGTTGTATTCTGTTTTGAGCGCCTCTATTTCATGCTGCGTGATATCTTCTTTTTCTATACTTTTAGTTAGTTGGCTTGTAAGTTCTTTA
>JAJDNG010000106.1 GCA_022340845.1 Gammaproteobacteria bacterium | reverse complement strand
ATTGTTGCAGGTCAATGTCGAAGGTTAAAAACGTCAAATGCCTCGTTCCTCTTTTTATAAGGATTGAGCGATTAGAGTAAGCAAAGGCTGAAGCAAGCAGCCTTTTATGCTTGCACTGGGCCTGCATTCGCGGCAATAGAGAGCGCGCACTTTGGTTGCCGATAAGCGGTTGGGTTTGTTATTCCACATTGAGCGCAGCCGCGACTTTTTTGCGGTTCAAATGAGGGGCAAACAGCTCAATAAAATCATACACGAAGCCGCGCATATAACTGCCACGTCGCACGCCAATCCAGGTGGTGTTAGGTGCGAACAAATGCGCCGCGTCGATCATGTGCAAATCCTTGTCTTTGTTCTTGTCGAAGGCCATTTGTGCCAGCAGGCCAACCCCCAATCCAGCCCGCACATAGGTTTTGATGACGTCGGAATCCAGCGCGGTGAGCACCACATTGGGCGTCAGTTTGGTTTTGGCAAATGCTTTGTTGACCAGCGAACGGCCTGCAAAAGCGAAGTCATAGGTAATCAGCGGGTGGGAGGCCAGCTCGGCCAGGCTGAGCGGCTTTTTGAGATTCTTCAGTGGATGCGACTTGGGGACGATCACACAGTGACTCCAGTGATAACAGGGTAAGGCAATCAGTGATTCAGAACTGGATACGGTTTCCGTGGCAATGCCCACATCCGCTTGTTCCGAGGCGACCATATCGGCGATATTCTGCGGACTGCCCTGGCGAATGTGAAGTTTCACATTGGGGTAGCGCTCCAAAAACGCCGTAATCACCGGAGGCAGGGCATAACAGGCCTGGGTGTGGGTGGTGGCTACTGTCAAAGTGCCTTCGGCGTGGCGGGTATATTCTTCGCCGATACGGCGGATCATATCCACTTCCAGCAGAATTCGATTGCTGCGCTTGAGGATCTCCCGGCCGGGTTCGGTTATTTGCGCCAGGCTTTTGCCCGTACGCAAAAAAATCGGCACGCCCAATTCCTCTTCCAGCAAGCGGATTTGCTTGCTGACACCCGGCTGCGAAGTATGCAGCGCCTGGGCGGCTTCCGATACATTTAAATCCTGTTTCACCACTTCGCTGATGTAGCGTAATTGCTGCAGTTTCATGACGGTTCTATCCTGATTTAGCTTATAACTAAAAGTTATACAAATAGAGTTATATATTCTTTTACAGCATAGTACCGCTTTGTTAGATTACTGCGCAACCCGAGGGAATTGGGTTGCCCCATAAAGTGCATGGCCATGATGACATAGGGAAGCGCCAATCATCATGGTTCATGCCATCATTGATTATCGCATCAATACAGGAGTTACTAGTAATGTACGCGGAAAAACTGGAATCAATACAACCGGAACTGGACGAATACGGTCTGCTCGTCGATTTCCATCAATGGAATGAATCGGTTGCGCACTGGCTGGCCCAGCGCAACAGTGTCGGCCCCTTAACCGATGCGCATTGGCGTTTTATTCGCAGCCTGCGCAATTATTACGAAAAATACCGTTTCCCCCCGGCCATGAGTTTAATCTGCAGAAGAGAGGGCATGGACAACCATTGCGTACAACGATTGTTCTGCACGTGTTTGAACGCCTGGCGCGTGGCAGGCCTGCCGGATCCCGGCGAAGAGGCCAAGTCTTATCTCAGTGCGATGTAATTCGTTTTCTTTGCGCCTTTTTCCTTGAGAGTGTGTTGTACCACTATCGTACGACACACGCTTGAGGGGGCTGCGCCGGAATACGCGAGTCCAGAGGATGCCGTTTCACGCAGCCATGACAAACGGCATTGGAATGATGGTTAAGAGTTGAGCGTATCTGGGATTCAGCCTCAAAATGAATCCCAGTTCGACGTTTCGACCTATCCCCCTCCCTTGCTGTGCCTATCATTCCCCTGGCACTTGACAGCAAGCCCGCCAATCTGCAAAATTGCGCCCTTCCTATCGGAATGACCCATTTTTATCCAAGCCACGGCTATGTAGCTCAGCTGGTTAGAGCACGGCATTCATAATGCCGGTGTCCCTGGTTCGAATCCAGGCATAGCCACCATCTCTTAGGCGGATTCTTGACAATGGCACGTTATATTGACTATTCTAGGCAAGAATAGATCTGCAAATCATATCCTAAACTGAAGGATTCAATTAATGCACGGTGCTATGAGAAAAATATTAATAATCAGCATGTTATTGCTGTGTGCGGCAAGTTCGGTAGTGGTAGCCGGCGGCCCCGAGGCCACTCGGGATTCCCTGAACGCTCCCCAAATCAGCCAGCCCAGCGTATATTGACTCGTTTATTTCCTGCTATTTTAGTTTAACGCTATTTAGTATTGGTCAAAAAATATAGCAGCCGGTTAGCCTGCAACAAGTGATTGCTGATCTCCGCAATCAATTTCTTTTTATTCGTTCCTTCCTGCATCGAATCCGCAATTTCAAGAGCTTCTTCAAATAGCCTTATGGATTGTTTTACGTTGGGCATTTTATTGTTGTCATCGGCAAATACCATATTGGCCAGGGCGTAGGTATCGATAGCGTTCGCGTTGCCTTTGTCGCTGTCGTAGTACTGTTGTGCATAATCCAGGGCGAGCGAGGGGCGGATGTTTAACAAGCTGCAAAAATAAGCGATGGAGTTCTCAGCGAAACGTTGAATGTATTTGGCACGGGATCCGATGTCGGATAAGTTCTGCACGTTCACTTTGCGTTTGTTGGCCAATTGTACTTGATCGGATAATTTCAGGCTGAAATCCCGTATGACATCATAGTGAACTAACACGTTTTTTAAGTTATCCCCACGCCAGTATTTCAACCGAGCCAGCTGATAATTCACATTAACGTCGGATTGATCGGGGCTTTTTTCCAAAAGATCTATGGCGGCGTCCATGCTGCCGCTTAAAAACATGAGGTTGGCGGCAATGCGGAAGATATAGTTTGCGTTGGCCATCGACTTGATATCGTCTATGGTCCATGACGTGTAGTACTGCACCAGTGAATCGCACTGGAGGTGATTCTCTATCATGAGTTCGTAGAAATGGCTGATCGCCTTATTAATCTTGGGAAACAACTTCTCCAACTCGGGATGGTTATTCTGGCTGTTCAAGTTCGGTTTCAATAAAATGTAACGCAACTGCAAGGCAACGGGGCGAACCTCGGCTCTAATGACATCGTATACCAAGCTCTCTTTGTATGAAGCGTTGGTACACTCCACTAACGGTTTAAATACTTCCTGGTAAAACTGGGCGGATTTGTTCAATATGGCGATTTGCGCATCGAAGTTTTGTGTTTTGTTGAGTTGTTTCTTCAGCTGCAGGATCAACAAATCATTATCGATCACGTGGGGGGTTTCAATTAGCGTGTGTATCGCCCGTTCGATTTGATTGCTGGGGCTTATTTCGTGGAAATAATATGGCGTTTCCACAGGCGTGACCACGCCGGACTTTTTATTCAAACCGTTGAGGAAGGTCACTTCCAGTTGCCCCAGCTTGACGCTGCTGACTTCTTCCAGGTATTTGGTTAAATACGGATAAGATAGTCCAATAACCAGCAACGTTCCCAGCACACCGACCCATTGCACCAGATGCCATTTGTCATTGGTTTTCTTTTCATACGGTAATGCCTCCGAACTCCAGTAACGGACGGCGGCTCCGAAGGCGACGCCCAATAGTATTTGAATCCACGAAGGATCGATGTGAATGGTCTTGCCAAAGGCGGTAACCAGCAATATAACGATGGCGAACAACAACTGGACGCTATGACTGGTGAGCAGCGTCCGCAAATCGTATTTGCCCACTTTCGCTTCAGCGCTGCTTTTGTGAAAGAAAAAGCTAAATCCAAGAAAACCGGAAATGGCACCGCCGAGAAATTCAAACATGAAAGTAATTCCTTTTACTGGAGTGGATGTTTTTTCGCGTATTGTGTCTTTGATTTTGTGGGATTTCAAGCGCAGTAAAGGTGGTGACAGCCGGTGCGTTAATAGCGTTCAATCGAGTGTGCATCCGGCGCATTATGCGATTTGTTTGGAAATTGTCCAAACGACTGGTCAGTCGGCAGTGCAGTTAAATCGAAATACGATCATTGTCGATATTGTATCTTCTGTGTCCGTGGTTGGGTTATACAAAACACCTGTATCCCATTTACTTTGCAGTTAAGATCGCCCGGCGGTATTTGCAGGTAATCCACTACTACCGTTATTATGTTACCCGGCGTTTCGGTGTGAAATGATTCAAATGAGCAACGAGGTTAGATGGCAATGGATATGGATGAATCAGTTAATGTGTTAGGCGAGGAATTGGTTTTATGTGGTGATACGCCAAAAACCGGGTTTTTTCGTGATGGGAAGTGCAATACCTGCGAGGAGGATGTGGGCTCGCACACGGTTTGTATCGAAGCGAATCAACAGTTTTTGGAGTTCTCCCGGTTTAAGGGCAATGATTTGTCTACGCCCGTGCCCGAGTACGGGTTTGAAGGATTGAAACCGGGTGACAGTTGGTGTTTGTGTGCCGCGCGATGGCTGGAGGCCTATCAAAGCGATATGGCTCCCAGAGTGTATTTGACCAAAACCCATAAGCGCGCATTGGAGGTAGTACCTTTCGAGCTGTTAAAAAAATTTGCCGTCGATTTAAACTAAGATTTTTCCCAATGTTGCCGGAAATGCCTCTTGAAATGTGCAGGGAATAAAGCGGTTCTTTATTGAAGGGCTAATTACCCGGCCCACCACGTTGCCGTACAAAATCGACATTCAATGTAAGTCGTTGTCCGATATAAGGCAACAAGCAATATAAATCACTATAAATTATAAGCTGCGCTGTGTCGGGTTTTCATCCCAGGCTTGATATCGACGGCTACGCCCGTATATTAGAGAATTATGAATTTCTAAAGCGGAGGGATATTCCCATGGTAATGGAAGTAACAAAAGACAATTTCTCGGAAGTGATTGAAAACAATGATTTTGTGCTGGTGGACTTCTGGGCTCCCTGGTGCGGTCCGTGTAAATCATTTGCCCCGATTTTCGAGGCGGCTGCCGAGGCCAACAAAGATGTGACGTTTGTAAAAATCAACACTGAAGAGCAACAGGAATTGGCGGCTTATTTTCAGATTCGCTCCATACCCACGTTGATGGCATTTCGCGAAAAAATTATCGTGTTTTCCCAACCCGGTATGCTGCCGGAAAGCGCTTTAGGGCAATTGATATCCCAAGTCAAAGAATTGGATATGGATGAAGTGCGCCGGGAGATCGCCGAGCAGGAGGCCGGTGAGAACGCGGCCGCCGCTCAGCCTTCGAGTGCTTGATACCGGGCTACTGTTTAAGCACTGGTGGGCACCGATTTAAAAATTAACTTTATCGGTAAATCCACCGTCCACAACTATATTTGACCCGGTAATAAACGATGCGGCCGGCGATGCCAGAAACGCCGCGACGTTGGCCACTTCCTGCGGTGTTCCCATTCTGCCCATGGGATTTCGATCAAAGAAGCTGGTATACACCTCAGGCATAGCGTGTTTTACGTTGTCCCAAAAACCGTTGTCGCAAAAAATAGTGCCGGGCGAAATGGCATTGACACGAATCTTTTTGCTGGCAAGTCGGCGTGCCAGTCCTTTAGTGTAGTTAATGAGCGCCGCTTTACACCCGCCATACGCCGAATCAGTGTCGGTGGCGCTGGCCAGAACGGATGACAGGGAAATGATCGCTGCATCTCCGTGAACTTCCGCGGCTTGTTCGAGAAAAGGCAATGCCGCTTCGACACATCTCACAGTACCCATTAGATCGACCTCATAACTTTGTTGCCAATCCTGCTCACTATTGCCGATGCCAAATGCACTGGGGTTGGTGACGACAATATCAATGCCGCTCAAGGTTTCATGACTGTCGCGTACCCAGGCCTGCAGCGCGAGTCCATCCGCGACGTCCACAACGTGCCCAAACACGTTAATACCCAGGTCGCGTAAAGTCATTGTTGTCTCTTTTAGCAGCTCGGCGTTGCGTGCCGCGATGGCAATGTCCACGCCGTTGTTGGCAAACAGTTCAGCTATGGCGCGGCCAATGCCTCTGGTACCACCAGTGATAATGGCTTTTTTACCTTTTAAATCATAATCCATGGGTTGAATTCCTCTGTGCTTTTTTTAGTCGAAAAAGTGATAGTCTGAAACGTGTTAAACGGAACATTGTACGTGTGTGGCGATACCGGAAAACACCGTGCTAACATAGGCGAACTCGTATTTGGCAACAATGGTTTAGCGTCCGGCTTTATTGTTCTATCGTCTTGGAAACAATGGTTTCTGAAAAAATGGTTGCTGAAACAATGGTTACTGAAAAATTACTTATTGAGAAAACTGAGAAGAGACTGTTCTAATGGATCCATTATCCGATTTTCTGCCGGCAATGCGCGTACAATCCGCCGTGTATACCCGCGTTGAGGCCAGCGTGCCCTGGGGTGTTGATTTTAATGCTTACCACCACACCAAGTTCGGGATTATTCTGCAAGGCGAGTGCTTAATCAGCGTGCAAGGCAGCGAGGAGTCCATTGCGCTTTCCGCCGGGAGTTGTTATTTGTTGCCGCGGGGCAATCCTTTTACCTTGCGAGACCGTCATAACACGCCGTTAGTCAATTTTGAGAATTTATTGCACTTGCTGGAAGGTCGGCTGCTTCGTATTGGTGGCGGCGGTGAATTGATGACAATGATGGGTGGGCGGTTTGTTTTTGCTGAGGGACGCACACCGCCATTACTGAGTATTCTGCCTACGTTATTGCATTTCAAAGTCAGTGATGCTGAGTTGCAGGCAATGCAGGCTACATTGCAATTGCTTGCGGCCGAGTCACAAGCGCCGGGGCTGGGTTCGCGGCGAATGATAGATCGCATTGCCGAAATTTTTTTCCTGCAAACTTTGCGGGCGTATATTAACGCGGACAGCGACCAAAATGTCGCGTGGTTGGGCGCGGTCGCTGATGGCAAAATCGCCAAAGCGTTGCGGTTGTTACACGAACAGTCCAGTCAAGCATGGAGTGTTGAGTCACTGGCCAGGCAAGTGGGAATGTCGCGCTCGGTGTTTGCGCAACGATTTAAATCAGTTGTAGGAGAAGCGCCCATGGAATATTTGATGCGCTGCCGCATTCACAAAGCAACGCGACTGCTGCAGGAAAGTACCCTGAGCATCGGTGAGATCGCTACTATGACAGGATATGTATCTGATGCGTCGTTCAATAAAGCCTTTAAAAGAAGGTTGGGAGTTTCCCCCGGGGCCTATCGCTTGCAATCGGCTCCGGCCGTCAGTCCTTAGGGGTAATGCCGGAGACCGCTGTGACACGTAGCGTAGAAATGCAAAGACAATTGATCGGGCCGCTGAGTTAAAAATTAGATTCAAGCCAGGGGCGTGCGCCGCATGTATTTCCGAGAGGGAACACTATATTGTTGATTTTGCCTGTTGTATGGTGAACGCATATCGCATGCGTCGGAAAGATTCTTCGAGCGGGATATATCTTGATCGCAACAGTGACGATCAAATAAGTATTTCCTATAACCAGCCAGCGGTCATAACCAAAAGTTAAACAAGGGGTTGGCAGTAAAAATCTTTGGGAAGAGTTTCCAGATAATCATCTCCAATGTGCAATTCTTGTACTATACTTGTTTTCACACTCAGCGAGCGTTCCCAGAGATCATCAATAGTTTCACTCGCTCAGCGATCGTTTTTCACTGCAATTCTATGGTGATTCAATCACAACACCGAGTTCTCTGAGGTACCAATCTCAGTCCTGAAGTACTCCCTTAGAAGTAGAAGTATTACCTTTGTTAATTCAAACGAAAAGGAGATCACGATGAGTACAAAGAAAATCTTAATGCTTGTTGGCGACTATGTGGAAGACTACGAAGTCATGGTGCCCTTCCAGGCGTTGTCGATGATAGGTCATACCGTGCATGCGGTCTGTCCCGACAAGAAGGCGGGTGAAACGGTACGAACAGCGATACATGATTTCGAAGGGGACCAGACCTACAGTGAAAAGCCCGGCCACAACTTTGCGTTGAATGCGACCTTTGCAGAGATCAAGGCCGAAGATTATGACGCGCTGGTCGTTCCGGGTGGGCGGGCACCGGAATACATTCGCCTCAACCAAACCGTGCTGAACATGGTGCGGCACTTTTCACTGGCAAACAAACCCATAGCCACGATTTGCCATGGCGCGCAAGTGCTGGCTGCGGCGGGTGTCGTGGAGGGTAAGAGTTGCTCGGCGTATCCGGCAGTAGGTCCGGAGGTCAATCGCGCGGGCGGGAAATATGTGGACATTCCAGTGGACCAGGCTAATGTAGACGGCAATCTGGTCAGTGCACCGGCCTGGCCAGCTCATTCTGACTGGCTGGCTAAGTTTCTGCAAGTGTTGGGAACAAAGATTCAACCGTAGTGTTAAGGTTTTCTTCACCAGAGACCACTGCGGTAATCAGTTCGCTGTCTTAAACCCGTTGCATTGGAATTGCGGTATCACAAGTTCGGGGCCCAGAAAACCAATAAACGCCAGGGGTTAGGTGCATTGTGCAACGCGATAGAACCACAAGTAGGTCTTTTGTGTGGGGAATTACAGGTTGTTCATTTCGCTTCCACTAAACCGCCAGCGTAAGCATCTAATCGTTTGTGTACCCAATTGCGGATTGTTAATCCGGCACATCGTAAATCGATGTGCCGGAAACCTTTTATCTAATTTGCTTTTTCTATAGACGGCTAATGGGTTGCTTTTGTAAAGAAAGCCGTTTGGAATTGTAAACAATACCTCACGGTGCAATGATCTCCAGCCATCCGGTTGTAACATGGCAGGTTGCACAATCGGCGTCGGTCGCTAAATGGTTTGGAGTTAGTCCCGTGGCGGTCGTGCCGTTGTGACAGTTTGCGC
>JAJDNG010000101.1 GCA_022340845.1 Gammaproteobacteria bacterium | reverse complement strand
ATGTGCACCACGGATGGCTTTACGGTCAAACCCCTGGAATTCCCTGGCGGCAATATTGGCTCGCTGGCGGTGCACGGCACAGTAAATGATTTGGCGGTATCGGGAGCCATGCCCAAGTATCTAACCCTCAATGCGTTTATTGAAGAAGGTCTGGAATTCGCCACCTTGGATCGTATTATTGCCAGCCTGGCCGGTGCTGCCAAACAAGCTCAGGTGCACGTGGTGGCCGGCGATACCAAAGTGGTACCTCGCGGCGAAGGTAGCGGTATTTATCTGGCCACCACCGGTATCGGCTTCAAACCGGCGCACATCCAGCTTGGCCTAAACCGGATTCGCGATACGGATGCCATATTAGTAAGCGGCCCGGTGGGCGATCACGGGATCTCCGTGATGCTGGCGAGGGAGCAATTCGGTCTAAAAGGCGATGTACAATCGGACAGCGCCAATGTGATAGCCCTGTGTCAGGCGTTGCTGGATTTTGATGGGCTGCGGTTTATGCGAGACCCCACGCGCGGCGGCCTTGCCACCGTATTATACGAAATTCACCATGCCACAGGATTCGGCGTGCGTGCGCAAAGCGCCAATATACCCATTCGCGATCCGGTTCACTCGGTCTGTGAGATGCTGGGTTATGATCCTCTGTATCTGGCCTGCGAAGGCCGGGTTGTAGCCGTGATCGACGCCGCCCAGGCGCAGGCCGCGTTGGATACATGGCGGCAGTTTCCACAAGGCAAACAAGCGGCCATCATTGGCCATATATCTAAACAGGACAAACACGTTGTACTAGATACTGAACTCGGGGGCGAGCGCATGTTGGAAGAACTGGAGGACGACCCGTTACCTCGCATTTGTTAGCGTTACACAGATGCGAAACTCATTACACCATTCAGGAGACAGAGCAATGAAAACCATCAATGGGTGTTACGGATGTATTCTGGTAATTGCAATTACCAGTTGGCCCGCGTTTGCACTGGCGGCGGAGGCGGAAAAAACCTATCGTTTCGCGGAAAAACCCTGGGGCCTGGACTCGCCCGCAGGCCGCTGCGTGGTATGTCACAGCCTGGAGAAAAACGGCCCTCATCGAGTCGCACCGAACTTATGGGGCATTGTGGGGGCGCCGAAAGCCGCAAAATCCTGGTACAACTATTCCTCGGCGTTGCGCGCCAAAGACGGCGTATGGACCGAACAGGAACTGGATCAGTTTCTCGCCGACGCCAATCAGTTTGCTCCGGGTTCGACGAAAAGCATAAAAGTTAAAGATGCTGCGGAGCGCAAGGCGATTATCGATTTTTTGAAAACTTTACAATAAATGCGAACTACTGCATTTTGCCAGCTATGATTTTAGATACGCAACGCCGGTTAATCGTTTAACAACGGTGGCATCGGGCAATCCAAAGCGGCGGAAAAAGCCCGCAGCAGTTCCCGTTCACTGGCGGATACTTTTTTGTCGGACCCAATACAGGCCGCGCAGGCTTTGAGCACTTGGGGTTTGACCAGAGGCTTTAATAAATTCAGTTTGTCGATGGCGTCATTAAGGCTGGTCAGGTTGATTGTGCTTTTAGGAAGCAATTCCAATTTAACATCCGCAAGCTGCGTATTGCCTGCATGAAACGCTTGTTTGATGTCCGCTTCGTTTTTGTGTTCGGCGTAGGCCAATAAAGACAACACCACGGCAATTTCGTGTTTGAGCGGCTGGATCCGGGTATATTTTGCGGTGCGTGAGAATATGCCGTGATTGACGAATTCGGCATCCAGGTAGTGGAATACGATTTTTTGCAACGCCCATTCAAACAAGGACATTTTATTATCCGCCTTAATCAACGCATCGAGATTCTTTTTAAACAGTTGATATTGCCGCGGTGACAATTGCCGCAACGCGCCCATGCCAGCGTCAATCAGCGGCAAGCGAAATTCAGCTCCCAGCGAAGCCACCACGGGCAGTAGTTTTTTTGTAATGTCGTGTATGCCTTGATCACCGTGTTCTTTTATATGCTGTAGTTGCAGTTGCTGCACCGCGGCGTCTTTGTTAATGACAAAACAATAAATCAACGCCCGTGCGCCATAAGGCTCGCGCATGGCGGTTAATACCGGGGCGGGCACCCGGGCAATGAGTTCATGGGCGTATTGCAGATGCTCCGCATGCGGGCGGCCGACCTGCGTGAGCACCGACGCATTCGCAAGATGCCCGGAACCCGACACAGCGGCAACGCCGGTTTGCACCGCTGCAAGCTTCGATTCGACTCCTGCCAATGGTGAAACGTTCTCGGCATGCAGCGTACTCGTCTCTATGCTTTCCTGGCTCACTTCCACTTTGGGATATCTGCCGTCCCAGTGAGGTTGTATCTTGCGGATGCGCTCTTC
The DNA here is from genome assembly GCA_022340845.1 of Gammaproteobacteria bacterium. Lineage (GTDB taxonomy): Bacteria > Pseudomonadota > Gammaproteobacteria > SZUA-152 > SZUA-152 > JAJDNG01. The sequence goes on along the minus strand of JAJDNG010000101.1, from coordinate 2,211 downwards.
CAACGGAGGATGAGTGGCAAACAAGGAAGTGAATTTCGATCGTATACCGTTGGCAAAATACGCATGACTCATTTCCGGCGCAGCCGGATTTTCCAGGGTGGAACCGGCACTCAACCCACCGATTTTTTTCAGCGCGCCGGCAATTCCGTCGGGATTGCGCGTGAACTGCACGGCGGAACTGTCCGCCAGGTATTCGCGCTGCCGGCTGACTGACGCTTTAATTAAGTTGCCGAAAAACGATCCACCAAACCCTATGGCCATCAACCCCAGCCCCAGGGCCAGCACCGCAATAGCGCCGTTGTTGCGCTGTCGCCCCGAATAACTCATGGAACGCAGGAAAAAATACCCTATCATGCCGATGATCAGAATACCGTGCAGCAAGCCGATTAAGCGGATGTTCAAGCGCATGTCGCCGTTTAAAATATGGCTGAATTCGTGGGCGATCACGCCTTGCAGTTCATCACGGCTTAAGTACTTGGCAGTGCCTTCGGTTACCCCGATCACGGCGTCACCGGGCGAGAATCCGGCAGCAAAAGCGTTGATTCCCTGCTCCGGCAACATATATACCGGCGGTACCGGCGTGCCGGAGGCAATGGCCATCTCCTCTACGACGTTGAGAATCTTACGTTCGTGATAATCCTCAGTGTTTTGGCTCAGCAGCCGCCCACCCAGCATTTCCGCTACGGCTTTACCGCCGGATGATAAAGCGGCGATTTTATAAAGACTGCCGGCGGCAACCACCACGGCGACACCCGCCGCTACCATGGCGAACATTTGCCAGTCGAAAGTGCGGAAAAACGCCTCCCAGAACATAGCGGAGAAAAATCCATCGCCAGCGCCACCCTCCACTGCCCGGTCCACGTAACGGCCGGTCATGAGGTCATTGCCAAAATAGCCGCTGAACGCCGCCATCACTCCCATCAACAATAAATTGGTCACGACGATAAGCGATATCACGGCCAATGCAAACAACAGCACCAAGCGTTTAGTGGTGTTGCGAGCATCGTCCTGGGCCTGAAAAAAATCCATTACCAACAGTTCAGCGGTTTTTAGTGTTTAAAACGATACTTTCGGCGCGGCCTGAATGGCGGCGCTGTCTTCGAATTCCAGCAACGCGGCATCCTGAGCGTGGCCAAAAGGACCGGCCAACATATTTTGCGGGAAAGATTGTTTGTAAGTGTTGTAATTCATCACCGCGTCGTTAAACGCCTGGCGGGCAAAGGCCACTTTATTTTCGGTGCTGGTCAACTCTTCGCTCAATTGCATCATGTTCTGATTGGCTTTGAGATCGGGGTAGGCTTCCACCACGATATTGAGCTTGCCTAAGGCGCTGGTCAATGCCTGTTCGGCGCCCGCCAGTTCATGAATCGCGGCGGCATTACCGGGATCAGATGCCGCATGTTGCAGACCGGTGAGCGCCTGGTTTCTTGCTTCGATCACTGATTGCAAGGTTTCACGTTCGTGTTTCAAATAACCCTTGGCGGTCTCCACCAGATTCGGAATAAGATCATAGCGGCGCTTTAATTGCACTTCGATCTGCGCGAAGGAGTTCTTATAGCGATTTTTTAATGCCACCAGTTTGTTGTATATGCCAATGACGTATAAGATAGCCGCGGCGATGATCACCAGTGTTACTATTGTGCCGGTTTCCATTGTATCCTCTCCAATGTTTGGTAGCGTTGGTTACGATATCTATTACCAAGAACGAAGTTAAAAATCCAATTTCAATTGCGATTGTTTAGCTTTCTGTTTGCGTTGTCTGATAATAACGGATATAGCCACTAAAGCAAAAATCGATCCGATAGCAAACATTATCAACGGGCCGAAATAATTCCTCCACCCTTCATCGATAATCGCCTCACTGGGATCATTTGCCGAATAGAGTACCTTCACTTCATCGCCGCGGCGGTAACCGGGATGATTGGAACCCACATCATGTTCAAAGCGAAATTCACGTTCTTGGGACAGCGGAATATATTCCACGATAGGATAATACGTAGTCGTGGTACCGTTATCGGAAGTGGAAGTCTTGCTATTAAAATCCACCACGGTGCCATAAGCCGCCGATGCGCCCTGAATAAACTCCATGCGCTTAATGCCCAGATAGGCGCTGCCGGCAACCAGGCTCAATCCAACCACAGCAAAGATGGCCAGTATCCATACAGGTGCGGTTTGCTTGCGTGCTACATGTCGACTAAAAGCTCCGGAATC
>JAJDNG010000073.1 GCA_022340845.1 Gammaproteobacteria bacterium | reverse complement strand
CCTGCATTGCGTGGATCCTTCGTGTATCTCGGCGTGTCCGGTGACGGCCATGACCAAGGATCCACTCACGGGAATTGTCAGGCATCATGCCGACCGCTGTATTGGCTGCCGCTATTGCGTGGCCGGGTGTCCTTTCTCCGTGCCTCAATTCGAACTCAATGAAGCCTTCGGACAAATTCAAAAATGCCAGTTTTGCGAGCATTTACAGGCCAAGGGTCAGATTCCAGCGTGTTGCGATGTATGCCCCACCGGCGCGTCCCTGTTCGGTCCCATGGATTTGATCAAAGCTGAAGCCGAACGCCGTTTGGCGGCCCAACCCGGCGACGACTATGTGTTTGCCCGCGGCAGGATAGACGGCGACCATCCTCCTTATGAAGGCGCCATAGGCAACTATCAAAGGAACCTTTATGGGGACAAAGAGCTGGGAGGCACTCAGGTGATTTATCTTTCTGCGGTTCCCATCGGCAAGCTGGGCTTGCCGGTGAATGTACCGGACTTCGGTTATCCCGCCATCACCGAGGGTATACAGCACACGTTATATAAATGGTTGCTGCTGCCATTGGTGGTGTTGTCCGGTTTGTTGTTTGCGATACGCCGCAACACCAAAAGCGATGACCATGAAGACAGCGAATCAGCAAAAGGGGGGCAATCATGAGTGCGCACGCGCCGGTTGGCGGTAAGTTATTGACCAAGCCATTTATGGTATTACTGATTTTAGCGGGCATTGCGTTTGCCATATTGGCCCAGCGATTTATATTCGGCCTGGGGGAGGTTACTAATTTAAACAACGAATACCCCTGGGGCATTTGGATCGTAATCGACGTGATGATAGGCACGGCGTTCGGCTGCGCCGGTTACGCCATTGCCCTGGTGGTGTATTTGCTTAATCGCGGCGAATATCATCCGTTAGTCAGGCCGGCAATCATGGCAGGCATGTTTGGTTATGCCTTGGGTGGCTTCGCGGTGGTGATTGATCTGGGCCGCTATTGGCAGTTTTATACTCTCCTGTTGCCCTGGTATGTGCAGTTCAATTCGGTGATGCTGGAAGTGGCTTTGTGCGTGATGGCGTATATCGTGGTGTTGTTTATCGAATTCAGTCCGGCGTTTTTGGAGCGGCTGGGTATGAAAGATGTTCGCAAAAAACTTTCCAAAGTGCTGTTTATCTTCATCGCCATTGGCATCCTGCTGCCCACCATGCATCAGTCTTCGCTGGGCACATTGGCGACGGTGTTCGGCCATCAAATCTCGCCATTGTGGCAAACCCAATTACTCCCGGCGTTGTTTTTGATCAGCGCGCTGTTGATGGGGTACGCCATCGTGCCGTTTGAAGGCGTGTTGGCGGCACTGGGTTTTCATCAGCCCATGGAAACCAGTTTGTTCGGCAAACTGTCGCGGTTTATTTTCATTGTGTTGGCGGCGTATGTGGTATTACGGGTAGTGGATTTGAGCGTGCGCGGCGCCTGGGGTTATGCGTTTGCCGGCACTTTGGATGCGTTGATGTTTTGGGTGGAAATGGCGCTGTTTATCATGCCGCTGGTGGTGTTGGCCTCGGCCAAAAATCGCACCAACATCCGTTGGATTTTTGTCTCTGCCATCAGTCTGTTATTGGCTGGCTCTATTTACCGTATCAATACCTACTTGGTAGGCTATCATCCTGCCGAAGGCTGGCATTATTTTCCTTCGGTCTCCGAGATTATGGTGACGGTCGGTATATTTTCGCTGGAAGTGGTGTTGTATTTGATTTTTGTGAAAACTCTGCCCGTGTTACACAAAGCGCACGCATGAGGTTTTTTGGATTTTGAAATAAACCATTAGAAATAATAAGGAGTAAGCCGTGGCTAAGCGAATCGTTGTGGATCCCATGACCCGGATCGAAGGTCACTTACGAATTGACTGCGAAGTGGATGGCGGCAAGGTGACCAAAGCCTGGTCTTCCGGGCAAATGTGGCGTGGAATAGAACTGATATTGCAAGGCAGGGATCCGCGCGACGCCTGGGTGTTCGCGCAGCGCATCTGCGGCGTTTGTACTACCGTGCATGCCATCACTTCGGTACGTGCGGTGGAAAACGCCCTGGATATGGAGGTGCCGCTCAATGCACAGTATATCCGTAACATGATTATCGCGGCACACGCGATCCACGATCATATCGTGCATTTTTATCACTTATCCGCCCTGGACTGGGTGGATATCGTGTCCGCCTTACAGGCCGACCCGCAAAAAGCGTCGACTCTGGCGCAGAGTCTGTCGGACTGGCCCATGAACAGCGCGCAACACTTCAAGGAGATTCAATCCAAGCTGCAAAACTTCGTCAACAGCGGTCAATTGGGCGTGTTTGCCAGCGGTTATTGGGGACACCCGGCCATGAAACTGCCGCCGGAAGTCAATTTGATGGCCGTCGCCCACTATTTCCAGGCGTTGGACTATCAACGCCGAGCCAACAAAATTGTTTCCGTGTTGGGTTCCAAGACACCGCATATTCAGAATCTGGCCGTAGGTGGTGTGGCCAATCCTATCAACCTGGACAGCCAATCCACTTTGACGTTGGAAAGGTTGTATTACATTAAATCACTCATCGATCAATTGGGTGATTTTGTGCGTAAAGTCTACATGGTGGATGTGGCCGCGGTCGGCGCCTTATACGCTGACTGGACCAACTATGGCGCGGGCGTGACCCATTATCTTTCGGTGCCGGACATGCCGTTGGACACCAAAGGCACTCAGTTCGATCTGCCCGGTGGGTTCATACCCAACGCGGATTTGAGCCAGTTTAAAGCGATTAGTACTTATCAAGACGAATATTTCGAGCAAGGCGTCAAAGAAAGCGTGAAACACGCCTGGTATGAAGGCGGTAAAGGCGCGCTGCACCCTTACAACGGTGAAACCGTACCGCAATATACCGATTTTGAGGACGACGGTAAATACTCCTGGGTCAAAGCCCCTACGTTCTACGATGAGCGCGCGCAAGTAGGTCCGTTAGCCAATGTGCTGGCCATGGTGGCTGCCGGGCACGAACCCACCCAGCGCAATTTGCAAACCGTGCTGGACACCGCCGGAGCCGTTGCCGGCGCGCCCATTCCGGTGGCTGCCTTGCATTCCACTATCGGTCGTCACGCCGCGCGCAGCGTGCGCACTGCGGTGTTGTATGAAGCGTTGCAAAAACAATGGAACCTGTTGATGGAAAACATCGCCGCCGGTGATGTGCAGACGTTCAACCGGCCGGTGTTCCCCAAAGGCGAAGTACGCGGTTTTGGTTACCATGAAGCGCCCCGGGGCGTATTGTCCCACTGGGTGGTGATCCGCGACGGTAAAATCGAAAACTATCAAGCGGTCGTGCCTAGTACCTGGAATGCGGGGCCGCGGGACGAAAACGACAAGCTGGGTCCCTATGAAGCCTCGCTGATGGACAACCCGGTGGCCGATCCGGAAAAACCCCTGGAAGTGATTCGCACCGTGCACTCATTTGATCCCTGCCTGGCCTGCGCCGTTCACATGGTGGATACCGAGCAACAGGAAATGGTCAGAGTACAAGCCGTTGGCGCGCAATGCGGGGTGAAATTCTAATGCAACTGTCATATGAAGCCGGAGACTATGTATTTGTTTCCGATGAAGTTGTGAGCCCGGTGTTGGTGCTAGGGTTGGGCAATATCCTGTTGCAGGACGAAGGCATAGGCGTGCGGGTGATCGAACGTTTAAAACGCGATTATGAATTCCCGTGCGATGTGGAAGTGCTCGATGGCGGTACCGCGGGCATGGCTTTATATGAGCACGTTATCGATCGCGAGCACCTGATTGTGGTGGACGCGGTGAAAACCGGCCACTCGCCCGGTACGTTGGTCACCCTGAACAATGATGAAGTGCCGGCGTTTTTCCGCAACAAAGTCTCCCCGCATCAATTGGCGCTATCGGATATCCTGGCCGCATTACAAATCGCCGGCAACTCGCCGCCGCAAATTACCGTCATCGGCATCGAGCCCTTAAACCTCAATACCGGATTGGACATGTCCAACACTGTGATCAGTCAAATTGATGCATTGGCGACGATGGTAGCGGGGCATCTCAGGCAACTGGGGTATGAAATCAACAAACGCTCTTCAATCCCTGGCTAGAGGCACAGCTAAGCGTAAAAGTAAAAAGGAACCATCATGAAAAAGTCTTTTATTTGCACAACTGCAACCTTGTTGGCAATTGTTGCCGGGCCATTGGCTGCGCACCCGGTCCACGATGAGGTGGCGAGTTTTGCCTATGGGCTGGTGCATCCCCTTGGCGATTGGGGTCACTTGTTGTCGGTGATTGCCATCGGGCTATGGGCAGGCTGGCGACAGGCAAAGTTATCCCCAGTGGATCTGCTCAGTTGGGTGGTCATTGCGCTGTTTTTGGCCGTCAATGGCTATCTGCATGCCATGGCCATGACTCAGTTCACATGGATGTATGCGGCGGGCATGTTATTCAGCACCGCAGTGACACTGGCTGCCGGCGTGCTGGTGTCCGCAGAGTTGAAACCGCAGATATCACCAGCCGTATCCATTGCATCTGAGTAGCATGGAACGCAGCAAAGGAGGCGCTATGAGCATATCGGTACAACAACTGGTGAATCGATTCGACACAATCGGCAGGGAACGCGTGCAAGGCTTGCCGATCTATAACGCCAAGTTAGCAGTGGAAGCCATTGACTTTCAATCCTGTGAAGGCGGACAAATCGGCGTATTGATTACCCCCTGGTTTGTGAATGTCATGTTGTTTCCTGACGATGCCACGTCCTGGCAGTTCAAGGAACTGGGCGAGAAAGTAAAATTTACTCTGCCTTCCGGTGAACACGAATTCACCGTTGGCGAAGAAGATGCCATCGGTCGGTATTTGTTCCGCTCGGTAGTGTCGCCTACGCATTGTTATAAGTCGCAACCTCCGGCGCGCTCGGCAGCGTCGAAAGCATTGAGTGATTTACTGGTGCCGGCGCAGAACGAAGAAGATACAGTGGACAATAACCAACCTGATACTGGCCGGCGCGCATTTCTGCGCCGCTGGAGTACGACGTAGAAATGGTATTGGGGTATTTCGCCGCACGGACTACCAGGCAATCATTGTTATTTTAGAAATCCGTCCATAGGTTTAGCTCTGCGAAAAAAACTGTGCATGAAATCCCAGCGGTATGATGTGGGGTAGAGCCAACCTGGCCATTTCCGTAAAGTCTTTTGCGGCCAGTATTAATAAGAAACATTGATCGTTTTTGCTGTCCAGCACAGTCGACAGTATCACTCCGTCATCCTCATCGCTGCTGTTGGGGGCCGGCACAAATATCGGTTCCCAGGGATAGCAGTCCTCTTCATACCAGATCACATGCGTACCAGTATCGGTGTCGATTTTGATGAGCTGATTTTCGAAGTCCTCGTGCCGGTCTTGGTAAGAGCCTATGCCGTAAACATAGCGGTGGTTGCGCCCATTGTGGCCACGGTAGTGGATAGTAGGCATTTCCAGATACTCTTGCGAAATGGTTTCCTGGCGAATCTCGTCATTTTTCAGGGGCAGAATAAAGCGCTGTAATTGCGAATGGGCGCGCACCGGCCGTCCCTGGCAGGTGCGCAAGTGTTCCAAATACAAATCATCAATCACGCTGGCATCGGGCTTGGTTGCCATATCGACAATAATATCGTCGCCGGTTTCATAAGCGTTGACGTGATGGAACGCAAAACAGGCATCGGTTTGGTATTGTTTTACGATTTTACCGCTGGATTTTTCCAACACGGTGAACCGCGTGCCGCGTTCCGGTTTCCATTGGAAGCATTTTATATAAGGCACGTTGCCGAAACGCATGCGCAGCGGATTGGCCACCAACGGAAACGCCACATGCACTATATAGCGCTCGCTCATAGCAAAGCTGTGTATATACGAAGGCAGGTCCACAGGGATGCGGCCAATCGGTTCCCGCTTACGGATGTTATTGTTGCATTTGAAATAGATATATTCGCTTTGCCGGCCAAATTTCAAACTAAAGTTGATCAGGTATTTGTTGGCGAAATCATAATGCGGATGAGCCGTGGTGATTTCACCGCTAACTTCATCATCACAGTCGATGACTTCATCGGTGCTGAGGGTGTGATCGTCAAATCGTACGATGGCCGGTGATTCGGTCAACGCCAGGTATTCACTGCCCAATCTTGCCACGCTGACGCCGGGATTCTGGCCCGACTCCGGTTTTTTGAACCAGTGAATGATGCTTTGTAAAAAAGAGTAATTCGGCGCGGTGGCGAAGGCGGGATACACGATTTTTTGTTTTTCCATGCCTTCAGTGTAGCCGCGGGTGGTGATAAAACGGTTGCTGTATTGCACATTACCAGAGTCGAAATGAAACCGGTGTAACATGGCCAGGCCGTCGAACCAGTGCAACAGTTGCTCGTTGCCTAAGGAAAACCTGCCCGGACCATTCCTAAGTAACGTGCCTTTGAGCCAAGGAGGGACTTGTCCGGAAATGAGCTGCAATGGCGCGTGAGTGACTTCGTTATCTAAATCCTGTAATCCTTTTGCGTAGTTCATCCGTTGTTCTCCTTCTATTTATTGTTATTGGCCACGAAGTGCAGTACGGTCACGGAGTTTAAAAAATATTTATCTCCTGCTATCTCTTTGTGGCGCGAAAGCGGAATCAAGCAGAAAACAGTTGGGCGATAAATAGAAACTTTTCGTGTTCGTCGTGGTGAAAAAGAATATCACGGCTTCCAATCGGCAATAAAAATATTGGTCTCGCCCTTGACCTTACCATGGCGGTTGGAGGCGAACACCAGTTTTTTACCGTCGTGGGAAAACATGGGAAAGCCGTCGAAGCCCTCGTAGTATGTAATCTGTTCCAGTTTGCGGCTGTCTTTGTCAATCATATACAGGTTGAAATCCCGGCCTTTGGGATCGTTCATGTTGGAAGAAAAAATAATGTGTTTGCCGTCCGGGTGCCAGTAGGGACCGAAGTTGGCGGCGCCGTTGTTGGTTAATTGTATGGGTTTGCGCTCTTGTAAATTCATGATATATATCTCCAGCTTCCCGGGGCGGATTAATCCCTCCGCCAATAGCGCCTGGTAGTCTTTTAACGCATCACCTTCGGGCCGCGAAGCGCGCCACACGAGCCACTTGCCGTCCAGAGAAAAAAAGGCGCCACCATCGTATCCAGCCTCATGGGTTAGCTGTTCTACACCGCTGCCGTCGGGATTCATTAAATAAATTTCCAGATCGCCAGTACGGACCGAAGTAAAAACGATTTTGTCGCCCTTGGGGGAGAACACCGCTTCGGCGTCGTAACCGTCCGTCTTGGTCAGCTGAACCGGGTTTGATCCATCGGGTTGTGCTTTAAATATGTCGTAGTCTTTGTAGAGAGGCCAGACATAGCCCCGGGAATAGTCCGGCTTGGGCGGGCAAACATCACCGCCCAGATGGGTGGAGGAGTAAATAATGGATCGGTTGTCGGGCGCTATGAACGAGCAAGTGGTCACGCCTTTTCCGGATGACAGCATACGAACGGCGGAACCGTCACTGTTCATGCGGAAGATGGCGTCGCATTGCAACTCGTCGCGGGTGGATTGAAAAATCAATTCCTTGCCGTCGAAGGAAAAATACGCTTCGGCGTTTTGCCCGCCGAAGGTGAGTTGCCGCAGGTTCTGAAAATGAGTTTCTTTGGGGTAGGTCAACGTGGGTTGTTCCACCGTTGCATCCGCCATAAGCATTTGACTGTAGCCGGACATTATGGCAAATAGACAGTATACGGCTGTCGTTAGCGATTTAATTTTCATAGTGGCTGTCTTAATCCGTTGTGTTAATCCGTTGTGTTAATCCGCTGTGCTTGGAATGGAAAATAAGTTCGAATGGAGATTCTACCGGCCTCAATCCTATAAACCAACTGACTCGTTATGACCTGTTGAGATCCAATCAATCATCGCCCGGCGTCACCGCAGAATTGCACCGGGACACCATGGTAACCCATTAATCGTAAAAGAAAAAAATAACAATGCAGATTATAAAAGATTTTTCGCGCCAGGCCGATATTACGATTATCCTTTTTCACATGGAAGTCAGTCCATGAGTACTATAACGTGTAAATACCACCCAAAAGAGGCGGCTCGTTGGGAGTGTGGTGAATGTGATATCACATTCTGTGGCAGTTGTGTGAAGAAAGATACTGTACGCAACGTCGCCTTATGTCCCGTCTGTAATCAACAGGCAGAGCCGGTGAATGCGGCTAATTTTATCACGCCGTTTTGGCAAAGAATTCCCAAATTTTTCGCCTATCCCGCGAATTCCCAGTCATTGATATTCAGTGCCATGGTTGCGTTCTTTTTGTCGTTTGCCGTGTTTGGCGGCATTATCAGTATCGTGGTCACGCTGTTACTGGCACTGGGATTTATCCGCTACAGCTTACTGGTGTTGGAGACTACCGCCGACGGCAGCGATAAAGCGCCGGCGGTCACTCTGGACACCATTATGGCGGGCAAGTTGCTGGCGGTGAAACTACTGGCAACCTATATAGTGTTTGGTTATGCGGTCTATAAGACAGTGGCCATAGTCGGGCCGGGTGCCGGCATTGTGATGGGCTTGTTTATATTGATGTGCCTGCCCGCCAGCACCATGGTTATGGCGGTGGAACAAAGTTTTCGCCAGGCAATCAACCCCATTGTGCTGGTCAACGTCATCCGAGCCATCGGTGCACCGTATTTCTTGTTGTATGTGTTTTTGATTCTATTGAGCGCCTGCCAGGGAGTAATCTCCGCCATCATTGGCTCGTTCGATACTTTCTTGCTGACGCCGGTGGAGAACTTTATCGGCCTATATTTCACTTTAATCATGTACAACATGATGGGCTATGTGATTTTTCAATATCATGAAGCCCTGGGTCACAATGTGCGCCTGGAAGTGGATAAGGACTACGGTAACAGCAAACCGGCCGCCAAAAAAGCCGTGTCCAGCCATCCGGTGATTCAGGAAGCGGAAGTGTTGATCAAAGAAGGGCAGATCGATGAAGCCGTCAAGCGCTTAACGGCCGCCACTCACCAGGCCAATGTCAGCAGCGAATTGCATGCGTATTTGCACCGGGTATTGTTTGCCGCCAATAAACCGGATTTGATGATTGCTCACGCCAAGGAATATATCAATCTGTTGATCCATGAAAACAAGACCCGGGATGCGGCGCAACTGATTGTCGATTGCTTTAAGTTCAAAGAAACCCTGCGACCCAATGATCCGGACAAATACTACCCTTTGGCGTATATGCTGAACGAAATGCGCGCTTTTAAACCGTGTATTGCCTTAATCCAGAACTTTCACAAACGCTTTCCCGGCCACGCCGATATCCCTAAGTTGTATTTGCTGGCTTCGCGCGTCCTGAGCGAACAACTGAGCAATGACAATTTGGCGCTTAAAATGCTGGAGTTTCTCCAGGCCAAGTACCGCCAACATGATCTGGCTGCGGAGATTGATCAGTATTGCAAGGTGGTGAAGAACGTGGCCAGCGGATGAACTCGCGGTTGGTGATTCGTGACTAGGCACAGAGGCGAAAAGCACAAATACTATTCACGAACCACGAACCACGAACCACGAACCACGAACCACGAACCACGAACCACGAACCACGAACCACGAACCACGAACCACGAACCACTAACCACTATTCAACCACTGCAACCTGCGGGACGCCTCAACCGCCGCCGCGGTTTGCGCAAACTCTTGGGTGATAAATTGCAGGTAGTGTTGATACTTGCTGCGGTTATTGGCTTTGTGAAAAGCGTTCGCCAATATGAGAGTGGCTTCGGCCACTTGTTCTTTGTGTGTGGAGCGTTTTAGCAGAATCAGGGATTTTTCCGCGTCGTCAAAAAAACCGCCCAGCGACAATGAAGTTACCACGTTGGCCAACAAGCCCGAGTGGAGTTTGGGTTTGGGTTGCGCCAGTTTCATGTAATCGTTGTACGTGCTGCGGATCAACTGGTACGTTGGTTGGGTTCTATCCGCCAGTATTAGTATCCGGCCGGATGCGGCGTGAAAGTCTTCGCTGGCGGGTTGTTGTTTGGCGGCGTTGTACCATTGCAGCAGGTAATCCCGGTTGTCCGGGTATTCCTCTGCCAGCGAGCGGAAGATGGTTGCGGCTTCACTGGCTTTCAGTTGCGCCAGCAAATCCATGCCTTGTTCATAACGATGTTTGATGGCGTCTTCCTTGTCGTTTTGATCCAGGTAGTCAAGATTGACCCCCAGGTATTGTTTGGCCACAAACGCATACAACGCACCACTGCACAATCCACCGATGTGCGCGTAGTAATTGATGCCTTGCTCGGATTGCATCAGCAGTTGGAAAAATTCATATCCCAGCCAGATAGGCAGCAAGATAATCGCGGGCGCTTTGATATAGTCGAAGTATACGAACACAAAATAAAAAAAGTTGATCTTTCTAAGGCCAAACAAAACAGTGTACATGCCCATTAGTCCGGCAATGGCGCCGGACGCGCCTACCGTAGCGGTTTGACTGGTGCTGTTGATTAGCACATATAATACGCCGCCAACCAAACCCGCGAGCAAGTAACCTGCAAGATACGAGTTTCTGCCCAAAGCGTATTCCACGACAAAACCGATGATAAACAAAAACACCATGTTGCCGATGAGATGTCCCCAGCTTCCGTGTAAAAACATGTTAGTGAAAAATGTGATGGCCGTAGGTTGATTGGGTTTTAACCCGTAGGCATACCAGGTGGCCTGTTGCATCTTGGACTGGAACTGCTGGTGTAGGGTTTTCCAGTCGGTAAACTGGGCGGTATCCGGGAACAAACGGCCGCTTTCTAACAGCGTCATAAATCCGCTGTCTTGTTGCATTGGGGCGGCGACGGCGAGGCGGTATTCGTCGCCTTGATCCAGGTATGCCTGGTATTGTTCGATTTTTTCAAAGCGGTTGTTTTTCTGCAAATAGTCGAGATACAGCGGGATTTCGATATCCGGTAATTCCGATTGCAAATAAAATTCAAAAGCCTGTTCAGTGTATTTGTTGTCGTCGCTTTGAAAAATCACAAAAATCAAACAATTGAGCGCGATCAACAAGATAGTGGCCAGCGGTGGGTTGGACCAATCGACTTTGCGGAAAAAGGGGATAAAAAACATATTGAGAGAAAATTTGTTAAACGTTCTATTTCATCGGCCGAAAATGGCCTGTTCTTAAATTCCGGCTTGCGGGTTTGAGATGCCAATTGCGCTCAATAGGGTTGCATCTACCACCGAGAATTCCATATTACAGCAAGTGCTTGCCGTCAAAAACCTCCGCCTCCAGGGCAAACGGATCGACCCCGTCGATACAGCCCAGATTGATGCGATAATGTCCGGGCTTACGTGCGGTTTCATGAAAGGTGTATATGCCGCAGCGCTTGCAAAAATAGTGTTTCGCGGTTTTGGCGCCAAATTGATAATGCCCCAGAACATCTTTATCGGCGTCTATCTTGAACAACTCGGCGGCCACCACGAAGGGTGTCATCATCGCACCTTTGCGCGAGCATAGTGAGCAATTGCATCGCAATCCCTTGGTAATATTCTCGCTTTCAAAAGAAAATTTCACCGCGCCGCAATGGCAACTGCCTTGGTAATGGGTCATAACTGTCTCCATGTATGATACTTAATTTGTGCGACCACTGATATTTTTTGTGCTCAATTGCCGGGAAGCCTCGATAGCGATTCTGGCCGGTTCTGCGGAAGTGGACAATCCCATAGTGGATGAAGTGGGATTGGTTTTTCTGTCGTAACCGGGGTACCAAACGGTTGGGCCATTATACCCTAGAGGCATCACAACCGGGATTTGTGTATAATTCCCGCCAATTGACAATAAGTTCGATGACAAAAAGGGCATAACATGGCCGAGTTTTTTCTTGAGTACGGATTGTTCCTGGCGAAAACAGTGACGTTAGTGATGGCGATAATCGCCATTGTATTGGTGGTGGTCGCGGTCGCCAGCAGGAGGCAACCCCAGGGCAAAGACAGTATTGAAATTAAAAAATTAAATCAGAAATACGACGACGTGGCCATGGCGGTCAATAGCAGCATACTGCCTAAAGATGCCGTCAAAAAGCTTAGCAAAGAAGAAAAGCAAAAACAGAAACAAATACGAAAACAGAAAACGCCCGACGAGGATCGTAAGCGCATTTTTGTATTGACTTTTCACGGCGACATCCGCGCCTCGGCGGTGGCTTCGTTGCGCGAGGAAATTACCGCCATACTCATGGTGGCTAACGAAAAAGATGAGGTATTCGTCCGGTTGGACAGCGGCGGGGGCATCGTCAATGCTTACGGACTGGCTGCCTCGCAATTGATGCGCGTGCGCGAACGCAATATTCCCTTGACCGTGTCGGTGGATAAAGTCGCCGCCAGCGGCGGATATATGATGGCTTGTGTGGCCAACAAAATTATTGCCGCGCCATTTTCCATTGTGGGTTCGATCGGGGTGGTGGCGCAGATTCCCAATTTTCACCGCTTGCTGAAAAAACACGATATTGATTTTGAGCAATTCACCGCGGGCGAATTCAAGCGCACAGTTACAATGTTTGGAGAAAATACCGAAGAGGGCCGGGTCAAGTTCCGCAAGGAAGTGGAGGATATCCATTTATTGTTCAAGGACTTTATCAGTGAACACCGGCCGAAAGTGGATATTGCCAGTGTGTCCACCGGGGAACATTGGCCGGGAATACGCGCCCTGGAGAACCAACTGGTGGACGAACTGAAAACCAGCGACGATTATCTGCTGGAGAACAGCAAAAGCGCCGATTTGTTTGAAATCAAATACACCACCAAAAAATCCGTTATGGAAAAACTCGGTTTCCAAATGCAACAACTGGTTGACAAGTGGCAGTTTGGTTGACAGCGGGTTTCTATGGCATCGGCATACAATGCTAAACAACACCATTGGTGGCTGTTAATCATTTTCGTGGTGACAGTTTATCTGAGCTATGAATTTGTCGCCAACGCGACCGGTGTACGCCAGGTGTCGGGTGCTGTGTTATTTATCCTATCCGCCGCTGCGCTGAATGTCGGTTTCTGGATCAAGGCGAACTGGACATGGCAGGTGGTATCCGTCAGTTTTGTCCTGTTCCTGGTGGATTTCTTTTTGATCGACAACAACATCACGCACCAAATTATGCGATTTTTCAGTGGCGTTTTCGATGCTGCGCTACACTTTAAATAAACCCCGCTTGAGCGAAAGGAGAGGATGATGACTTTTGGCGAACATCACGATTTACTGCATGAATTTCCCGACTACCGGGAAAAAATTCACGAGCTCAAAATGAACAATCCGGAATTTGCCGAGCTTTACAAGCAATACGAGGAAACCGATCAGGAGATTTACCGGATAGAGGAAAGTTTTGAGACGCCCTCGGACGAATACACCGAAGAACTAAAGAAAAAGCGTGTGTTGCTTAAAGATCAGCTTTACGCGCTGTTGCAGGGTCAATAACCAAAGCACCTGCCGGAATGTGCAGTTTTATCGTCTCACAAATACAAAAGGGCCTGTTTACCAGGCCCTTTTGTTGTCAAGGATTAAGAATCCTAAAAATTAAACATCATTTTACGGATTCTTACCGATGGTGATTTCCGTACCATCGAATTTTCTCAGGAAGAAGCCTTTGAAATCTTCGTTGTAGGTTTGCACCAACTCTTCCAATATTGAAATAGCATAGGCTTCACCCAGGGCGATGCCATCATCACCATCAGTACGGTAATGCACTCCGGCGATGTCGCGGCCGAGGGAGATGTTGCTGGCCAGTTTGTTCAATTCGGATTCTATGGTAAGCGGTTCGCCTTCGTAAGGTACCAGCGCGGTACCTTCTTCGTTGGTCGTCACCGGATTGGGGATCACAAAGTCTTCATTAAAAAAGGCCTTGAGCATGGTTACCGCAGCACCGGCCATCACAGCATGACCTGCGGGATACGTCGGGTGTAATGGACTTCCGTCCGGTGTCGCTGTCGGCAGTAAGTAAGTGCCGTATTGGTCATAAACGATATCCAATGCCGGTGACCCAAACAGCTCCTGATGTATCGGGTAAGTGATAGCCGGTTTGGTCAAGTGATTGTGAACCCGGCCGAAGAACACTTCCGGTCTGGCGCGGCGATGCACTAACCATTTCTGAAACCAGGCGACGTTTTGCGAACCCATGGATACCCGGCTCAAAAAATCAACTGCGTGATTATTGCCAAATAAGGGGCTGCGGGCTTCGCTGACTAATCCTTTGTAGGGATCGTTAATATCATAAGCGCCAGATCCATAACCGCGGATAATGCGCGCTGCGCCAAGGTATGCCTGATTGACAAAGTCTTGCAATACGAATTGCGCCATTGTCCGGCCGTTGTACACATAACGAGGACTATCTTTGAACACTACACTGGTAATGCCGGTGGGTTTACCGCCATTTTGAATGTGTAACCATTCATCGTAATTGGTTAAATGATTGTTACCGGCAACAGGCGAGTTATATAACTGCTCCACCTTGGTCGCACCATAAGGAATCGGCTGTAACAAAAACTGTGAAATATAAGGCCCAACAGTTTCTTTGTTACCGATGCCGCGAAACAGCGTACCCGGAGTCACATCGCCGCCAGTATCTTTGGGGCCGCGAAAATCCGAAAAACGCGACATGTCGTCAGCCGCCTGTTGGATTAAGGGATCCGTTGCGTAGTTGCTGTACGAAACGTCCCGGGTGATTGCCTGCCACAAGACTTCAATGGCTTCGGAGGCTTGTTGGGCGCTGGAAAACGCCGGGGCGGCAGGCATGGTATAGGAGTGCGGGTCTTTGCCTTCCATCAAATAACTATAGGCCGCTTGTGGATTACGCAGACCCAATTCACCAAGTCCCATGGGGATTTGTTTGAAGTCGTTGGGGTCACCGGATTCCAGAGCGTTGATCAATGCCTTATAGGCCTTTTTATCCACCACCCCATTTTTATTGTGCGGTAAACCTTTCGTGTAACTATTGATCAGTAATTCTTTGTTTGGATTTATACCGGGTCCTGAAAAAGCGGCTTCATCACC
>JAJDNG010000072.1 GCA_022340845.1 Gammaproteobacteria bacterium | reverse complement strand
TTATTATTCTACCAACCGTTAAGGAGCTTAAAGATGAACAAGCTAGAAATGACTGAAACGATAATGGCAGCGAAAACCAAGTCCGGACTCGGATGGGAAGCTATTGCCGCCAAGGTAGGCCTGGCGCCGGTATTTGTTACCTCCGCCTGCCTGGGCATGAACAGTCTCAAACCGGAATTCGCCGACAAATTGTGCGAAGCGCTTGGACTGCCGACCGATGTCTCGGCGGCGCTGCAACAGTGTCCTCACAAAAGCTGGGATAAATCCATACCCACAGATCCGGTCATTTATCGCTTGTATGAAATCGTCGGAGTCTATGGTGACACCATTAAGGAATTGATTCATGAAAAATTCGGTGATGGCATCATGAGCGCCATCGATTTCAGCATGCACATTGACAAGGAAGAAAATCCGGCGGGTGACCGTGTGGTGGTTAAAATGAACGGTAAATTTCTTCCGTACAAAAGTTGGTAATGCGCTCCCACAACCTGCCGGGCGCCGTTATCAAGCGCCCATGGCTTGAATCATCGTAGCCCGGCAGGATATGTTTGGATTCGCCTTAAGAAGCCTCTGATTCATTCAGGGGCTTCTGCGGTGCAGGGCGTAGAATGCCCCTCGGAAAATCAGCTAAATGCTCTGCATACCGGGATGGGTCTATCGCTAACTAAGATAAAGAAGATAGCGCGAGCACGGATTCGGCCACTTCCACTAATCGGCGGTTTTGGTCCATGGACGCTGTGCGCAATTTTTTATAGGCCTCGTCTTCCGAAAGACTGTATCGGGCCATTAAAATGCCTTTCGCCCGTTCGATAACCTTACGTTCATTTAACGCCCTTTTAGCCGATGCCAGCTCACCCTCCATATTCGCTAAATGCAGAGACTGGGCTTGCAGTAATTCGATAAGCGAATGCGCTCGATGGGGATCTTCCTGGCCAGCCGGCCGGAAACTCAGCGACTGCTCCACAGGCAACTCGGGATCAAAGAAGCGGTCAATTGCACCCGCCCTGGCGGGTGGTTTATCTCGCAGCGCTTTAAGCAAACCTTCGGAATCCAGTAACTCACGTTCCGCTTCTGAAATGAGCGCGTCGCATCGCTTTTGTATAGCGTCCACCAGAGCACGTTGAATAGCCCATATTGCCGTTAAGCGCTCGCTGCAACACTCGAACCACGTATCACTGAGATTAGGGTCCAGGGCAGCATCCGGTTTTGCGGTACGTATCAATTGACGCAGTTGTTGCAACTGCGTCACACACGCCATACTATCCATCTCATGCCAGCTTGTTGTTGCCGGTTCCTCCGCAAATTCCAGGAAAATACGAAAGTTGCGCTCTTGCGCGTCGATGAGATGCAATATCCTCTGTTTAATAGGCTCGGTACATAGTCCGGAAGCAAAGGCCAGCGCGCCAACAGCGCGCTCTTGACCGGCCGATTCCTTACCTTCCACGAGATTAAACAGACTTACCAACAGTCGCGATATATTCGGGTCGACCGTGGCATCGGCGAGTTCGAAGATCAGTGAGATCAAGCCTGCGATCAGGCGGCTAAACGCTGCCACCGATTCGCTACCGGATAGCTGTTGGGTTCTGATCCGCTCGCGGAATTCAGGTAAAGCATCCAGTCCAAGAAGCACCCAGGCCATTAGAGAAATGATTTTTGTGTTGGAATGGGAAGAATAGCTCAATTCATTCTCAAATATGGTGCGTAATTCCGTCTCCACTGTTTCGGACTCACCAACGAGTTCGAGGCGGGTCGCCGCAAAGCGTTTTCCCTTGGAAGCCAGATAAATACTCGAAGCCCCGCGTTCACTTTGGAGAACATGAATCATGCGACCTATGCCGCCAACAAGTTGCACTCTTGTCTTTAAGCGTTTTAACTCTTCGATTTTGAGTTGCTTAGCGAGTAAAACAGTGTAAGACACTGATAATGGCATAGACTTCGGCATCCAAAATTAAATGAATTTTCTCGCAAATACCTAACCAACTTATACCTGGGGGAAAGTGAGTCTGTCAACAAATGTCCGCTAGCGGGCTACATGCCTTTCGCGCAGGCTATTTTACCAGTATTTCGCAATACTCCTACAAACGGCCGGTGTCCACTTCTTTGCCGTCGTTCGATATTAGTGCAATTGCGATATAGCGCACTAGCTTGCTTGTGAGTGCAACGAACCGGGTGGTGTCGCCTAGGGGACGTGATGAGTAAAAGTGTGGCAGGAAGTATGCCCCCACTTTTCTTAGTAAACCCACCCTATGACTACTCCCGAGCCAAATGCATTAATCGGCTGATATTCGATTACGCAATCAATCCTGTGCAGCCTTTTACACAAATCTGATCTTACGCATTATCGTAACACGTCGTCAGAATGACTCGCGCCCCGAACTTAGTGATAGAAGGGTTCTTTACGGTATCCGCGTTGGATTATGAAGGTTGCAGCTACCAAGTCTGGGGGCTTGTCGGTGTGGATGCCAATTCCGCGGTGACTTGTTTTAGTAATTCCTGCGCGTTCACGTGCATTGTGTCGGGTTCACCGGCGGACCGGGATATCAGGGATAGTGCAGATTGAGCCTGGGTATCGGTAAACGATGCTTTGCTGGGAGAGAGGAATTTCTTGAGATTGCTGCGTACTTGGTTGCCGTCGCCCAGCAAGTGGACGCTGGAAATCAACAGGCCGGCCGCGTCTTTCTTGGATAACTTAAATTCATTTTCAAACAAGTCTAATATCAAGCTCTTGTCTTCTTTGGTCATGTCGCCATCGGCCTTGGCGGCCGCAACCATGAGGATGGCGGTGGCATCCATGGGGCTTTCGATCTTAAAGACCGGATCGCCTTGGTATTGGTTGCGCCATTTGCGGCGCCGGTTCCATAAGTAGGGATTCAGGCCGCCAAGGTCAATGCCGGCTTCGGCAAGCCTGTTGAGCAGTATCAGAATTGTGATGATGGTCCCAAGTAAACCGAGTACGATGTGCATTGGATTGTTCCTAGACGTTTTTTGAATGTTTTTCCCGATGTCATGAAATTATTCGGGCCAATTTAATCACCTTGTATATCGTCCATAATTTTCACAGCTTTAGCATTTATGTTCAAGCGCATTGATCCACTTGCGGCGAATCCAATTTGCGCGAACAAGGCGTCGAAAGAGGTGATGATAGTGCGCGGAGTCAGCGCTGTCTGTGAAATTTTACCGGGCAGAGTGTGAAGCGTTCACTTCACTGGCACGTTGAATTACCTTAGGTATTCACATGGCTAGTTTTTTTCAGTCGCTGATGTTTGGCCCGTTGCACCAGTGAGCGCACCAGACCATGGGCGTACGTGCCGCGGGAGACCAGCTTCCAGGTGATCATGAGGACGATTTTCGTGATGTCGGTGCCGGCCTTGAAATGGCTGGGACGGGCGTTTTCATGGTATTGCGATACGATGGGATAGCAGATGATTTTGTGGCCGCGGCGCCCGGCTTCGATGGCAATTTCGCTTTCGAAGACGAAGCTGTGCTTGCGGCTGATCCCAACCTTAACGTTTTCGATCAGGGATTTGGGGTACAGGCGAAAGCCGGACTGGCTGTCCTGCACGAATTGGCCCGCCGCCCAGGAGACCCAAAAGTCGGCAAAGTTGTTGGCAAATAAGCGTCCTTTGGGGGCATTTTCCCGGTTTAGCAGCCGCGCACCGATGACCATGGCGTGGGGGTTGATGCGGGCTTCGTTAAGCAGGTCGGGAATGTCATTGGGGTCATGTTGACCGTCACCGTCCAGGGTAAACACGGCGTCGGCGCCTTTGCTAATGGCGTGATGCAAGCCGCGCCATACACTGCCGCCTTTGCCCAAATTGGTTTCGTTACGTAGCACTTCCACCGCCATGCCTTCCAGCTGTGCCGCGGTATCGTCGCTGGAGCCGTCGTCCACGACGATGACCAGAGGGGCGTGGCGTAAGGCTTGTCGCGCCACTTCGCGAATGGTGGCGCTTTCATTGTATGCCGGTATGACCACGGCATAAGACTTTGGATAAGGGTGGGTGGGGCGCTGTACGCTCATGCCATGGCTCCATTTATGTTGATGACTTGGCCGGATATATAACCGGCGTCGTCGGAGGCGAGAAAATCCACCAACGCTGCCACTTCTTCTGCGCGGCCGGCGCGTTGCATTGGCACGATGGATTTAATCATATTTTTATCGAAGACTTCTTCTGTCATGGGGGTGGTGATAATGCCAGGCGCAACGCAATTGACGGTTACGCCTCGTGATGCTAATTCTATGGCTAACGATTTGGATGCGCCGTGGAGGCCGGATTTGGCTGCTGCGTAATTGGCCTGGCCGCGGTTGCCCATCACACCGGCCACCGATGACAAGCTGATGATGCGGCCCCAGCGGGTGCGCATCATGGGCAACAATAAGGGTTGGGTCACATTAAAAAAGCCGTGCAGGGAGACGTCGATTACCTCGTGCCATTGCTCGGGATTCATGCCCGCCATGGGGGCATCGGAATGGATGCCGGCGTTGTTGACGATGATTTGAATGATGTGGTCTTCCGGCAGGTCGCACAGAACATCGTTAACGGCCTGGTATTGCGTGATATCAAAAACTAACGCTTGAGCATGGCCGCCAGAGGATTGAATATGGTCTACGACAAGCTGGGCCTTGTCGCGGTTTTTATTGGCGTGCACATAGACGAAGTGCCCAGCCTGAGCCAGCCGGTAGCAGATGGCTTCCCCGATGCCTCCGCTAGCCCCTGTGACGAGTGCATATTTCATAATGCGATTTATCAGACGCTACTTATCACGTAGCGTGATTACCCCTACTGGTTTGGTAAATACCTTAAATTAAGCGGTCCTTATATATTATTGATTGGCGACACCACTATAAGTACTTCATTGCTGCGCTGTACTTTTTATTATAAAAGCGCTTTATTATAAAAACACATGTTGTATAACTACATATTATATAACGACATGTTATATAAATGATGTGCCAATTTCGATTGCGCTACTATGATTGTGTCACTACCGTCGCCCTGGCTGTCGCTATCATTTGTTTCCCCCCGGAAACCTCCAGAGTGTACATGAGATTTCCGCCGCCGGCCAACAGTTGTTCGGCTTTTACAGTCAATGGTTCCGCTATATTGTGCAAATGGCTTACTTGCAGTCGCACGTCTTTGAGGGCCGCCAAATAGCCGGGTTTTAACTGCTCCCCCTGAGCGCGTGCCAGCAAACAGCCGTGTACCGCCATGGCCTGGGCGGCGTATTCCACTGCGTGAATTGCAGAAAGCTTGCCGTTTTTGATCAAAGGATTGTTGGGATTTTGATGGCTGAGGCTTTGGCAGACGATACGTTGATCATCCCAGCTTAATACGCCGTCCAGCAGGCACATGCTACCGGCGTGGGGAATCATGTCGCAGATTTCGTCGTGCTCTATCAGCATATCAGTTATCAGTCCGGCAAATTGCTACAGCAGTTATTATAAAGGCGTGCAGGTCACGTTCAGGCAGCTTCCATCCAGATAGGGGAGTACCACAGATTGCGGCTGTTTGCAGGCGATGGCTTTTAGCAACGGTAAAACCTGGGCGGCGGGATTGCTCAAGCGTAGGGCTTCTAGCGCGGTGTCGTCCAGGGTAGTGTGCGTCACGGTGTCCAGCGCCAACTGAATTTTGGCCAAATTGTGCTCGCGGGGTTCGCAGCCCAAAACCAGGCCGCTGCCGAAGGCTTCCTGGATGTGGATGAGCGGTTTTAAGGGTTCGGGTGCCGGCAGGTCATAACTCAGCAATAAGGTGGGGCATTGTTCCACAGCGCATAGACCGGCGGCTTCCAATAATCCGCCAGCGAAACTACCGGCGCCGGCACTCATGCTCACCGACGCCCGTTGGCAGCCGGTGGCGATAGCCCAATAACCGGCCGGAGCATTGTGCACGGAGTTGTGAAAATGCGTGGGCGAAACCGGTCGGTCCGCCTGGGTGAGGGCGTCACAGATTTTATCGACGATATCGATATCGCCTTCCGAGGAGGCGAATACGGAACATAAGGTCTCCGCGCTTATATCGCTGTTTTCCACGGCTTGTTCGGCCACTTGCAAGGCCAGCTTGATCAGTGCCGTGGTGCGGCGTCTTTCATTGGGGCGCAACAGATGCGGCGTAAACGCCGGCAACTCAGTTTTGTCGTAGAATTGATCGCCTCTTAGAATTGCAGCACCTTCTATCCAGGTGTGCATGCCAGGGGCGGTAATGCCTATGCCGTATACATAAATATCAGTCATGAGAGCTTTCCAAATACTAAGCTGCAGTTGTTGCCGCCAAAGCCAAATGAGTTTGTCATGGTGATATTCACATCGCACTGCTTTGGCTCTAAGACGATTTGCGCCGTTAAGCTGGCGTCTCGTTCGTTGGTATTTAAACTCAGTGGCAAGAAGTTGTGATCCATGGCGAGCATGCAAATAATGGATTCGCTAATGCCCGCGGCGCCCAGTGTGTGTCCTATAAAACCTTTGGTGGAACTGCAGGGGGTGAATGTGCCGAACACCTCGGTGACGGCATGGTCCTCAGAGCTGTCGTTGGATTTGGTGGCCGTGCCGTGCAGGTTGACGTAATCCACTTGGTCCGCACTGAGGCGGGCTTTACTCAGTGCCGCTTGCATGGCCCTGGCGGCACCTTGTCCCTGCGGGTGTGGCGTAGACATATGGTAGGCATCACTGGATTCGCCGTAGCCTAGTAAACCAATTGAGCTATCAGCGGAAGGCGTTTTCTCCACAATGGCAAAACCGGCTGCCTCACCGATGTTGATACCTTTGCGGTTGGTATCCCAGGGTCGACACACATCGCTGGAGACCAGCTCCAGGGAGTTGAAGCCCAACAAAGTGGTCAGGCATAAACTGTCCACCCCGCCGACGATAGCCGCATCGCAAACCCCCATGTTGATATAACGATTGGCGGTCGCGAAGACTTTGGCGCTGGAAGAACAAGCGGTAGAGACCACCGATGCCGGCCCCTGCAGGTGAAAATACTCGCGGGTAAAGCGGGCGACGGAATAGGTATTGTGAGTGCGCGCCCAATCGAAATCCTGCGGCAGTGTGCCGGTTTCACTGTCGCGCTGTTTGTAGGCAATTTCGGTTTGCCGGATGCCCGAGGTGCTGGTGCCCAGAAACACACCGATGCGTTCGGCGCCGTAATGCAGTTTCAGGTTTTCCACCGCGTGTTCAAAGCGGTCTTGTTCCAGAGCGATTTTCGCCAAACGGTTATTGCGGCAATCGTATTGCGCCAGCGCGCCGGTGATGGGTTCCTCATCCACATCACGCACCCGGCCTATGTAGGTGGACAAGTCGGCATCGGCGAAATCGCAGGGCGATAACCCGCTTTCACCGGCTTTAAGCGCATACAACGACGCATTCAGACCACGCCCCAGGGCATTGGTCATAGTGTAATGCGACAAAAATAATAGTGGATCCGGCATTTGATTTTAAGGTCTCTCTTTAGCGATACTTTTTCCGGTACTGTCTTTTACAGTGCTTTTTTTACTGTACTTTACTTTTACTGTACTTTATTTGGTGGTATTTTCTTTAACGGCATTTTCTTTAACGGTATTGTGTGCGGCCGATGGCTGGGACAGTAATAGCGCAAACACAAAACTTAATAACACACCTAACCACACGGTTATGCCTATGTCCTGCAACACAGGCACGGCCGACAAGGAGAGAATAGCAAATACACTCACTGTAGATAAAGCACAAACACTCAATGCGTGCAACGTGCGCTGGCGCATGCGCACATCGGGTTCCTGGCGGCTGAAGAATAAACCGTAGTCAATGCCGATGCCAAACACCAGCAATAGCGCCACTAAATTGAATACCGATAGACTCTGTCCCATGATCAACAACAGCGCCACCGTGACGGTGATAGCGAGCATGACCGGCAATAATGCCGCCAGCAACCGCCCGCCCTGGCGTATACCCAATCCCAGTACCAGGAGAATGGCCAACGCTGCCCATTGCATGCGTGTCAGGGTTTCGCCGCGGAACTCTTTAATGAGCTGGTTGGTGGTGGCTTTGAAGTTCAAATACAGTACATCGGATTGCTGCGGCGCGCTGGCGGTGATGGCCTCTGCATCGCTTACACCATACAACAAAATCAAAGCGCTCCAGCGGTTATTGCGTTGCAACAGCAACGACTGAACCTTACTGCCCAGGGCTGAACCGTGGAGATCTTCCGGGGTTACCGGCGATAAGGTTTTGGCCCCGGCCACCGCGTGCACAAACGGCTGGAATTGTGCCGCTTTGAACGGCAGGCCTTGTAATGCCTGCTGGATAGCATTTTCCAGCTGAGCGGAATCCGGTAACTGCTGTTGGCGTTGATGTTGGCGTTGTTGGCTGGGGAGGTATCGGCTGGCGGCGTCAAAATCGCTGATAGCCCCTTGTTTTTTTAAGCGGTTCAGCCAGGGGACCAATGCTTCTGATTGTTGCAGGGCCGCTTCGGCGCTGGGCGCGCTGACCAATACCAGGTGCGACGCATCGGGGGCACCCAGTTCTGCGCGCAACTGCCGGTCCAACGCCAGTTGCTGTTTGGGGATAGGGCTTAAGGCCGACAAATCGTTCTCCCACAGCGAACCGGATTTCAATCCAATGATCACCACGGCAATGATGCCCGGCAGCAATGCCAGCACGGCGGCATTGCGGCCCGGATTTAAAAACCGCTTAAATCGTCCTGGGATGACTTTAGTGGCAACCGGCGTATAGTGCCGGGGCAGCAAGGCGGGTAATACCCAGCGGGTCACCACCGCTGCGCTCAGCAAGCCGATGATGGCAAACAAGCCCAATTGCGCCAGCCCGGAAAAATGCGTTGCCGTCATGGCGGAATACCCCGCGATGGTGGTGATGACACCCAGGCGCATGGTGGGCCAGATGGTTTTAAATTCTTCACTGACGCTGCGCTCACCGCTGAGATGGCTGAACAAATGAATGGGATAGTCAATGGCAACGCCGATGACGGTGATACCAAAGGCCAGGGTGATACCGTGTATGGGTCCGAAGATCACGGTTAATACCGCGCTGGCGATGACCATGGCGCTCAGCAAGGGGATGGCGTTGATGGCCACCAAAGCCAGGCTGCGGTAGGCCAGCCACAAAATAAGCATCACCGCCACGCTGGCCAGCACGCTTAAGGTAGTGACTTCCTGTTGAATTTGGTTTTTGGCGTTGCTGGCAAACACAGCCGGGCCGCTTAACTGCAAACGCAGGGTTTGATCCTGCTGCGGGTATTGCGCGAAGGCAGAACGAATGGCGCCGATCGCCGTTTCTTGGGCTTGCACATCGTAGCCTTGCGCCTGGGTTTGCGCCAGCAGCAGAGCCCGTTGGTGGTCCGGGCTGACCCAAACACCGTACTGACTGTGGGTTTTATCCTGGGATAACAGCGATTCTAATAGCGCCCCGGTTTCATTAGTGGGATCTTGCGTCAACAGTTGTTTGTTAAAAAATGCAAATGGCGAGGTTAAATCCAGCAAGCGCTGCTGAAATATCTCATGTAACGACTGTACGGAAAAACGCTCGGCTGTAATATTGGGACTCAACACATAGCGATAGCGGAACAATGGGGTTTTCTCCACCTCAGGCAGGCTATATTCACCGTTATCCACCCGGGCGAAAATCCGTTGTTGGCGCAGCCGTGCGGCGAGGTGTTTGCTCGCGTCGGTAATGGCTTTAAGATCATTGCCTTGGATGGCGATTAAGATGATGCGCGCGGCGTTGCCCTGGTGAAGTTCTTCCAACAGCAGTTTTTCCGCCGGTGTTTTGGCTTGCGGCATAAACTGCGCAACGTTGGTGATCAGTTGCAGCTTGTGCCACATGATCCAGGAACCTGCTGCCATGCTCAGTAGCCAGAGGCTGAGGATAACGAGCCGGCTTGCGGAAATAGTGCTAGTCACTGAGCCGATGAAGAGTCGCTATGGTGGATAATCATGGTGCTGCGATCGTCGTTGGATTCCAGTGTATCGATTTGCCGGATTTTATCACCACTGCCGTGGATACGGATGGCTTTGACGTACAGTTGCATCTCATCGTTGGTCGGTACTAACTGCAACGTCCATTGGTCCGCCTGGCTTTCAAATCCAATGTCGTAATATTCTTTTAAGGTTTTTAAATCGCCGGCCAGGGTACCGCGTAACGCTGCAATAAACGCCTCCAGGGCAGGGAATTGAAATAACACCAGGTGCCGCTCTTTATGTTGCGCGCTGCCGACGGTCACATCGTTGCCATTGACGATGTAATAACTGGGTTGTGGACTGACCACCCGCTTCTCCAGGAAGTCCGGTGCCCGATAGACAAGTTTGCCCGTGGACTGCAGTGGCTCGCTCAACAACGCCATAGTTTTGGTTTCGCTGAAAGTGGTTTGTACCGACTGGACTTCGGCCAGCGCCGCCATCAATTGCTGCAGAGACTGCGGTGCGGCATGGGCGTTGGCGATGGTCCAGGGAGTGGTCCAGGGATTGCCCCAGGCCATAAGGCATAACAGTGTCAAACAAATCGCTCTGCGAAGCGTGGCGGTTTTACTAACCGTATTCATGCCAGTAGTCGTAAAAATTAAACCAGTTATAAGGTGCTTTAGCGGCATAATGCGCCAGCCTGTCGGCGTATTTCTGCATCCATTGCTGTAGGTCTTGTTCGCGGTTTTCGCGGGACAAGGTAATGTGTTCGGCAAACAACTCGAAATGCAAATCGTAGCGGTTAGCGCCGCGGTACAAACCGAAGATGAGGATTACCGGTACATTAAACGTGGCGGCGAGGGCGATGGGGCCGCTGGGAAATTCTGTGGGCGTGCCGAGGAAATTGCAGCGCACGGTTTTACTTTCGTTATCCACCCGATCGGCTAACATTCCTAATACGCCGCCAGAGGCGACAAATTCGCTGGCCATTAGCAAGGTGTTGGGCTGGTACAACGGGATGACGCTGTCGGCGATTTGCGGATTGAGGGCGTCCAGCAGTTTCATGATCCATTCGCCCGGACGTTTATACATCAATACTTTGATGGGTAAATGTTTATGAGTGATGCCCATGGAGCGCAGGACTTCGAAACTGCCCAGGTGCGCGCCCATTAAAATACAGCCCTGACCTTGATCCACGCGCTCCAGCAATACTTCCGGATGGTGGATGCGGGTATCGAATATTTTGTAGTTGCCGATCACCAGAAATACCCGGTCCAGGATGGTGGCAGCGAAATAATAGAAGTGCTTGGCGACGTGCCTGAGTTTAGGGGGCTGGTTTAAGGCGCGTTTTAGATAGTCCCTGGATGCGCGCCGGGCTTTGGATGCGCCCAGCAGGAAATACAACACGATGGGCGGCAGTATCAGCCGGGTGGGTGCTCTACCAAGATTCAGGGCGGACCAGCGCATGAATCTGAGTAAAAAAGCCGAGCCGCGTTCTTTTTGTTGTTGCCATTGTTTGCTCATTATAACCTTTGCTTGCTTATGCTTGGCGGCTTAGCCCTAGTAATTGGTCCCTAGTCCGTTTCCAAATTAATAATGCCTGTGGCGAACACCGTCTGACTTTTTTTACACTCAAACTTCATGCGCGTGGCCTTGCTGTGCTCAAATTCAATGCTAAAAGTTTCATCGGGTAGCAAGGGTTGCAGAAATTTCACCGTGGTGAAACCCCCAATATGCAGTTGTGGTTGCCATTGTGCCAGCGCATGCAGTACTTCATCGAGAATCACCACGCCGGGTACCACGGGATTGCCAGGGAAATGCCCGGGCAAACTGGGGTGGTTGGCGCCGATGCGGCTTTGGAATTGATGGTCAGTCATAATCGGGCTGAGTTATTTTATTTGGGACCGCATGACGATACATTGAAATCCGCGCTGGTTCATTGGATTGCCTTAATCCGCGGTCGATTGTTTCAACGGCTGTATTGGCTGCTGTGACATCTGCTTCCACAACGTTAACAGATTCTTACGGGGCAGTTTACCCGATTTTTCCCTCGGGAGTTCGGAAACCTGAAAAATGGGCCGGGGTAAAAAGGCCGCATCGAAATGTTGCTTCAGCTCCTGCAATATTTGTTGAGGCGTCAATTCCGGGGCCACCACGAATGCCGCGACTCTTGTCACCGTGTCCGCCTTCTCTTCCGGATAGAATATGACACCGTCTTTGATCCCGGGGATGGCCAGCAACTTCAGATTGAGATCCGCCATGGAGGCCCGTTTGCCGGCGATGTTAATCATATCGGTTTTGCGTCCCAGCAGACGAAACCGCTGCCGGGGCAGGATTTCTATCTGGTCGCTCAAGGCCACCGGTGCGTCGAGGAAATCCGCATTGACCAAAAAATCCCCGCCGGCTTGGTCTTCTGACAACCATAAACCATCAAACAAACGCCACGGGTCGCCGGCGGCGGTGCGCCGGTTGGCCAGCGATCCGAATTCCGTGCAGCCGTAAATTTCCAATACTTTGCTGCTAAAAGCCTGTTCGGCCTGTTCGGCGAGTTCCACCGGTAAAGGAGCGGTGGCGGAAATGATAAAGTCCACCGCCGGAAAGGATAACCCGGCCTGCACGCAGGCGCGCAAATGGATAGGTGTGGTAATGAGAATTTTTGCGCCGTCAATAGATCCCAGAGCCTGGCGCACATCTTCGGGGTAAAACGGTCTGCCCGAATACATGCAGGAGCCGGAGACCAAAGGCAGCAGAATGGAGGTTTCCAGGCCGTACATGTGTTGTGGCGGCACGGTTGCAACTATAGTCAGTGGCTGATCGTTGGCAATGGCGAACGCATGTTGAATTAATTTGGTCACTTTGAGCAAGCGTCCCCAGGTTTTGGGGTTGGGGTTGGGCGTGCCGGTGCTGCCGGAAGTAAACGGGATGCAGGCGATATGTTGATAAGGAATTCGTGGGATGTCGTGTGCCGGGACATCTTGCGCCAGGACATCGGCTGCGGTTACCTCGGGTACGCTAAATCGGTGTTGGGGCAAATGCAATTCACTGAAATCATGATCCAGCAGACAATAGCAATCGTCATAGCGCTGGGCGATGGATTGAATGGTTTTGGCGCTGTGGCTGGGGGGCAGCAAATTCGTTTGCCCTTTGAGCAGGATCGCCGCGAACCCTATCAAGAAGTGATAGCGGTCTTCACACAGATTGATGCCGTAATGCCGTTCAGGCAGTTCGCTCGCCAGGGCCAAGGCGTGGTGTAAAAACGTGTTCGCCGTGATTGCGCAGCCTGAACGCAAGGCGATAGGCTGATCGGCGGCGTGTTCGAACAATGGCTGCGGCGAATGCTGCATAAAACGCATCGGATTCCGGTGGTTACCGGTGGTGGGATGGCATATATAAGCGGCTGTTATTGAGCAACCGGATAAAACCGATAAAACTGGGGTGTTGCAAGTCTCTAAAGCGATAAATGCGAATCAGGTATTCTCCCACCATCAACAGCGCGATAATCATATAATTGCATAAGTTGATGTAAAACGACCAACCGGACTCCGAACTGATAAAGCCAAGATAAAAAACGCTCAGGCCGAATAGCGTAAAATAGACGGTCCAAACCATTGTCAAACGGCGGGTATACAAGGCCAATGACGGTGGTAACTCCCCGTGATAGGCATTAGCCAACTGGCTGATCAATGCCACTCGTCCCGGCATCAGGCTGCGGCCGAATAGCCAGATTAAAAACATGCTAACCACCAGGGGCGGAATGTACAAAATGGTAAAATGATCGGCGAAAATAAAATACGCGGCGAAATACAATCCCATGGCGCCGAATAATACATACGCGCTGGTTTTATACCGCTGGTTGAGGAACAAACTCGTACTCACCAGCAACACCCCCACCAACAATAAAAAGAAGGACGGATTTGGATCATCAATGGCAACACTAAAATGTGTAGTCAGGGGGTAAAGAATAATCAGGCAAAACGTAACGGCGCGCATGGAGGGTCAAATGAGTGTGTGAGTGTTTTGCATCAGGAACGGTTATTTTCAATATGTTCACTTAACGCCCGCAGGGAGGAAAATATTTGGGCATTTTTATCGTCATCGGAACGCAGTTGAAAACCGTATTTTTTCGAAATTGCCAGCGCCAGTTCCAATGCGTCTATGGAATCCAGGCCCAATCCTTCATTAAACAGGGGCTCTTGGGGATCGATGTCGCTGGCTTGGATGTCCTCCAGGCCCAAGGTGGTTATGATCAACTGGGCGATTTCCAATTCCTGCGGTGATAATTTGTGCATAGCAATCTCAATTATTATCTATTAATACAATTACTTAAATTCGCCGGCTGTATTAGCCTGTATATCCAGTGCGACGCTTGCGGACGTTAGTGTACCTACAATGCGTTTGAGAAACCGTCAAATTGTACCACAATGGCGAAAAATGCTTTAACTTAACCTTATCGGTAAATTATTAGCGGTGAATAGTCCCGGGTAAATTGAGTTTCCCGTGAATTCGTCGCCGGTGGATCCGCTGTCGCGTGGCGCGCCCCGGGGATG
The DNA here is from genome assembly GCA_022340845.1 of Gammaproteobacteria bacterium. Classification (GTDB taxonomy): domain Bacteria; phylum Pseudomonadota; class Gammaproteobacteria; order SZUA-152; family SZUA-152; genus JAJDNG01. The sequence goes on along the minus strand of JAJDNG010000072.1, from coordinate 16,282 downwards.
TCGGATGCGGTCACCGAATGCGGTTTAAACTGTTTTTGTTGTTGACGCTGTATGCCCATGCTTTGCCAATTTCATACCAATGAATGAAATAGGCCTCTTTCAATATATTGATAACGGTTTTAAGGGTAATCTTTAATTCATCTTCGGCCGCACACAAGCGATGCGCGATGCGCATTGAGTTGGCCATGCGGTGACTGCGCGCCAAATGGTAGCGGCTGGTGACCAACGCGGCAATCTGGTTGGGTTGGTTTAAAAAAAACCGCTTGGCGTTATGCAGGTTTTCCAAGGTATGCCGTGAGTGGTCTTCCGCCATGAGATAGTTCTTGGACAAGCCTTTGTCCAGTAAATAACGCACCCCCAATTCCGCTTCACTGTGGGTGTTATTGCCGGTTTTCCCCCCGATGACCAGCACGGAGTTGGCATAGCCTTGTTCAAACAACGCAACGGCACGATTCAGGCGCAGCTTGAATTCGGCGGTGATTTGATCATTCGCGGGCCGCAAACCCAGCACCGCAATCAGGTCACAATCCTGCACAAGGACAGGAGTGTGTTTACTGAATTGGTAAACTACCTTGATCAACCACAACCAATACAATCCCGCCGTCGCGAGCAGCACTATGTTGGAGAGGAACAGGGTGAAATAACCGTCCAGGCCCACCGCGTTTTGCGTGACATTGACGGATTGAGGTTTGGTGTTCATCAGCCGTTGTTTCTGGGTCTACTTTTCTATGCTACCGACTGTAACGGCGCGCAATAACTATACGCAATAGCTATACGTAACAACTACACGTAACAACTACACGTAACAACGATGCGCTACCACCATCCGTTACCAGGGTGCAGGCAGCTTACGGTAGCATAACCCCCGCGCTGATTCTACAGTCACCAAGCGATTACCACTATCGCGTGACGAATGACAAAACACCTTGCCGAACAAGGTGTTTTGGTCAGTATTTAGCGCGGTGATTGTCGGCTATACAGCGGCGGCGGATACCAGGGTTTTTTCCACTTCTGCGAAATTGTTGGCTCTTTCCACCAGTTCGATGGTAAAGCCCACCTGGCGGCTGATTTGAGAGGTAGAAAAAATACCGCGGATGGTTTCAGCGGATGCGCCGCTGGAATCCTGGTTCGCTGAGTCGCTCACCAGTATGTGTTGCCTGCCGAATGTTTTCATGGTTTCGATGATATCGCCGACGCTTGCCATCTGCACGTCGTTCATATGCAAGGCCAGAAGTTGCTCATGCGGTGTCATGATTTCCTGGGCGATGATGTCTTCACGCCGGCCGCCGTGTTCCTGCAGGTATTTCAAAGGTTTTTCACCGAGTACATCGCTGGCGGTTACCAGGCCTAATAAACTGCCTGCCGCATCAGTGACAAACAGCAAGCGCACCCCACAGGCGATCATCTTGTCGTTGGTGTCATCGATGGAGGCGGTCGGCTCAATGGAAAACGGCTGGGTTTCGTTAAAGTCCGTCATGACCAGCGTCGCAGGGTCTTCCAACGCCACGTCGGTAGGGCGGTTGGTGGTGCGTCTGTCGATTTTGGTTGTTTTGGCAATGGCAAAATATTGAAGTGGTTTGAAATTGGTCATAACGCCCTCCTGGATCGTAATCGCTGATTGAGTGACTTCCTGCGTTTACAGTTTCTTGTAATCGTTTTTTAACCATAGATGAGAAGAACTTGAGTTGACCAATAGGTTTTTTTTATGGATCGCTAAGAAACCGTCATCACAATTTATGCTTGATGCGGTCGGCGACCTCCGCCCAGTGGGCGTCTCGCCGTTACAGTGATGCAGTAATTGCTTGATATGTTGTGATTAATTTTCCCTCGTCCGTTGTCGGCCAAGACTAACATATTGGAATTCCGAAGAATTACGGATTTTCAGGCAGTAAAGAATCAGGGGGATTTGCCGATAGCACTTTCAGAATTATCCTGATAAATCCAATAACGGTGCAGACACGACATGAGTGAACGCAGTTTTCGCATTATCCAGGGTTCTTACCTGCTCTTGGCATTGTATTTCGGACTGGACGTGCTGGTTTTGGCCTACCTGGTTCTGATTGCTTTTGAGGGTTTGACCAATTGGCGGATTCCCCTTATCGTCAACCGCTTTCGTTACGGAAAACTGGCTGTCGCCAGTGGTCCCGACCCTGCCACCGACAACGAAATCGACCCTTCTGATACGCCGGCTCAGTGCGAATCCTGCAAGTTCAACTTTGAAGCCGAGCGATTGCTGCGTATTGTGGTCTTCGTACTGTTGATATTTACCGTATTGATCTTCCCCGAACCGGGATGGTTTTTCCCCTGGTTTATCGGCGCCATGTTTTTGATGGCGGGCCTCACCAATATTTGCCCAATGGTGTTGTTGTTCCGGTATTTAGGATTCCGTTAACCAAGCGCCCGAACCACATTCATGTCCGCACATTCACCCCCGACGACAAATTGGGAACAAAATTGGGGCAGTAGTATCGCCATCAAAATCACGGCGCCCATTTTATGGGGGCTGGTTGCCATCGGCTTGATCGTCACGGCGGTTGTACAATCGAACATCGAAGAGAAAATTGACGATTTACTGAAAGCCGACGCCGACCGTATCTCTTATATGGTCAGTGTGTTTTTAATCGATTTAGACGGTCAATCCCCGGCGCAACTTCAGGAGATGCTCACCTCTCTTATTCCCCAAACCGAGTTTGTCGCCGGTGACATCAAGTTTAGCCACAGCATTAGCGCAAACATTAGCAACCAGAATTCGGCCGTGGCAGTTGGTAGCACCAACACAAACACCGCATCAGCCTTGGATACGGTGGTTTTTGGCAGCGTCCCCGAATCCGGTATTGATGAAATCATCAGGATGGTGCCTTATTCCGGATCGACCGGGAATATCGACTATGCTGAGTTGCACCTGTACCACCCCACGATTGATCTGATCATCGGCGCTAAACGGAAAAAACTGCTGATGCAAATCGGCATTCCCTTTTTGGTATTTGGATTGGTGCTGGCTGGACTGATCCACATGGTTGTGACCAAACCCATCTATGAATTGGTGAACGCCACCAAAGCCGTCTCCGAGGGCGACATGTCCTTGCGATTAACCACTAACCGGCAGGATGAATACGGGCATTTGGCCGAATTCTTCAACCAGATGCTGGCGCACCTGGAAAGTAAACAAAAAGCCTTAACCAAAGCATTAACCGACGCCGAAGCCGCCAGTCAGGCCAAGAGCACGTTTTTGGCCAATATGAGCCACGAAATTCGCACACCGTTGACAGCAATTATTGGTTTTTCCGACATATTAAAAGAAGGCAATTATTACAACCAGGAAACCCGCCACGAAATCGATTCCATCATTCGCGCCGGAAAACACCTGCAAGAAATCATCAACGATATTCTGGATTTATCCAAGATCGAAGCCGGCCAGTTGGAGATTGAATTGATCGAAGCTTCACCGATGGAAATTGTGCATCAAGTGGATGAGTTGATCAGTCCCCGGGCGGCAGAAAAAGGCCTGAATTATAATACTGTGTATAACTTTCCCTTACCGCGAGTCATCAAAACCGATCCCACGCGGCTGAGACAAGTGTTGTTAAACTTGCTCAGCAATGCCGTTAAATTCACAAATGACGGTGATGTGGAAGTCGTTGTGGACTATCTGAGCGAACAAAAGCAATTGCGTTTCTCGGTTCTGGACTCCGGCATCGGCATGAGCGAATTGGAAATGCGGCGCTTGTTCAAGCCGTTTACCCAAGCAGACACCTCCACCACCCGGCAGTACGGCGGCACCGGCCTGGGCCTATGCATTTCGCGCCAGTTAGCGAACAAACTGGGCGGTGACTTGGTGTGTACCAGCAAAAAAGGGTCGGGCAGTAAATTTGTGTTTACCACCGGTATCGGCGACCTGCAAGAAGTGGAACTGACGGCGGATGAATATGTGGTCGAAAGCAAACCGAAAAAAGCGAAATTCGTTCTACCGGTCAATTCGGTGAGCGGTTCGGTGCTGCTGGCAGAGGACACCGCCGACAACCAGAGATTGATTTCCATGTACTTGCGCCGCGCAGGCGCTACCGTTGATGTGGTGGAGAACGGCCAGCAAGCGTTACAAAAAGCCCTGGAGCAAGACTATGATCTGATATTCATGGACATGCAAATGCCGATCATGGGCGGCGTGGAGGCCATAGAAAAGTTACGGGTGGCGGGGTACAAAAATCCCATAGTCACCTTGACCGCTAATGCCCTCAAACAAGACCGAGAGCGCTGTGCCAAAGCCGGTTCCGACGATTACCTCACCAAACCTCTGGATCTGGAGCCTTTCTACGCCATACTGAAAAACTACTTGCGTCAGCCGGAACCGGCAAAACCGGTGACATCAACGGTTTATGTCACACAAGAGTTTATGGATGATCCGGAATTTATTGAGCTGGTGAATAAATTTTTAGACGACCTGCCGGATAAACTTCACGACATTAATGAAGCCTATCAAAGTAACGACTGGGCGAACATGAAGGCGCTGGTGCACAAATTGAAAGGCACCGGCGCCAGTTTCGGCTATCCGGTGATCACCGAATTAGCCACATTAATGCATAAGGATCTACAGGACAACAACTATGCTGCGTTGCAGCGAAATCTGGCCGAACTCAACAAAAGCTGCCAAAGCATTTTTGAGCGGCAGGGGCCTGCACAAAATACGGGGTAAGACTGGTACTGGTTGCAAACTACGTTTAACCACGAAGGCACGAAGAACACGAAGACTATACTGAACTAAGTTGGTTTTTCTTCGTGTTCTTCGTGCCTTTGTGGTTTTATATTCCGCAGGATTCCCCCATTTCCCGTTGCAATTCATTGTGGTTATAATGGCCGCACATTTTTTAATCGGGAAAGCACCATGTGTGGAATTTGTTTTACCTATCATAGCAAGGGTTACAATGCGGCCGATCAGCAAGCGATGATCAAACGCATGGTCAATTCTCTTATTCACAGAGGTCCGGATGAACAAAATCATGTGCTGCGGGGCCCCGCAGCGCTGGGCCACACCCGCCTGAGTATTGTGGATATAAAAGGTGGTTCGCAACCCATGCTGAGTGACGATGGCCGGTTCGCCATTGTTTACAACGGGGAGATTTACAACTACAAGGAATTGCGCGAAGAACTGGAACAACAAGGATTTGGCTTTAACACCCACTGCGACACCGAAGTCATTCTGAATTTATTCATTCGCGACGAAGCACTGTGTGTCACGCAATTGCGCGGCATGTTCGCTTTCGCGATTCACGATTTGCAAACCAACGAATTATTTGTGGCGCGCGACAGGCTGGGTATCAAACCGCTGGTGTATCACTGGGACGGGAAAACATTGTACGGCGCCTCGGAAGTCAAGTCACTGTTCGCCTCGGGTGACATAGCGCCGCAATTCAATCACCAGTCGTTACGCAATTTTTTCAACTATCAATTCAACCTTCCGCCGCATACGCTATTCAGCGGGATTTTTGAATTACAAGCCGGGCATACCATGACCATTACGCCGGGCAAGGCTCCGCGCATCGAACAATACTGGGATTTACAGTTCCCCCGCGAAGGTGAATACGACGATCTCAGCGAAGATCAATGGTTAAGCGAATTCGATGCGGCATTGAACGACTCGGTGCGCTCGCACATGATCGGTGAGGTTCCCATAGGATCATACTTGTCCGGTGGCGTGGATTCAGCGACGACGACGTATTTACTGCAACAGTATTATCCCCAGGATGTGCAAGCGTTCACGATCCGTTTTTCCAATCAAGCCAACGACGAATACCCCATCGCCAGCAACATCGCCGAACACATCGGCGTGAATTTGCACGATATTTACATGGACGACAATCAAGCCGGCAACTTTTTGGATGTGTTGGTGGATGCGACTTACGCTGTGGAACAGCCGCAACGCATGGCTCTGGATATTCCGTTATTGATGCTGTCGCAACTGGTGCGGCAAAATCAGTTTAAAGTGGTGTATACGGGCGAAGGCGCCGATGAAATTCTGGGAGGCTATGACTGTTACCGCCAGGACTATATCCGCCAATGGGGCAACGCCAAGCAGAGTCAGGACGAGCGCCTGGCGTATTATCTCAGCGATTTTTCCAATGACTTTGCGCCGGAGTATTTGCGCTTACTGGCGGGGCTGCACGAGTCCGCGGCGCAACAACAAACCATCTCGCAGTTTGGTTGCTATCCCGTGTGGTATGACTTCTGGCAAATATTGCAAGACAGCACGCAAGGGTTATTCTCAGCGGCCTTTGTGCAACACTCCGAAGGCCATCAACAACAAATGAGCCAGCTCATTACCTCGCTCAAACCGAAATTACAGGGCTTGCATCCCCTCAATCAATCTTTATACCTGGAGACCAAAACACGTTTGCCTGGCTGGATATTATGGCGTGCCGATCGCTTGGCCATGGCCAACAGCGTGGAAAGCCGCGTGCCTTTTCTGGATCACGTCCTGGTGGAGCTGGCCGCGCAAGTACCGCCAGGGCTCAAATTGAGCGGCCTGGACGAGAAATACATTCTGCGCAAATTAATGATGCCGAAACTGCCCGAGCATCCCTATTCGTTCAAAAAACGGGCTTTTTATACGCCCATACGCGAGTGGTTTTTCACTGAGCAAACTGCCGCTAACTTGGATCGTTATCTATCAGAAGCAAAGCTGCTGGAAGCCGGTATATTTAATCCGCAAACCGTTAAGCAAAATCTGGAACACCTGCTCAGCTTGCCGGCACCCAACACCGTGCCTGAGTACTACGAAGTGATGAAATTGGAATGGATTCTGTTCCTGGTGTTGACCATTCAAATCCTGCACGAATTGTTTATTAAGCAAACCGCGCCTTGTTTTGAAAAGTCATAGTTTTACTAAGCCATAGCCCCGTTAAATCATCCGCTATGAGATTCATCCAAAAGGTACGAAACTCGCGAACAGAATAATAGTGAAACTTTTTATTCTGCGTGGTCTTCGTGCCTTTGTGGTTGAATAATGGTTTCCGAGGTTATATGCACTTAAGTATTACTTTATAAATTACTTACAAAATTTCAGTAATTTGAAATTATCTATATTCTAAAATACTAAACCGTGAACTGCGACAAACCTGCCGAATTTTAGGAAAATAACGGCTAAAAATAGCGGTTTACACTCTGTTGAAGGTGAATTTATTAGCGTTATGCATTAATCCTGTCTATACTAGAAGGTGGCTGTAGTGCTAAAACGCGAATGAGTGACGGGATTTACTTTGGGGAATGATTGATAAGTATTGATTGATAGGTATTGGTTGCTCCCGGTCCTCTACGCATTTCGTTTTCGCTTTCTGCAGCGACATAAAAACAAGTCAAGTCAGTAATTGGTAAAAGGGGTAATGTAATGGCCGAAGGTACTGTAAAATGGTTTAACGAAGCAAAGGGGTTTGGATTTATCGCACCACAGGACGGTTCAGACGATGTATTTGTTCACTATTCAGCGATTCAAGGGGATGGATTTAAAACATTAACTGAGGGACAGCCAGTCAGTTACGAAGCGCAACCTGGTCCCAAGGGCATGTCCGCCACCAACGTTGTACCGCGTGATTCATAACGGATTTCATTGTGCAATATAGTGTGTAGTGTTCAAAAAAAGCCTGCGTAAGCGGGCTTTTTTAATGGTGTAATATTTACCGCTCATACTATATCCCAAGTATTCATTTGCCTGTAAGTACGATTCAGTATTCATCATCATTGGTGAATTGACGGTGTATGGCTCGTGAGGCGAGGCAGTGCAGAGATTGCATTTCGTTTGTAGGATTATCAGGCGCTACGCAGGGCGCGCACTATTTTTGACATTGTGGACAATAGAAGGTGGCACGTTGTCCTTGTTGCAGCGATTTGATGGGATTGTTGCATTGCCGGCAAAGTTCACCGCTCCGGCCATAAACATTGAGTTGTTGTTGAAAATATCCCGGATTGCCGTCACTGGCGGTAAAGTCCCTGAGGGTGGTGCCCCCTTGTTGAATGGCATCGGTTAAAACCGTTTTTATAGCGCTGACCAGGCGAAGGTAACGCGGCCTGGAAATACGACCGGCCGCAAGGCCGGGGCGAATACCAGCCATAAACAAGGCTTCGTTGGCGTAGATGTTCCCCACGCCCACCACGATATGGCTGTTCATGATGAACTGTTTGATGGCGATTTTACGCTTGCGCGAAAGCCGGTATAAATAGTCGCTGTCGAACGCGTCACTCAACGGTTCCGGGCCCAAGTCTTTCAGCAGACTGTGTTGCAGGGGCTCTGTGGTCGTCCAGAAGACGCAGCCAAAGCGTCGCGGGTCGCGTAATCGCACACACTGTTGGTTACTGAGCACAATGTCGAGATGGTCGTGTTTTAAAGGTGGGGTGGCACAGGGTAGAATGCGCAAGCTGCCGGACATGCCCAAATGAATGATTAAACTCCCGGCTTGGGTGTGGAGCAACAAATACTTGCCGCGCCGCGAGACGTTTTCAATGGTTTGGCCGCGCACCCGCTGCTCAAGGCCTTGCTCGACCGGCCAGCGCAAGCGGCGCTCACGTACAATGATTTTCTGGATGCGCTGGCCGCTGACATGAGGTTCTATGCCACGGCGGGTGGTTTCAACTTCAGGCAGTTCGGGCATGTAAATCGGTCGTGTAAATGGTCGCTACTCCAGGTCGGAGGTTTTTTCCGTAAGGCGCATCAGGCGTTGGGCGGTGTCTTTGGTCAAGTGGTAGCGAATTTTCAGTTCCGGCCGGATGAACACAGTGTGCAACTGGGTTTGGTCCACATAAAAAATAATGGGATCGGCCTGGTCTTGCATATACACTCTGATGGCAGGTGCCGCGCTGGTATCATAAGGCTCGGACAACAGTGTCACCGTCAGGGCCCGTCCGTAGCGCCACTCATCGATTAAGGTGTGCAGGGAATCCTGCGAATAGTGCTCGGCATCGAGGCGGCTGGCGTCGCTGATCTGCCATTGGCCTGCTTTTTTCTGCAGCGTCAACTCAGGTAGCTGCAGTTTTTCTATGATACTGCCAGGCGGCAACAGCGCATGGTCTATCAGTGCACCTTCGCCTTCTGTCAATAGATGGCTGAAATAGTCCTCTATCAGATACACCGTATCCTGGGCCATGACGTAGCGGCGATTATTCAGCGGTTCAGTATCACCAATGGTCATGGAATATTCATTAAATTCCAGTCCGTATCGTGGTGCGTCCAATCCGTATTTGGCCAGGTTGTTTTTATCCACCTGCAATTGGGTGCTACTGGGTTGGCGTAGCAGGTCCAATAGAGTGCCGATGCGGTGCTCGCTGGCTCTGGCGTGTACGGGATCGCTCATAAACCATTGCTGATCTTGTTTACTAAAGCGCAGTACCGGTTTGTCATGGCTGTGAATGTTCAGGTGATCAACGTCGGCTTTGCTCACTGGCAGTAACTGCACCATGGGCGGTGGCGGTTCCGGCTTTTTGCCGGGATAAAACGCAATCACCGCCAGCACGATCACGGCGACAGCGATGACTAAATTGAGTAAGTTGCGTGCGGTCATCATACGATTATCGTTTGCGCCGCTGCCACCAGATGCCAAAGCCGCTGCCCGCCAACACCAGCGGAATTAACAGCAAAAATCCAAATGCAATCAGGATTTGCATGCTTTTGGATAATTGAAATTGGACGTCTCCACTGGTTTTTACCGGGATATTGATCAATTGGTCGTCATGGCTTAACCAGTTGGCGATATGCAAGCCCAGATCCATGTTGCCGCCGTTGCCAACATACGTGTTGGAGAGAAAATCGCCGTCGCCGATGATGGCGACGCGCTGTTGCTTGGCGGGTGCCGCGTTGTCAGAACTCTGCGGATCAGATGGGTTCGCGCCATGGTTTTGGGGGTTACCGGCAAGGCTGCGGCTGAGGGTAAGGCCAATGACCAGTGGGCCTTTAATATCCGATTCTTTATCAAATTCAATCTGGCCACTGAGTTCACCGGTTTCCACCCAACTGCGGGCCATGGTCAACAAAAAAGGTTGTTTTTGCCAGCCGCCGTTGTCTTTGTCCGTGTCTGCCTGGCCATCATCATTGACGAAAATGGCTCGGGCCTGGGGAAACAAGGTCAGTACCTCGAAGTTTTGCGTCAAGGGGTGTTTTGGATACTGGCTTACCAGCGCGATACGCGGATCGTCGATGCCCACCAATTGGGTGGAGGCATCCACGATGGTGCCGGGAAAAAAATTGATTTGCAAAAGGTCCGCCAATGGCTGCAACCCGTGCAGGGGACCGGGCTCCATCAACCACAATAAATTGCCGCCCTGTTTGATAAAATTACGGATAATCTCCACCTCGCCGCTGAGATAATCCACTTGCGGACTGGCGATGATGAGCGCGGCAGTGTTGTCCGGAATGGCGGGCTGCTCGGCAAGATTCAGCGGTTGCAATTTAAACCCTTTGGTTTTTAGCCGCTTGCCCCATTCGCCCAAATCGTGGTTGGCTTGCCCCAACAGGTTGCGTTCCCCATGACCGCTCAAAAACACCAGCCAGCGTTCTTCGCTGCGCGCCAGGCGTTGTATGGCATTGCTGTAGGCTTGTTCATTGTGCTGGGAGAGCTTCTCGCTGCGTTCCCCGTAATGAATAATGACGGTGCCGTCTTCGTTAATGCCCAGTTCCCGGATCAGCGCCGGTTCCAGCTCGGGGTTAATCCATTGCACATCGATCTTGTCTTTCGCCCGTTGGTAGCGATTGATCAAATCGATAATGGGAGCTCTGACGGATTCATTTTCGCTGGCGAATACCGTGATGCTCAATGGTTTATCCAGGGAGTTCAGCAAATTTACGCTGGCGGCGCTCAAGGTATTGCGCTGGCTAAGCGTCCAGTCCCACTCCAGAGTATGGCGATGGCTTAAATACGCCAGCAAACCGATCAGCAAGGCAAATACCAGGTAAAACACGGTATCCTGCAAGCGGAGTTGATTTCGGGAGTGTCGGTTCACTCGCATGGTGAAAGTCGTTCCTTTTTTATCGTGGGGTCAGCCATCGGGATTGTCAGCTTTGCAGACGTTGCGCATCCAGCCGGCGCACGCTGAGCGCTAAAAACGTTGCGATGAATAATGCATAATAGGCGATATCGCCGCTATTGATAACACCTTTCATCATGGGCTGGTAGTGATGCAATATGGATAAATAAGACAATAGCGAATCTTTGTCCGTGGAGGTATTGGCAAGGTTGGCAATCCATAACATTAATAACACCCCAAAGGTGCTGACCGCCGCCACGGCAGGCTGGTTGGTGAGCGTGGACATGAACAACCCGACGGCGGCAAAACTGGCCAGCAGCATTATCAGGCCCAGTAATCCCGCCGCTAACATGCCTAAGTCCAGATCAGCGCCAAATAATAACGATAATGGCATGAGCACGATCATCGCTACCATAATCAGAAAAAATCCCAGGATGCCAAGGTATTTGCCGAGAATGATTTCGCTCATGGATAGCGGCGCCGACATCAGCAGGCTTAAAGTTTGACCGCGGCGTTCTTCGCTGATCAGTCGCATGGTCAACAACGGTCCTACCACCAGCAACACAATCGCCGCGGTGGCCAGCAATGGCATCACCACCCACTGGGTGATGCCGGGGGCATTTTCAATTAACATCAATTGGGGCTGCAGTTCGGTGAACTCCTGCAAATACCACAAAAAGAAATACGCCATCATCGCCTGCACGGCGGCCAAAATGGCCCACGCCAAGGGGGATAAAAACAAACTGCGCAATTCGCGCCCGGCCAGGGTAAATACCATCATGCGGCCTGTCCCTCCTCAGTGTCTGCCGGCTGAACAGGGGTGGATTCGGCGGTGGTGAGGTCCACGAATATCTCTTCCAGACTGCGTTTTTCCGGGGTGAGTTCCAGCAGGCCCCAGTCTTTGTCGACCGCGCGTTTCACAATACCGTCCGCCGGATTATCGTGTGGTTGGTAATGAATTCGAAATCTATGATCGTCCAGACGGTCAACGGATTCGATATCGGGCAGGTCGCTGAGTTCGTGGATTGGTACGGCCTTGCGAAACGCCACTATCGTGCTGGAGACTTGCATGAAACGCTGTAAACCCGCGACGCTGTCCTGCAACACGATCTCACCTTTATTGATAATCTGTACCTGGTCGCAGGTGGTTTGCACCTCAGGCAATATGTGGGTGGACAATATGACCGAATGTTCGGTGCGCAATTCGCGGATCAAACGGCGGATTTCGCGGATTTGAATGGGGTCCAGCCCCACCGTGGGTTCGTCCAGGATGACAATGGCCGGGGCATGAATAATGGCCTGGGCGATGCCCACACGCTGCTGATAGCCTTTGGATAAGTTGCCGATCAAACGCTTGCCCACTTCCTGCAATCCGCAGCGTTGTTTGGCGGTATCCAGCGCCTGGGCGATGCCGGGCTTGGCGATGCGGTTTAGGCGCGCGCAAAAGCGCAGGTATTCATCCACGGTCAGTTCTTTATACAACGGGGGCTGTTCGGGCAAAAACCCGATATGCGCCTTGGCTTGTTTGGGGTTATCCAGCAAATCGATGCCGTTGATGGTGATTTGGCCCTCGGTAGGCGCCAAATTTCCGGTCAACATTTGCATGGTGGTGGATTTTCCGGCTCCATTGGGCCCCAAAAATCCCAAAACCTCGCCCCGCTTGACCTCAAACGAGACGTCGTTCACGGCGCGCAGCGGACCGTAATCGCGAGATAAATTTTTTACACTCAGAAAAATATCACTCTGCATGATTATTGCAGTTCCGGTTAGTCATGGCTCAACAAAACTGGGCCTATGATATAGACACTGGTTGAAATATCAAATACCTGCTGAAACAAAAACTTATGAGCCTGCCAAATTGCGAGCGGTTTGGATTTACCGCGGAAAAAATCAAAGAACGCCTGGCGTTGCTGCAACTGGGCGACCGGGACCGGGAGTTGGCAGGCCGGCTGCAACAGGAAGTCATCGTCCCCAAGTTCCCCCAGATCATGAACGAATTCATGGCCGCCATCGTCGACCAGCCCGAGGCACAGTTGATTCTCACGGACGATGACATTAAAAAACGCGTCAAACACACCATTACCACCTTTTTGTTGAGCCTGGGCAGCGGCTTTGACAGCGCCAAATATTTCGAACACCGCCTGCACGTGGGTTTGGCGCACGAAAAAGTGGGTTTGTCCCTCAGCTTGTATTTGTGCGCGTATCGTTGCCTGACGCAATCCATCATCAACCAGTTTCCCGACAGCATTCGCAGCGAACAGCGGCATTACGAGAAACTGGTGGAGTTTTTATACAAAGTGAATGCCCTGGATATGTCTTTGGCCATAGACACGTTTCATGGTTCCCAGGTTCAGGTTTTGCAGGCTCGCCAGGAACAATTACGCCTCAAAGCCATCACCGACTCATTGACCGGTTTGGTGAACCACGACCATGTGTTTTCCGAGCTGGAACGGGCCATGCAAAACGCCAAGCTGAGTGAACAGCCGTTGTGCGTGATCATGACCGATATCGATTATTTCAAGAAGGTCAACGACAATCATGGCCATCAAGCCGGCGACGCCGTGTTGATTGACGTGGCCAGGCGCATCAAAGCCTCGCTGCGCGAGTTGGACATTGTCGGCCGTTATGGCGGCGAGGAATTCATGTTAATCCTGCACGAAACGCCATTGGACGTGGCCACCCGCATCGCCGAGCGCATTCGCCTGAAAATCGCCGATCATCCCATCAATCTCACCGACTTGATCCTCCACATCACCATGAGTTTCGGCGTTTCCCTGGCCCGGCCGGACGATACCGTGGAAACCCTGGTGAAACGCGCCGACGATGCGTTATACGCCGCCAAGCATGGCGGACGCAACCAGGTGGTGGTGGGGAAATAAAGACCGAAATCCTCCGGTGACGTAAACTCTTTGCGTCATCAGCGGTTTGCCTATAATCTGGGATATCCTGAATAGCGCATAACCCTCTTGATAAATGATCATCCTAGGCATAGACACCGGCGGTACGTTTACGGATTTTGTGCTGCTCCAAGATAACCGACTAAGCATTCACAAAGTCCTGTCCACGCCCGCCGCCCCGGAACAGGCCATATTGCAGGGCATTGCCGAGCTGGGCCTGCATCAGCTGCAGGGCGAGGAGGTCTACATTATCCACGGCTCCACCGTGGCCACCAATGCCGTACTGGAAGGCAAAGGCGTACGCACCGCGTATATCACCAATCGCGGTTTGGGCGATGTGTTGACCATTGGACGCCAGGCGCGGCGTGAATTATATAACCTGCAACCCGTTCCCCAACCACCGCCGGTTCCGCCGGAGCTATGTCTGGAAACCGGAGGACGCCTGGCCGCGGACGGCCAGGTGGTGGAACCACTGAGTGAAGATGATCTGCTGCGTTTGCGCCAATCTCTTCACCAGTTAGCGCCCCGCTCAGTGGCCATCAACATGATGTTTGCTTTCCTGGACGACCGCTTTGAGAAACGCATCGCCGCGGCCGTGCCCGAGGGCATATTTGTATCGCGTTCCTCCCAGGTGTTGCCGGAATACAAAGAATACGAACGCGGCATTGCCACCTGGCTGAACGCCTCGGTAGGTCCCATCGTGCAAGGCTATCTATCGCGTCTGTTTAGCGGCTTAACTGAGGCCACACAGCAACGCGCCTCCAAAATCCAGGTATCCGTCATGCAAAGTTACGGCGGCACCATGGATATCGCCCAGGCCGGTGAACAAGCGGTGCAGTTGTTATTGTCCGGTCCGGCAGGGGGGTTGGCGGGCGCCAAATACGTGGGTGAACTAGCTGGCCGGCAGCGTTTGTTAAGTTTCGATATGGGCGGCACCTCGACCGATGTCGCCTTGATCGACGGTGATATTGTGTTGACCAACGAAGGACGGATAGGGGACTATCCCGTGGCCATTCCCATGGTGGACATGCACACCATAGGCGCCGGCGGCGGCTCCATCGCCACGGTGGATGCCGGCGGATTGTTGCAGGTGGGGCCGCAATCGGCCGGTGCCGACCCGGGGCCGGCGTGTTACGGCAAAGGCGGGCGGCAGGCCACGGTGACCGACGCCAATGTGGTGCTGGGCCGATTGCGACCGGACCGTTTTCTGGGCGGGAAGATGTCCTTGGATGAACAGGCGTCTTTCAAAGCCGTAGAAGCCCTTGCAACGCCACTGAATATGGATGTTGTCGCAACCGCTACCGGAATTATCAATATAGTCAACGAACATATGGCGCGAGCATTGCGGGTGATGTCAGTGCAAAAAGGTATAGACCCGCGCCAGTTAACCCTGACGTGTTTCGGTGGTGCTGGTGGCTTGCACGTGTGTGCTCTGGCCGAAGCGCTGGATATGACGCAAGCTATGGTGCCGATACACGCCGGTGTGTTGTCGGCATTGGGCATGTTGGCAGCACCCCGGGCGCGCCACTTGTCACGCACCTTAAATAGCCCGTTGGCCGAAATGGATGCTCAGAAACTGGAAGCACAGTTTCTACTTTTGGAGCAAAGCGGCAGCGAAGCGCTGAGTCAGGAAGGCGTCGCCGCGGAAGATATCCAGCGACTACGCAGCGTGGATCTACGTTATAAAGGCCAGTCCTACACGCTTAACGTGCCTTGGCAGAATAAAACGCAAAGCGAACAACTGTTCCACCAACTGCACGAACAACGTTACGGCCACCGCTTGGTACAACCTTTGGAACTGGTCACGGCAAGAGTCAAGCTTAGCGGCAGTAAACCCGACATACCGCTTAATGCTTCCAGCTCAACTAGCCGCAATACCGCCAGGCCACTAGCAGACCAGTCAGTAGCATTACCGGGCATCGGTGAACAAGTCAGTGTTTACTCCCGGGAAAATTTGCCGCCAGAACATATCATCAAAGGCCCGGCTTTGATTACAGAGACTGTTTCAACCACCTTTTTAGCGGCAAACTGGGAATGCCGTGTAGATTCGTTTGGCAACCTCATTTTGAGCAAATAGCCAATTTTACTCAGGTCGGTATTGCTAGGCCAAAACCAGCGCTTATACAGGCTTTCAGATCAGTATCTGGATAATTAATAAATACCATAAGCGGACTTTTCTGCTGCTCAATATAGGTATGTTGAATTGCTTTAATTTTGACACAGAGGTTTCCTAAATACGGGCCTTCCACCGAATCAGTCAAAAGAATCATTCAGTAGCTTCCATTTGAGTCGATTAAAAGTTTTACAAAAAGGCATTTGTTATAGTGTTAAGGCATAAATAACATAAAATCGAGATCTCGGTTATCTAGCTGTTAGGTTTAAAA